>NZ_WJEB01000018.1:0-5245 GCF_010994085.1 Gracilibacillus saliphilus | reverse complement strand
CGTTATTTGTGTCATAAATGCCGTTTTTGAAGAAGCAGTGGACATCTATTCCGTTATTCATCGAAAATATTGTTAATCTAACTTGAAATGAACCGAATAAGGGATTCAATGTCCGCTCAATAAAGATTCTCCATACTTGCATAGATTTCATCGGGCAGCAATTTTTCGCTAAGTGCAATCGATTGCTTTATCATTATAATGAACTTTTTAATTCGATAAATACTATTGACATAAAAACATTAAGTGATAATATTATATGTATGCAATCGCTTGCGCAAGTTATAGAGAGATTAAAGTGTCTCCTCAGAGCAGAAAGAGGAAAGGTGAAGGCATTTAAGGGGGTTATTTTATGAACAGAAAATGGTGGAAAGAGGCAGTAGCATATCAAATTTACCCACGTAGTTTTATGGATTCAAACGGAGACGGAGTCGGAGATTTACAAGGTGTTATTGCAAAGCTCGATTATCTAAAAGATTTAGGTATTGATGTGATTTGGATCAGCCCTATTTATGAGTCCCCTAATGATGATAACGGCTACGATATCAGTGACTATCAAAAGATTATGGATGATTTCGGGACAATGGAAGATTTCGATCTGCTTCTGGAAGAAGTACATAGTCGTAATATGAAATTAATCATGGATTTAGTTATTAATCACACCTCAGATGAGCATGAATGGTTTATTGAGTCTCGTTCATCAAAAGATAATCCGTATCGCGACTATTATATTTGGCATCCAGGCAGAAATGGCAAAGAGCCGAACAATTGGGAATCAATCTTTGGCGGATCTGCCTGGGAATATGACGAGAAGACAAAAGAATATTATATGCATGTTTTTTCTACTAAACAACCTGATTTAAACTGGGAAAATCCAGATGTGCGACAGGATCTTTATGACATGGTGAATTGGTGGTTAGATAAAGGAATAGATGGATTTAGGGTAGATGCGATATCTCATATTAAAAAAGTGCCAGGGTTTCCTGATCTGCCAAACCCTGCTAACAAAAAATATGTACCTTCCTTCGACGGCCATATGAATCGACCAGGTATTGATAAGTTTTTAAAAGAATTTGCGAAAGAGACTATTCATCATTATGATATTATGACAGTTGGTGAAGCGAATGGTGTTACGATAGAGGATGCTGATCAATGGGTTGGTGAAGAAAAAGGATATTTTGATATGATTTTTCAATTTGAGCATTTAGGTCTGTGGAATATGAGTGCAGAAGGGAAATTAGATATCCACACTTTAAAACAAACATTGACGAAGTGGCAAAAAGGGTTGGAAGGTGTTGGGTGGAATGCGCTTTTCTTAGAAAATCATGATCAGCCTCGTTCGGTTTCGACTTGGGGGAATGACGATCAATATCGTGAACAATCGGCGAAATGTTTAGCGACTATGTTTTTCTTTATGCATGGGACACCTTTTATTTACCAAGGGCAAGAGATCGGTATGACTAATGTGCGCTTTGATTCGATTGATGATTATAACGATGTGGCGATCAAAAATATGTATGATAACGAGATTGCGGAAGGTAAGTCACACGAAGAAATAATGAAAAAGATCTGGAAGAGTGGTCGTGATAATTCCAGAACGCCTATGCAATGGAATCACGAGGTAAATGCAGGTTTTTCGAGTGGAACACCTTGGTTGAAAGTCAATCCAAACTATAAGGAAATAAATGTGGCAGCCCAGCAAGGAAATCCGAATTCTATCTTACAATACTATAAAAGAATGATTGCGACACGAAAACGATATGAAGTTCTTGTGTATGGTAGTTATGAACTTGAATTAGCTAATCATGATAAGGTGTACGCGTATACGCGAAAGTTAAATGAGCATGGTGCATTTATTATTACGAACTTGTTTGGTTCAAAGGCGGAAGTAAGCATTCCTACACATGTCCTTGAAAATACTCCTGAACTAGTATTAACAAATGTAGAAGGAAAGCAATTATCGGCAAAGATGGTTTTAGATCCTTATGAAGCAAAGGTTTATATCTGGTGATGGACACTCCTTGACAAAATTCAGACATTTCTTTAAACTATCAGAAAGTAAAGCAGATTATGTACAATAGAACATATATGACGATGAAGAGGAATAGTAGTTATAGGATTAGGCTAAGAGAGGTGGCGGTTGGTGCAAGTCACTACTATCCTGTTACGAACTCGCCTCAGATGTTACAAAAGTGAACAATGGTAGTAGCTTTTGTCGTTATCCGCGTTAAGGATTTTAAGTGAGTGTTAATAAATAGCTTAACACTAATGTTGGGTGGTACCGCGGGAATCTCTCTCGTCCCATTTTGGGATTAGGGAGTTTTTTTTGCGTTCAAGAACATATGTTCGGTATATACATAATGGTTCGAAGGAGGAAGGAAGATATGTCATTTGATCATAAACAAATTGAAGAAAAATGGCGCAATTATTGGATAGAAAACAAAACATTTGCAACGAATACAGGTTCTGATAAGGATAAGTTTTATGCGTTAGATATGTTCCCTTATCCATCTGGGGCCGGTTTGCACGTTGGACATCCAGAAGGTTATACAGCAACTGATATCTTATCAAGAATGAAACGAATGCAAGGATATGAAGTATTACATCCGATTGGTTGGGATGCATTTGGTCTGCCAGCTGAACAATATGCGTTGGATACTGGAAATGACCCTGCAGATTTTACAGAACAGAATATTAATACCTTCCGTCGACAAATTCAGGAGTTAGGTTTCTCTTATGATTGGGATCGTGAAGTGAATACAACAGATCCAAATTATTATAAATGGACGCAATGGATTTTCTTAAAGCTATATGAAAAAGGGTTAGCCTATATTGATGAAGTTCCGGTTAACTGGTGCCCTGCCTTGGGTACAGTGTTAGCTAATGAAGAAGTAATAGATGGAAAAAGTGAGCGCGGCGGACATCCGGTTGAACGAAAACCAATGAAGCAATGGATGCTAAAAATCACTGCTTATGCTGATCGTCTATTGGAAGATTTAGATGAATTAGATTGGCCGGAAAGTATTAAAGACATGCAACGTAACTGGATTGGCCGTTCTGAAGGTGCAGAAGTCATTTTTGATATAGATGCTCATGATGAATCCTTTACCGTTTTTACGACACGACCAGATACATTATTTGGTGCTACTTATGCTGTATTAGCACCAGAGCATCCGTTAGTGGACAAAGTCGTTACAGCGGAGCAGCAGGAAGATGTCAGTGCATACTTAGAAAACGTAAAGACAAAAAGTGACTTGGAGCGAACAGACCTAGCCAAAGATAAAACAGGCGTTTTTACTGGAGCTTATGCAATTAATCCAATTAACGGAAAAAAACTACCTATTTGGGTTGCTGATTATGTGTTAATGTCATATGGTTCTGGTGCAATCATGGCGGTTCCGGCACATGATGAGCGTGACTATGAGTTTGCGAAACAATTCAACCTTGAAATTATCCCTGTTTTAGAAGGTGGTAATATAGAAGAAGAAGCATTTACGGGTGATGGTCCTCACATTAACTCCGACTTTTTGAATGGATTAAATAAAGAAGATGCTATTGCTAAAGCAATTGATTGGTTAGAGGGTAAAAAGAGAGGAGAGCGAAAAGTAACTTATCGCCTTCGAGACTGGTTGTTCAGTCGTCAACGCTATTGGGGAGAGCCAATTCCGGTTATCCATTGGGAAGACGGCTCGATGTCTGCTGTTCCAGAAGAAGAGTTACCATTAGTGCTCCCAAAAACCGCTGAAATAAAACCTTCGGGAACAGGAGAGTCTCCACTTGCGAATATAGAAGATTGGGTCAATGTGACGGATCCTGAAACAGGTATGAAAGGTCGTCGTGAAACAAATACGATGCCACAATGGGCAGGAAGCTGTTGGTATTTCTTACGATATGTCGACCCGCATAATCCTGAGAAGCTTGCAGACTTTGATACGTTAAAGGAATGGTTACCTGTTGATGTCTATATAGGTGGTGCTGAACATGCTGTATTACACTTATTGTATGCACGATTTTGGCATAAGTTTTTATATGACATTGGTGTTGTACCGACTAAAGAGCCATTTCAAAAACTGTTTAACCAAGGTATGATTCTTGGTGAAAATAATGAAAAGATGAGTAAATCCAAAGGTAATGTTGTGAACCCGGATGAGATTGTCCAAACACATGGTGCAGATACATTAAGATTGTATGAAATGTTCATGGGGCCATTAGATGCTTCTGTAGCATGGAGTGCCAATGGTTTAGACGGTTCAAGACGATTCTTAGATCGTGTTTGGCGTTTGTTTGTAACAGATGACCATCAACTATCTAATAAAGTAACGGAAGTAGATCGTTCAGATGATTTAGAAAAAATCTATCATGAAACAGTAAAAGTAGTTACGCAGAATTTTGAGGATTTACGATTCAACACAGGTATCTCACAAATGATGGTATTTATTAATGAAGCTTATAAAGCAGAGGAAATCCCTAGAGTATACGTGGAAGGCTTTGTGAAGTTGTTATCACCTGTAGCTCCGCACTTATCAGAGGAGGTTTGGCAGTTGCTTGGACATGACGACTCATTAGTGTATGAGCAATGGCCAGAATATGACGAATCTAAATTAGTGGAAAATGAAGTAGAGATTGTTATCCAAATCATGGGGAAAGTTCGTGCGAAGATGATGGTGGATAAAAATGCGTCCAAAGACGAAATTGAACAAAAAGCTCTAGAACAAGAAGCTATTAAAGAACGTATCGAAGGAAAGACGGTGCGTAAAGTGATTGTAGTACCTGGTAAGTTAGTGAATATTGTTGCGAATTAAATAGCATACTTTCGATAAACCTCATATATAAAACCCGTTTCTAATTGCAGAAGCGGGTTTTAACATTATCTGATGACAGAATTACGTTATACTAAAATTTTAATGTATATTTTAATTTGTATCATTCCATAATAAAATTTGAAATAAGGTATTGACTTTTTCAAAAATAGTCTGTAACATTGTGAAAGTCGGCTCGTTAAAAAGAGTTCAAAAAGTTATTGACAGATATATAGCGATTTGCTATAATTTATTTGTCGCTTCAAAAAGACATTGATCTTTGAAAACTGAACAAAACAACCAGTATGATTTTAAACATGAAACAAAAGCTAGCTTTTAGAAGCGAGCGAGGTCAAATGTTGCCAATTAAGAACGCGACGTCCTGTCGCAACATTGGCATCAGCACATCCATGTGCAAGTCTTTTATTGAGAGTTTGATCTTGGCTCAG
>NZ_WJEB01000017.1:0-3687 GCF_010994085.1 Gracilibacillus saliphilus | reverse complement strand
GGCACTTACAGAGAATAGAAAAACCCAAACAATCGTTATAATCATGGTAAGGCCAAAGGTAACCTCCATATTCAGCAGTGCCGAAACATTATAGGTAATGATTGGTGTACCTAATCCTAACGTAACAGCAGCACCAGATAAGATGCTGACTAAGAAAAGAATGTCTAACACTTTTCCTCCGAGGCCATCGGTGAATTTATCGCCGAAAATACAGCGACATGCCTCTGAGATGCGCATCAACGGTCTTTTCTTAACATGAATAATGTAAGCCATCGCTGGAGCTGCCATCACAAAGATTGCAAAAACTTGAAAACTCCATAAGAACATACTATAGGCATTTCCCCATAGAAGTGCTTCCTGCGATTCAGGGCTCACACCAAAAGGAGGGTCCAAGGCCACCTGTGTCCACTGTACCATCCCTGTTCTCATAATGGTGGAGCCAACTCCCATTGCAATCAAGATCGATGCATATTCGAACATAGTAAATCTCGGCTTTTCATTTGGATTGCCCAGCACTACTTTTCCATATTTAGAAAAGGATAAATATAACCCGGCTGCTACCAAAATAAGAGCATACCAGATATACCCCCAGCTGAAAACATCGACAATTTTATCAAATATAGTATTCAGCATATTTAATGATTCAGATTCGTAAATAGAAAAAGGAATGCTAATCATAATGATGAAAAGTAAGGATGGAATAAAGATTTTATGATCAATTAAATGCCAATCATGACCAGTTCTTTGTTTCATACTAACTCACTCTCCTTCTATTTTTTTGCGGATACAATAATGAGTTACCACACACATGAAAAATTAAACAAAAAAAGAGGACACGAACTATTCGTATCCTCTTCATTACACATATTGAAATGGATTTAAATAATATGGAACATCACTTTGAAAATAGCTCTTTCTTTTTTCTACATAATCACGAATTTCATCAAAAAAGATATCAGCAAGAATCGGATATTTTACAGTTCGCACCTGATCCAGTGGTGAATTGTGTTGAATGACGGTATCAATACTATCCAACAAATTTTCGATTAATTGCTGATTAGGCTTAATCCCCATTACATCTTGGAAAATATTTTGATCTTCCCGTGGATCTAACACATGATATGGCAGCTTCATATCAATATGGATACCATCTACCAGGCCTTCAGCGATCAATCGTTTGAGTTTTGTATGATATATCCCACAAGTTGTGACAATAATTTTCCCTTTGAAAATACTGCGGACCTTTTTCAATAAGTCTGTAATGTCCACCATTTTATCGATTAAAAATTCCCCCCCACTAAGCATAACCGCATCAAACAAAAAGCCGTTTCTCTCTAAATAAGCATAAAGATCTTCTTTCGTCTTATAGTTTTTCGGTGTATTGGCAACAATTTCATCATAATTGTGACAACCATAGCAATGAAGCAGACAGCCAGATAAAGAATGTACCAATAATGTTGTGTGATCAGGCAAGTCTTGGAATGTGCGAATAAAATGGTTATAAAATTTCACGAATGAACAACTTCTTCAATCGTTTCTTTTTTCATTCGTTTGCGTACATTCCAGTCATGTCGTCTTGCTTTCGACCAGAAATTATATTTTCCTTTGTAATAGCCTTTTTCATCAACATTAATATGATTGCGAGCAATCATTTTTAAATAACCAATCACACGACTAAATGAAGCAATATCATGGGAGCCGCATGTCGGGCATTCTTGCACATTTTTCGCATCCTCTGCTACCATTTTTTGACCACAATCCATACATGATGTAATCGTTGGCGTTAATGTGATATAGTTAATCGGCTTTTCAAAAATTTTATCCAAATAACTGATCAGTTTTTCTGGTGTTACTTTTGATTCTAAGAAATGGTGTAGCACACTTCCGGAAGTAGCATAGCCTTGGAACTCTGCACTGTTTTCTAATTGATCTATGAAATCATCTTCTGAAAAAGGTGTCATACAACCACTGGTAAGGTAAGGATTTTCTCCTTCTCCTTGTGTGAAAATATCTTGATTGTGTGCCTCTGCCCACTTCTGATCATGTCGAGCTAATTTAATCGCAGCATTTTCAGCAGGTGCATACTCAATACCACAAGCAACTTTATCTCGCACAATAAACTCATTAACTATATCTGTCATATATTGCATTAATTCATGCGCAATTCGTTTACCTTCAGGATCATTGATGCCTTTCTGGTAACCGATATTGATAAGTCCCTCATTCATTCCAGTAATCGCAAATACGTTAAAATAGTTTTTTAGATTAGGGTTATAAGAGAAAAAGGTAGGAAAAAGTTCTTTATTTTGCTCTAACCATTTTCGTTTTGCCATATGTGCTTCTTGCATCACTTCCATGTATGCCCGCATTTTCTCTTTGACCGTGTTGATATTGTTTCCGAATTCAAGTAATAGACGGTTGATATTAAGGTTAAGTACCTGTACAGCCCCTGTAGAACCGGTCGAAGAACCAAAGACACCACCACCAGCTTTTGACAATGTTTCTAGATTTATTTGTAACCTGCAACAAAGACTGCGACTGACTTCAGGATCTTTCGCCTGAATCATTGGGTTTAATGCTTTATAATAAGGATCTTCAAAAGGCTTTGTTTTAAAGTTCTCAAAATAAACACCACCCCAGTTATACATCTTATCGAGTAATTCTAGGAATAGCGGATTATGATAGTTAAAGTCATCATCGATTTGTACGGTCAGTAATGGAAAGGTGAATGGAATACCATCACTGCCAGTTCCTTCACTCATCACATCGATAATTGCTTGATTAATCCGATCAAAATATTGTGAAGGAATATCTGAATACTTGATCGAGAGCGGCTTCCCGCCAATTACAACATATTCATCTTTTATTTCTTCAGAAGGTTTTCCGAATTCCAATGTAATGTTAGAAAAACTACTTTGTGCGCCTGATCTTAATGGCATATTTAGTTCCCAAATTAAACTTTGAAAAAGCTGTTTTAATTCATCCTGAGAGTATGTAATATGATTTTTTTCTTCCTCCTGGAGATAGGAAGCAGCAATCGTGGAGAGCTGTGCAAGCATGACAGCCCCAGATACCTGTTGCGAAATAAGGGTGACCACATTACTGAAATGTCTAAGTAGAATCGACAAGCGTTTCGCAGGTCTAGATGTAATCATATTTTTAGCAAGTGATGGAATCCCCTTCATTGCAATATCCCGACAACTAATCGAAACGCAATAAGGTGCAAGCTGTTTGTCATGAACATAAACAATTCCCTCATCATATAACTCTTTTATTCGAGGAGGAAGAATATGCTGAAAAAGAAACTGCTCCTCCGCATGATTAGTTAAATTGTGCCTAAGAAGTGGAAGAGAATATACATAATTACTATTCTCCCTTTTTAAATAATCTGCTTTTTTATCATCTACGCTAGATGTAAACTTCTTGATAATTTGTTCTGTGTTTTGAAACATGGATCAATTCTCCTTTTAATATGATAAATAGAATATAACACAATATATAGTGCTTGTTAGTGATTTTTATCACTAAATATAGTTTTAAATAGATGCTTTAAATAAATCTGGAAAGCTGCAAATAAAAGCAGAAGTTGCAAATAAAACTGAAAAGCTGCAAATAAAAAGCAAGAGTTGCAACTAAATCTGAAAAGCTGCAAATAAAAAGCAGAAGTTGCAAATAAATCTGGAAAGT
>NZ_WJEB01000016.1:0-129714 GCF_010994085.1 Gracilibacillus saliphilus | reverse complement strand
AAAAGCAGAAGTTGCAAATAAAACTGAAAAGCTGCAAATAAAAAGCAAGAGTTGCAACTAAATCTGAAAAGCTGCAAATAAAAAGCAGAAGTTGCAAATAAATCTGGAAAGTTGCAAATAAAAAGCAGAAGTTGCAAATAAATCTGAAAAGATGCAAATAAAAAGCAAGAGCTGCAACTAAATCTGAAAACCTGCAAATAAAAAGCTAGAGCTGCAACTAAATCTGGAAATCTGCAAATAAGAAGCAAGAGTTGCAAACAAATCTGAAAAGCTGCAAATAAAAAGCAAGAGTTGCAACTAAATCTGAAAAACTGCAAATAAAAAGCAAGAGTTGCAAATAAATAATAATAACAAAGGAAGGCACCTATTTAGGCCCTTCCTTTATAGCTATTCAGCAAAAATCTTAAGTTATAAGTTTTATTTTTATTTCCCCCGTAAGACTCAACCTCTAATTTCCTCAAAATTCGTGATGCCGTGTAAATGGAGTCTAATAATAAGAACCACCTTGCCTGCCTATTATTGATGATGTATCCAAACATAAAAACAAAATCAATCAAAGCAGGAATGTGAGCATTTTTATCTTTATAGCCGCATTTACTACACTTCCAAGCACCATGAGTCCATTTCATTACCAGCGGTTTACATTTAGGACAAAACACACCTCTTCTAATATTGCGAAGTACCTCTCCAGTTGGTTGTAAAAAAGTAAGAGGGCGCTCTCGATGCATACTCACCAACTTTTTGCCTAATTGTAATAATTGATTCCGCTCTAACCTAGGATCTGAGAATTCCCGTGTTAATTCCTCCAATCGAAAAGGAAGTTGTTGAACAGGAATCATATCTGGATGTTCAAATGTAATATTTGCTTGATCATGAGTGAAAATAACTAACGTATAGATGGGAATGAATTCAAAACCGAGGTCTTCTAAAACTTTTCTAAGCTGTTCTTTTTGTAATTTTGCTTGGGAAAGAGGGTGTTGGTACACTTTCTGCTCTGATTCTTTCGACTGAATCAGCTGATGTGCTTCGTTAATAAAAAGTTTCCCTTTTAAGTGTTTAATTTCTGTAATTAAGAAAAAGGCAGGGAATAAAAATAAGCTATCGATTTGGAAGTGGTAGTTATTTCTTTCTAGTCTTAGTCCATATAAATCATAATGGGATGTGGTAGTAATGAGGTCTATGAAGTAAGGTAAACTTTTCTCTCCAAGGTATCCGGCGAGTTCTCTGCCAAATGATTCGGAGATATTTGGAGGGACGTCGAGGTAACGTTCTTGCATCACTTCCAACTGCAACAATTGATCTATTTTTTGTGGAGGTCTTAAGAGCAATATATCATCTCCTTTCCGCTACATTATAACAAACAAGCCTCCTATGGTATACTAATTTAGAAAAAGGAGTGTGCAATATATGGAAACAAAAAATCAACAATTTTTCCGAGCATTTAATGAAGCCTTTGTAAAAGGAAACAGTGAAAAAATACTAGAAAGTGTAACAGATGATATCATTTGGCGCATGGTCGGAAATGATACGATAAAGGGTATCGAAAACTTAGAACAGGCACTACAAGGAATGGATAACGGCAACCAGTTCGAACTAGAAATCGAACATCTAATTACGCATGGAAGAGAAGGAGTAGTTAATGGTATTATACATTCGACAGATAGAAGTGGAGAACAGCGTCATTACAGTTTCTGCGATATTTATAAGCTGAACAAGCATAAAGATGGCAAAATCAAAGAAATCATCAGTTACGTGTTGGAGATCTAGCCGTGCGACAATTATGGACGTTTGGAATTGAGCAGGCAAAATCATGCGTTTTTGCCGTTGTTATTTTCTCCACATTAGCGATTACTCAGATGGTAGACATATCTTTTATTCATCGCTATGATCTTATTCTGATCATTTGTCTGATTACCCAAGTGCTCATGCTCGTCACGAAGCTGGAAACATGGGATGAACTGAAAGTTATTTGTGTCTTTCACCTTATTGGCCTTGCACTGGAAATATATAAAGTACATATGGGGTCTTGGAGCTATCCGGAAGAGGCCCTAACCAAAATATTTGGAGTACCACTATATAGCGGTTTTATGTATGCAAGTGTTGCCAGTTACTTATGTCAGGCCTGGCGTCGACTCGATGTTCAGTTAGAAAAATGGCCGCCGACCTGGACGGTTGCTATCTTAAGTGCTGCAATCTATTTTAACTTTTTTACCCATCACTATATTTATGATTTTCGCTGGGTGCTAAAGGTTGCAACGATTCTATTATTCTTGCAAACGATTGTTTATTATCAGGTCAATGATCGTACATATAAGATGCCACTGGTTTTATCCTTTGTACTAATCGGCTTTTTTATTTGGATTGCGGAGAATATTGCTACCTTTTTTGGGGCGTGGCAATATCCCGGACAATCTCAAGCATGGCAAATCGTTCATTTAGGTAAAATTAGCTCCTGGCTCCTATTAGTGATTGTTAGTTTCCTAATAGTTGCAATGTTAAAACATTTAAAGGAGAGGAGAGAAGCCTATTAATAGTTTTTGCCAAGAGCACATACAGAACACATAGAATGATTCTGTATGTGCCTTCCTGTTATTTTTTCTGATCCGTAATATTCCGATTGTACACTTCTTCGATATAAGCCAGATAACCCTTCAAATCATGCTTTTTATCTTCTCCTTCTAATTGAATGGCAAAGGATGCTAAAATAAGGATACTACCACACATAAATAACCAGATAAAAATACCAAATACTATTTCCATCATTCACCCTCCTTTAATCTTAGCTTAGATGGTGAAACGCGTTTCAGAGCAAGAATTTTTTTAGAAAAAAGGTGAAAATCTTGGCAAATATTCGTGATATCGCAAAAATGGCCGGCGTGTCAGTGACAACTGTGTCTCGAGTAATTAATGATCATCCATATGTTAGTGAAGAGAAGCGGAAAGCAGTTATCGATGTGATGAGGAAAGTAGACTATCAGGTAAATCGAAATGCGGTAAGTCTTAGCCAAGGAAAATCTCATCTAATCGGTGTTGTTGTTCCTTTTGTAAAGCATCCATACTTTGGGCTGCTTATCGAGGGAATTGCAAAGCAAGCGGTAGAAAATCATTATCATTTTGTTCTTATTCAAACCAATTACGAAAAAGATAGAGAACAAGAAGCGTTAGATATGTTAAAACATAAACAAATTGATGGACTGATTATTTGTTCCCATATCATCGAATTAGCAACCATCGAAGCTTATCAGCAATACGGAAAAATAGTTGTCAGTGAAAATGCAGCAGGGAATAAAAGCATAGATTCCGTTTTCGTTGACCATTACCAAAGTTTTATGGATGCATTAGCTTATCTAAAACATAAGGGATATAAAAGAATCGGTTACTGTATAGGGCGAGAATCAGGCTCAAATAGTTACTTTCGCCAACTGGCTTATAAGGAGTTTTTGAAACAATATCCACAAAAGGAATTCGTTTTTACTGAAAACTATTATTTTGAAGATGGTCAGAAAGTAATCGATGAAATCTCAGAATTAGCAGAAAAACCAGATGCACTATTGGTAACGAGTGATGTAGTGGCAGCAGGCATCCTGACCGCTTGTAAGAATGTACATATAAACGTACCTAAGGACATGGCAATCATTGGTTTTGATAATCAGCCAATAGCAAAAATGATGGATATTACTACGTTTGAAATTCCAATTGCAACAATGGGGGAGCGGCTGTTTCAACATGTTTTAGGAAAAGCGATTAATCGCCATGAAGAACTTCATGTCAATCTTATAGAAAGAGGGACAGTATAGTTTTAATCATATGAAAAAGCCAACGCATCATGAGCGTTGGCTTTTAGTGTTTACTATTATTCTTCTACAACAAATTCAAATCCACCGGAGAATTTAACTTCTTTACCGATTAATACCCCGCCAGTTTCAAGTGGAGCATTCCAAGTTAAACCATAATCTTCACGGTTGATTTTTCCTGATACATCTGCACCGGCAATCGTATTACCTTGCATTGGATCTTTTGCTTTTCCATTGTATTCAGCTGTGAAAGTTTCTTCATTTGTAACACCTTTAATAGTTAAATCGCCAGTGATTTTAAATTCAGAATCACTTACTTTTTCGATATTTTTACTAACAAAAGTAATGTTTGGATATGTTTCTACATCAAAGAAGTCACCTGATTTTAAGTGTCCGTTACGGTCCTCGTTGTTAGTTTCGATAGACGCTACATCAATTGTCGCTTTAACACTAGCATTTTCAAGGTCATCGAAGCTTCCGTTAAAATCTACATCAAATTCTTGGAATTCACCTTTTGCTTTCGACACCATCATATGTTTTACTTCAAAATTCAATGCACTGTGCACTTTGTCTAAATTTACATTTGCCATTTCTGAAATTCCTCCCAAAAAAATATTAACTTACTTTATGTAACTAAGTATACAAACAATAATTAGTTACGTCAAGTAAATTAATTATTTTATTTATGTAAAAAAATTTGCTATACTATAATTAAAGAGGTGAGAACTATGGCAGACAAAACGATTTGTCCGAAGTTTGAATCGGCATTAAATATATTAAATAAGCGCTGGACTGGATTGATCATTTTTCAATTATTAGAAGGCGCACAACGTTTTTCTACCATTGAAGCAACAATTGGTATTAGTGGACGTGTATTATCCGAACGGTTAAAAGATTTAGAAAAACAAGGCATCGTGAAACGCCATGTCTATGATGAAACACCGGTCAGAATCGAATATGCCTTAACTGAAAAAGGAAAGGCTTTAGAACCAGTATTAGAAAGCATTCAAAAATGGGCAGACGGCTGGATGGAAAAAGAAAAACAATCATTTGTATAACTCTTACCCGGAATAAATGGAAGTCAAACTGTGGAGTAGATGCTTCGCAGTTTTTTTGTGTACAATATAGGGAAGGAGTGATGAATATGAAAGTGATTTTAGATTGTGATCCAGGGCATGATGATGCGATTGCTATTATTCTAGCAGCTTCTAAAGTTAGTCCATTAGATATCGTCGGCATTACAACGGTCTCGGGAAATGTAGAAGTAGAAAAGAATACCTTAAATGCATTAAAGGTTTGTGATATTATCGGTTTAGACGATGTTCCGGTAGTACAAGGTGCAAAAAGACCGATGGTAAGAGAACCAGAAATAGCAGAGCATATTCATGGAGAGACCGGTTTAGACGGTCCTAATCTGCCGAAGACTCCAAAAAGAACGGCGATTAGTCAACATGCGGTTGATTATATAATTGAGCAATTACACCAATCAGAAGAGCCAATTACATTAGTTCCGACAGGTCCATTAACCAATATTGCCCTAGCTCTAGTCAAAGATCCTTCTATCAGGACGAAGATAAAGGAAATTGTCTTAATGGGTGGGGGTACCTTTGGTAATTGGACACCTGCAGCAGAATTTAATATTTATGTGGATGCAGAAGCAGCAAAAGTCGTGTTTGATAGTGGACTTCCGATTCGAATGTTTGGGTTGGATGTAACACATCAAGCCTTGGCTACCCAAGAAACAGTAGAACAGTTAAAAGAAATGGCCAATCCAGTAAGTGAATTTGTGGCAGAGTTATTAGTCTTTTTTATGCAAGCATACAAAGACTATTTTGCCTTTCCAGGTGGCCCGATTCATGATGCATGTACGATTGCACATCTCATTGATCCTTCTATTTTTGAATTTGAACATGTTCATGTTGCGATAGAAACAAAAGGGGAGCACTCATACGGGATGACTGTTGTCGATCGTTTAGCTGTAACAGGTCAGGAGCCGAATGCTTATTTTGCTACTGGACTTGATCAGGAAAGATTTTGGAGCTTATTTAAAAAAGCATTAGAATCATACTCCGTGTGAGAGGAGATGTAAGGAATGAATCAACCTAAAATCACGGTGATTGGCAGTATTAATATGGATTTAGTTACCGAAACAGATATAATGCCAGTCCAAGGTGAAACAGTAAGAGGCGCCAATTTCCAAACGGTACCTGGTGGAAAAGGTGCCAATCAAGCAGTAGCTGCTGCTCGTTTGGGAGCGGAAGTAACGATGGTTGGCCGTGTTGGTGACGATCAATTTGGTGATGTCTTAATGGATCATTTACGGAAAGAAAACATACAAGTAGACCACGTTGATCATGTAAGGGATACACCAACAGGTCTTGCTAATATCATCTTATCTGAACAGGATAATCGAATCATTATCATTGCTGGAGCAAATGGCAAAGTGACAAAGGATTATATCGAACAAATCAAAGCTGCGATTTTGGAGAGTGACTATGTCTTGCTTCAATTTGAGATTCCGAAAGATACGATTGTATACAGTATGGCATTATGCCATAAACATGGGATTCCTATGATTGTTAATCCTGCACCAGCTATGGAATTGGATCAAGCAATATGGGAACAAGTTACATATATTACGCCGAATGAAACTGAACGGCAACAACTATTCGGAAATCAGCCCAACGAGAAATTAATTATTACAAAAGGTAAACAAGGTGTATCTTTTGTCGAAGCTGGCAAAGAGCAAGAAGTAGCAGGTCATCCAGTAGATGTTATAGATACAACAGGTGCTGGCGATACCTTTAATGGAGCATTAGCAGTGGCTTTAGCAGAAGGTCAAGCTTTAACGCAAGCTGTCACGTTTGCAAATGCAGCAGCAGCGTTATCCGTCGGTAAGATAGGAGCCCAAGGCGGTATGCCGACAAGAGACCAAGTAGAACAATTTTTAAGAAAAGGTTGATAGTTATGACGACAAAAATATTGAACAATGATTGGGCAGAATTATTAGAAGCTGAATTTCAAAAGGATTATTATGTACAATTACGAGAGTTTTTGAAACAGGAGTATCAGAACTACACGATTTATCCCAATATGTATGATATTTATAATGCATTACATTACACACCTTTTGATCATGTAAAAGTGGTGATTCTAGGTCAGGACCCTTATCATGGGCCTAATCAGGCGCATGGCTTAAGTTTTTCGGTTAAGCCAGAGGTTGATATTCCACCTTCACTAAAAAACATATATAAGGAATTACATGCAGATATTGGTTGCCCCATTCCGAATCATGGTTACCTCGTAAAATGGGCAGAACAAGGAGTGTTGCTACTTAACAACGTATTGACAGTACGGCAGGGACAAGCACATTCTCATCGTGGTAAGGGATGGGAGCAATTCACTGACCAAGTCATCATGACATTAAATCAAAAAGAAACACCTGTTGTATATATCCTTTGGGGAGCAGCAGCACAGAAAAAACAAGCCCTGATTGATTTATCCAAACATTATGTAATCAAATCACCACATCCAAGCCCATTATCAGCTCATCGAGGATTTTTCGGCAGCAAACCATTTTCTAAAGCTAATCAGATTCTTGAAGGAAATGGACAAGAAGCAATAGATTGGGAGATTGAATAATTGAGATAAATAGGAATGGTTCATTTGTTCCTTGGATAGATGCAAGGAGATATCCAAGGAACGAAATTAGAAAGGTTTATTTATTCTGTAACATTTCCTTCAGCTCTCGTATTTCTTTCCGCAGTTCTTTAATTTCACTTGTATCCTCTTTGATCTCATCTGTATCTTCTTCAATATCGTCAGTGATTTTTTGTGCATTATTGACGATTTCCCCAACGATTAAATTAATCATGATAAACGTTGCGATCACAATAAAGGATATGAAGTACAGCCATGACCATGGTTCTTCTGTAAATATTGGACGGAAAATACCACTTGCCCAGGATTCCAAAGTGAAAATCTGGAACAATGTAACAAAGCTTAAAAAGATATCACCAAAATATTCAGGTGCAATATCGCCATAAAAAGATGTTCCTAGAATGGCATATACATAGAATATTATCAGCATAATTAACAATACACTGCTGATGGTGGGAATCGCCATAAATAATGCTGAGACAATTCTTCGTAATGTAGGAATAACGGTAATTGTACGAAAAACTCTTAAAACACGGAAGATACGTAACACACTAACGAACGGGGTGCTGTATAGAATCACGCTTCCAAGTACAATAACTAAGTCAAAAATATTCCAAGGATTAGAGAAAAATCCTTTTTTCAATACAATAATTTTGAATATAACCTCTAAAGTGAAAATGGCGAGAATAATTATATCAATTACAACAAAGTAAGTATGATAGTTTTCATAAATATTTGGGAAAGTTTCAAGACCAATTAAGATCGCATTAAATATAATTAGTCCTATAATAAAGCGATTAAAGCGTATATCCATGACAAATTTTCTTAATGAATTCATCCGATTTCTCCTTTTCTATATAACAAATCACATTATATCTCTCCAGATTATTTTAAAATGAAATGAGGATAAACACAAACTTGATACTATAAATAAAAAAAGGAGTCGATATAATGAAAAGACATGAAGCATTACATCCGTTATCCCATCATCATCACCACACGCTAGTAATGGCACAACAGTTAAAAAACGCAGATGAAAAAGCGAGTATTCAGCAGATGACAAGAGATGTTATTGAGTTTTGGAAAAACGATGGAGAAGATCATTTTCGTGACGAAGAAGAAGTGTTATTACCATTGTTTGCTCAATATCAAGAGATAGATATCCCTGAAATTCGTGAAATGCTGATTCAACATGTGCAGATTAGAAGTTATGTTCAACAAATCAGGGGGATGCGACGTAAAGATCGTCAAATCTTCCGTAACTTAGGGGAGTTGTTACAGAAGCATGTTCGGTTAGAAGAACGAATCATTTTCCCGATGATAGAGCAAGCTATTCCTGAGAATTATTTGTATCAGGCGAACGGCAGGTTTCATCGTGACTCATATAGTGGGTTTTAAAAAGACCATTAAATTTACAAAAAAAAGATGATTATTCCAGTAGAATATGATAAACTATCGTCTAGTTTCAATACATTGAAGGAGAACTAGCAAAATGGCACTTTTAGATAAAATAAGAGGGATAACTAAAGAATGGTCAGCTATCCACCATATTGTGATTTATTATTTACTGGCAGTAGTTATATCTACGATTATTGTTAGTTTGCCTGTTTTTCATCGTACTGGTGTAGATCTGTCATTTATTGATGCTATGTTTACTGCAGTTACCTCAATAAGTGTGACGGGATTAACAGTGGTTTCCATTTCTGATACATTCAATCCGGCTGGGCAAATTGCAATCGCAGTTATCTTGCATCTTGGCGGAATCGGCATTATGACAATGGGTACTTTTATCTGGGTGGTACTAGGTAAAAAAATTGGTATTCGTAGCCGTAAAATGATAATGGTCGATCAAAACAGTAAAACATTAGCTGGTTTAGTTCGACTCATGTTAGAAATCTTTAAGTTAATCTTAATCATAGAATTCATTGGTGCTGTTGTACTATCTATTCATTTTCTTAATTATTATGATACGATGCAGGAAGCACTATTACAGGGTGTTTTCGGAGCGGTTAGTGCAACAACAAATGGCGGTTTAGATATTACGGGGGCTTCTCTTGTTCCATTTGCCGATGATTATTTTGTGCAATTTATAAATATGATATTAATTATTTTAGGAGCAATTGGATTTCCTGTCTTAGTTGAACTTCAAGAAGTTTTAAGAGGACGTGTATATGGTGTAAATGACCGTCATAAGTTTTCATTATTTACTAAAATAACAACAGTAACCTTCTTTTGGCTAGTTTTAATTGGAACGCTACTAATCTTTTTACTGGAGAAAAATGCTTTTTTCGCTGATAAAAGCTGGCATGAAACTTTTTTCTACAGTTTATTTCAGTCTGTTACCAGTAGAAGTGGCGGATTATCAACAATGGATGTCTCTGAATTTTCGGTAGCTACTTTGTTTCTAATTAGTGCTCTAATGTTTATCGGTGCTTCTCCTAGCAGTGTTGGCGGAGGGATTCGAACGACAACATTTGCGATTATGCTTTTGACGATTTGGAATTATGCTAAAGGGAATTCAAGTGTGAAAGTATTCGGACGTGAGATACATCAAGAAGATATGTTGCGATCTTTTATCGTCATTACCACTGCTTTAATGCTTTGTGTCGGATCGATTATTGTTTTAAATACAACAGAACCGTTCAGCTTAATGGAAATAATCTTTGAAGTAACATCTGCTTTTGGTACTACCGGTTTATCAATGGGTATTACCCCTGAATTATCTACTTTTGGTAAATGTTTAATCATGTGTCTCATGTTTATTGGTCGGATCGGACTTTTTACCTTCCTATTTATCATCCGTGGTGATGATACCAAAGATCGTTTCCATTACCCAACAGAACGAGTTATTATTGGATAACCTCAAGGCCTTTGCTTGGGGTTATTTTTTTGTCAGAAAGTTTTAAAATTGGGTGCCTGTCTACGTAAGCGCCCAGAAACTAAACGGGGCGTTATGTGCTTTTCTATTTTTGACAAACCTGATCTAGGGTGGACATCTATTCCGCTATTCATCGAAAATAACGCATTATATGTCCGCTCAACAAATGTTGACGTTCCATTTTGTGGTGTGTTCGAGTCTTCACAGTTTTTGAAATCTACCCATGCCGGAGAAATCCAAGATTTTCTTCATTCACCTAGATTAATCAGTAGGAAAAGGGGGTTATAATATAGTATAGTTATAGGTAGTAATAGTTTCGGGAAAGAGTAGTGAGAATGGAGGCGGATAAGATGGATTACGGAAACGAAGTAGGACAAATTCTAGAAAATATTGAAAAAGTCATGATTGGAAAGGAACGTGAGGTAACACTTAGTCTTGTTGCTCTGTTAGCTGATGGGCATGTATTATTGGAAGACGTACCAGGTGTAGGAAAAACAATGATGGTGCGAGCATTGTCAAAATCATTAAATTGTGATTTTAAAAGAATCCAATTCACACCTGATCTATTACCTTCTGATGTAACAGGTGTTTCGATATATAATCCAAAAGAAATGGTATTTGAATTTCGAAGTGGACCTATTTTTGGTGATATTGTACTAGCCGATGAGATTAATAGAACCTCACCAAAAACCCAATCCGCTTTACTGGAAGCGATGGAGGAAATGAATGTAACAGTAGATGGCATGACAAAATCACTGCAAAAGCCTTTTTTCGTAATGGCAACCCAAAACCCAGTAGACTATGAAGGAACATATCCACTACCTGAAGCACAACTTGACCGTTTCCTCATGAAATTAAGTATGGGATATCCTAATGAAGCAGATGAATTAGAAATGTTAAATCGAACTGATCGTGAGCATCCAATTGATGAGATAGAAGCAGTTATCAATAAAGAACAATTACTAAATATGCAAAAAGAAGTAGACAGTCTCTATGTTGATAACACGGTGAAACGTTATATTGTTCAACTGGTATCCGAAACGAGAAAAAGTCCTTACGTTCAACTAGGGGTTAGTCCACGGGGCTCGATTTCATTGATGAAAGCAGCAAAAGCATATGCTTATATTCAAAAACGCGACTATGTGATACCAGACGACATCGTTTATTTAGCTCCTTATGTTCTATCACATCGGATCATATTACGTCCGGAAGCAAGATATGAAGGTGTTACCCAATCTTCTCTTATTACACAAATACTAGAAGAAATCGATGTACCTGTACGGAAGGAATTGCATGGATGAAACGAATCATTAGAAAAATTGTAAGAGAACTGCAACTACTTCTTTTACTAGGGGTTTTGTTTGTATTTGCAATGTTTCAAGGAGGATTTGTCAGCTGGTTTTTATTCTACAGTATGTTGCCTATTATTCTCTATATGCTGTTTATCCCATTCTATCCTATTCACAATTGGAAGATCGATAGAACGTTATCCGACCGGTATTTGGAAACAGGTAGTGAGATAGAGGTAACGATTACGATCAAACGAAAATCACGCTTTCCTATTTTCTATTTAGTTTTAGAAGAGATGTTTCCAGAAACACTTCAGTTTCAAGATATCGGCAAGAAAAAATATCAATATCTTTCTGATCAACCATCCTATAATAGAAATCGTTATGTAAAAAAAGTCATATATCCTGGTTTTCAGAAAGAATTTACTATTTCGTATCGGATAGAACAACTACCACGAGGAAAACATCAGTTGTCCGCTATCAATCTGAAAATGGGTGATCCATTCGGTTTTGTTGAATGTAATCATCCATTTTATGTCACGAAAGAGTTTTTTGTTTATCCTGCTATTCAAGATTTGAAGTGGAAACAGCAATCTATGAGTTTAGAAGAAGGCTCCAATTCTTCACATGTCCATGACGAAAAGCTGACAAATGTTGTATCAGGTGTTCGAGAATATATTCCCGGGGATCGCTTTTCATGGATTGATTGGAAAACGACTGCTCGGAAAAATACTGTGATGACAAAAGAGTTTGAACAGGAAAAGGATTCCAGTATCGTCGTTATTTTAGATGTGGGTGGCCTACAACAATCGCAACGATTAGTGTTTGAAGCAGTAGTGGAATGGACAGCATCTGTTTTACAGTCGTTGCGTAAGAAAGATCAAAACATCTCGTTTTATACGTTCGGCAAAACGGAGAGATTTTTCTCCAATCAACAATTACAGTTCCAATTTCCAGCAGTGCAAAACTACCTCGCAACTGTAACACCAGAACAGGTATCATTAGCAGAACGAATGACAACTCCAATGAAGGAGCTTTCAAGAGGAAGTGTCATTTTGTTTGTTATTCATCATTTGGATGAATTATTAGTAGAGAGATTATCCAACTGGAAGAAACAAGATTATACTATAGTAGTTTGCTATGTTATTCCAGAAAAACAATTGAACGATAAAGAAGAGCAATATATTCGGGCACTACGCTTGAAAAATATAAGTGTACAAGCTGTAACAGAAAGGCAACTAAAGCAAGAACAGTGGGAGGTGCAGGCATCTCGATGAAAAACAATATCTCTTTAGAATCTGTATCTTCTTTTATTCTATTATTAGCAGGTTTTCTATTATTCTGGGAATGGCTCCGCCCGTTAGAACAAATAACAGATACAGGTAATGTGCATTTGTTTGTCATTTATACGGCTATTTGCTTTGTTACTTCTTTTTTAACAAGGAATGGCTGGGCGAAGTTTGTAATCAAATCTGTTTCCCTACTGTTTATACTAGATTATTTATTTCTTGATGTTACCTTGTTATCTCGTGAATGGATACAGACTTTAACGTTGGAATTAAGGTATAATCTTGCAGCGGTTTGGAAAAATGATTGGGTATTAATGACATCCTTTTTCAGAAGCTTTTTATTCTTGCTATTGTTATGGTTGATGAGTTATCTATTACACTATTGGTTTATGGTTGCTAATAAATTCTTCCTATTTGTTGTTTTAACGTTCGTTTATTTAGCAGTATTAGATACGTATACGATATACGATGGTCAAGCAGCCATGGTCAGAACTTTTGTCGTATCCTTTCTGGTTCTCGGTCTTAGCAGATATGTGAAATTGATGAATAATGTGGATACCATTCATCGCAAGAAACATGTTTGGAGTTGGATGACACCGGTGCTTGTTATTGTTCTATTTGCTACCATACTTGGTATCTATTCACCGAAGTTGAACCCGCAATGGCCAGATCCTGTTCCTTTTATTCAAAGTACAGCAGGACATGTTGGTTTTAGTGATGGTCCGGTACAAAAAGTCGGTTATGGGGAAGACGATTCACAGTTGGGAGGGTCTTTTGTACAGGATGATTCTCCTGTGTTTGAGGCAATTGCCCATGATGATATTTATTGGAGAATAGAATCGAAGGACTTGTATACTGGAAAGGGCTGGGAACGTTCAACAGAATTAGACTTTCAAGAATTAACCAATGGTAATCTAGGTTGGAGTACTTTTTCACAACAGGTGGAAACAACTTCATACAATGCGGAGGTACGACCAGTAAATCAAAATCAATTGCCAAAAGTTGTATATCCGTATGGTATTAATCATATTGCGTCATTAGACCAAGGACAGTTCTTTACGGATAGTGAATTCGGTCTGATAGAATCTGAATCATCAGAACAGAATCAAAATTTGTCTTATACAATTGAATATGATGCTCCTTCCTATGAGATAAATGAATTGAGAGATAGTTCAGGTGATGATCCTGCAGATATAAAAGAACAGTATTTGCAATTACCAGACAGTCTACCAGAACGCGTAAGTGAATTAGCACTTGAAGTGACAGACGGAGAAGACACTAGGTACGATAAAGCACAGGCGATAGAAAGTTACTTCTCTACTAATGGGTACGTGTATCAGATCGAAGATGTATCTGTCCCAGAAGAAGGCGAGGATTATGTTGATCAATTTTTATTCGAGACCAAAGTAGGTTATTGTGATAATTTTTCAACTTCTATGGTCGTGATGCTTCGTGCTTTGGATATCCCAGCACGGTGGGTGAAAGGATTCACTGGAGGCGTGGAAGCGGCAGATCAGCCTCCACTTCCAGACGACTATTCTTTATATGAAGTGACGAATAATAACGCGCACTCATGGGTAGAGGTATATTTTCCTGAAACTGGCTGGGTACCTTTTGAACCAACAAGTGGTTTTACGAATCCAACTGACTTTTATCTAGAAACGAGCGGAGATGTGAATACAGAGGATTATATGATCGATGAAGAGGAAACGGAAGAAGAAACTGAGCAAGAATCAAGTGAAGTAGAACAGGAAAATGAACAACTAAATCCAGCTGAAGATGAAAGTGAAGTTGGTGGTGCCGATAATGAGGAGAAAGGAAATGGTGGGAACTATTATTGGATAGGTGCTGTACTGCTTATCTTAGCGATTCTTGCTACCATCATTTATCGTAAACGTACGGAACTAAGAGATTGGTATTTGTTAAAGAAATGGGATCGATTAAAACAAAGGTTAGAGATAGAAGCATCTTATGTCTACCTACTGGAAATACTAGAAAAAAGAGGCATGCCTAGAACGAAAGGGCAAACTTTACGACAGTATGCCAAAGAAGTAGACAGACGTTTAGGAACTTCAGAAATGTATGATATCACACTAGCATATGAAGAATACTTGTATCGTGATCAAACATCATTAGCAAAGGATAACAAGCGATTACATGGTTTATTCCAACAAATGATTGATCAAATATTAGCTTGACCAGTCTCGTATCGATTGATAGAATAGATAAAAATTAAAGCGAATATTCGATGCAGTCTTCCCTGCATCATCATATCACCTTCATATATGTTTGAGAATAAGGCTCAAACGTTTCTACTAGAACACCGTAAATGTTCGGACTATGAAGGCGGGGGTCTTGCCGGGATTTCTGCCTTTCTGTTTATTATGAAGAAAGGCAGATTTTTTATGATAAAGATGATTTCGCAATAAACGATGGGGATTTCGCAATAAAGGTAGCGAGTTTCGCAATAAACGATGGGGATTTCGCAATAAAGGTAGCGAGTTTCGCAATAAACGATGGGGATTTCGCAATAAAGGTAGCGAGTTTCGCAATAAACGATGGGGATTTCGCAATAAAGGTAGCGAGTTTCGCAATAAACGATGGGGATTTCGCAATAAAGGTAGCGAGTTTCGCAATAAACGATGGGGATTTCGCAATAAAGGTAGCGAGTTTCGCAATAAACGATGGGGATTTCGCAATAAAGGTAGCGAGTTTCGCAATAAACGATGGGGATTTCGCAATAAAGGTAGCGAGTTTCGCAATAAACGATGGGGATTTCGCAATAAAGGTAGCGAGTTTCGCAATAAACGATGGGGATTTCGCAATAAAGGTAGCGAGTTTCGCAATAAACGATGGGGATTTCGCAATAAAGGTAGCGAGTTTCGCAATAAACGATGGAGATTTCGCAATAAAGGTAGCGAATTTCGCAATAAATGATGGAGATTTCGCAATAAAGGTAGCGAGTTTCGCAATTAAACGATGGGGATTTCGCAATAAAGGTAGCGAGTTTCGCAATAAACGATGGAGATTTCGCAATAAAGGTAGCGAGTTTCGCAATAAACGATGGAGATTCCGCAATAAAGGTAGTGAGTTTCGTAATAAACAATGGAGATTTTACAACAAATAATGAGTAACTATCATCATGCATGTATGATATAGAATGTAATAAAACTGAAGGAGTGGACAACTTGGAAGTAAACAATGAAATGATATTAGTATTAGATTTTGGTAGTCAATACAATCAATTAATTACACGACGTATCCGTGAATTTGGGGTATATAGTGAACTGCATTCTCATCGTTTAACAATCGATGAAATAAAAGAAATGAATCCAAAAGGAATTATTCTATCAGGTGGTCCTCACAGCGTGTACGGTGAAAACAGCTTCCGTTGTGATGAGCGTATTTTTGATTTAGGAATACCGGTTTTAGGTATTTGCTACGGCATGCAGTTGATGACCCATCATTTCGGCGGTGTAGTAGAACGTGCTAATGAGCGCGAATATGGTAAAGCAGATATTCATGTCAAAGAGGGAGCATTACTTTTTGAAGGAACTCCGGAAGAACAAGTAGTTTGGATGAGCCATAGTGACAAGATTATCGAGCCTCCAAAAGACTTTGATATTGAAGCAACAAGCTCTTCCACCCCAGTTGCAGCAATGAGTAATAAAGATAAGCAGCTATTTGGTGTACAATTCCATCCAGAAGTACGTAACACGGAATATGGCAATGACTTATTAAAATCATTTGTTTTCCAAGCTTGTAACTGTGCAGGCGATTGGACCATGGCAAACTTCATTGATATGGAAGTAGATAAAATCAGAGAGCAAGTCGGTGACCGTAATGTACTATGTGCATTAAGTGGTGGTGTTGACTCTTCAGTTGTTGCTGCACTTATTCATAAAGCGATCGGTGATCAGTTAACATGTATTTTTGTTGATCACGGCTTATTACGTAA
The DNA here is from genome assembly GCF_010994085.1 of Gracilibacillus saliphilus. Classification (NCBI taxonomy): domain Bacteria; kingdom Bacillati; phylum Bacillota; class Bacilli; order Caryophanales; family Bacillaceae; genus Gracilibacillus; species Gracilibacillus saliphilus. Next base: position 112,846 of record NZ_WJEB01000016.1, on the reverse strand, counting down.
AGATGAAGGTGAGACAGTAATGCGTACCTTCCGTGATCAGTTTAATATGAATATTATCAAAATCGATGCCCAGGAACGTTTCCTTTCCAAGTTAGAAGGTGTGTCCGACCCTGAACAGAAGCGTAAAATTATTGGTAATGAATTTATTTATGTTTTTGATGATGAAGCAGCAAAGCTAGAAAACATGGATTTCTTAGCTCAAGGAACGCTTTATACGGATATTGTTGAAAGTGGTACGGAAACAGCCCAAACGATTAAATCTCACCACAATGTTGGTGGGCTACCAGAAGATATGGAGTTTAAATTGATAGAACCGTTGAACACATTGTTTAAAGACGAAGTACGTGCTTTAGGGACAGAACTTGGAGTGCCTGATGAGATCGTATGGCGTCAACCATTCCCGGGACCTGGCCTTGGTATTCGTGTACTAGGTGAAATAACGCCAGAGAAAGTAGAAATTGTCCGTGAATCAGATGCGATCTTGCGTGAGGAAATTAAAAAAGCTGGATTAGATCGTGACATCTGGCAGTACTTCACGGTCTTACCAGACATTCGCAGTGTAGGTGTCATGGGAGATGCGCGTACGTATGATTATGCGATCGGTATCCGTGCCGTAACGTCGATTGATGGAATGACATCTGATTGGGCCCGAATTCCGTGGGATATCTTGGAGAAGATATCCGTACGGTTAGTTAATGAAGTGGATCATATTAATCGTGTGCTGTATGATGTGACGAGTAAGCCGCCTGCTACGATAGAGTGGGAATAATTCACTAGAGGCATTCGAAGTGAAACCGTTGATTTGACTGCATTTCAATGGTACGTAAAATGGATGAAATGATTAAAAATGAATAGGTTCTCCGCCAAGATTCCGCCAGAGGAAATGGAGAAAAATGAGAGATATTGTGTAAAAACAATATCTCTTTTTTATTCTGAATTTAGTTTTAAGCCGTTATTTATTAGTGTTTGTCGCACATGTGTGATTAGAAAGTGATGAGAGTAAAATTAAATAAATAAATCTATTTATAAATGTCCCTTGAGGCTTCTCTCCGTCAAAATGGTACTTTTACAGTTGTGACTGACTCTAGGAATGGCAGAAGATGAAATATAAAACTATCCATGCTGATTTATAGAGAACGATATAAAATATAAAAAGCGGCTCGGTAAGAAATCTATCAACTCCATACATGTGGGGTGTGTATCGTTGCTACAAAGAGAAACTATATAGAAATCCTTAGTTTTAAACACTTTAACAAGCATTTCGTGTTTGTAAGAGAAGGTGAAAAAACGAGAAATAAAGTACTGAAAAATCACATTACCATTTCGGTGGTAATTGATCTGGGGTGTGGGAATACAAGAGGTAAATTATAAAATTCAATATTGGTGATATTAATTTTAACGGCGACAATAAGATAAGAAAATTTATTATCGCCGTTTTTCTATTTAATAATAATGGATGATTTATCGATTTTGAAATCAGTGTAAACAAATTGAAGATTGTAGTAATAACCAATGTATTCAGATAAAATATCAAAGTGATCCAGTCATAATAAGTTTAAATAATCCTTCATAAGGCAAAATTATTTGGATCATTGCTACTATTTCACTCTACTCTCACTGTAACCAAATAGAGAACAATATCATTGATTTAAAAGGGATTTCAGGAAGTGTTAGTGCTTAGAATATGATATGAAAAATTCTTAAAAATATAATTTTTAATGCAAATCACAGTTTGGAGTTATCACTATAAATAATTGATATCTTCAACAAAAGGGTAATGCACCCAAACAGACTAACTTCATCTCCTTATTAGAACCAATTTAGTATTTTTGATCCATAGAAATCGTGTATGTGAAAGTTGAATGGATAAAGTTAAGTGAAGGACTTTTATGAATAATTAATTGGAGAAGGTAAAATGAAACATATAGTCACGTTTGTGTAAGCAAAAGTACGTTGGTTATTAATAACCATAAAAGCTGTATATTTGAAGATGAATAAGAGCGCTCTGAAGCGGATTTCGAAATTTTTTATAAGCGAATCGTATCGTTGGAACAACAATATTCAGTGACAGATTTTAAACGAAGTTGTAATTGATAATGCATTTAGTCCGGATTAGGTGCGGTATCACTATTGTATAATTTTACTTTATTATATGTTAAAACTCTTTTGTAAAAGAGAATATTTGAAAAGTTCCCTCGTGTTTTTTGCTATACTATAATTAGTTTTACCAAGATGGAGTAACAGAAGGAAAGAATTCAAGAAATGAATATATGTTATAAATAGAGAAAAAAGGAGTTTTTTATGTTCAATTTAAGAGAAAATATTATATTAAACATGATTACTGAAAATACCTCTATAAATATTGAAGAGAGTAATTATGATGAAATAATAAAAACCATTCAAAAAGTGATTATTGGACAATTACGTGATTTAAATGACAATGAAGAACTTATGAAAGAGTTTGGTCCATTTTTTGATATTAATTCTTTGAACTATACTTCTTCTAAAATTATAGGAACAATAATTGAGGTTAACGGCTTTGATATTATCCCATTTGATTTCAGTTCATTTAGTAATAGAGATTTTAGAGACTTTCTAGATTTTATTGGTAATGAAATAGACATAGAGATTGAAAGGTATACTATCAATCATACAGCGGAAGAATTGTTGATAGAAGTTCTTAAGTTTGCAAGTGTTCTAAGTAGGTTGACATTCTTAGTATACGCAGAGGATAGCGAAGGTATAAACTTGAATGAAAGTTTCGAAAACACTGTGTTTTGGTTGCGGATGATAGATAGGAGTAATATTGATGATATTAGGGGGATTATGGGAGAAATAAAAGGGTCGTTAGAATGTGCTGTGGATTCAATTTTGTTAAGTAAAGTGAAGTTTAGCGATGAAGCGACAAAGAAGCCAGTCGACTTTTTTAAAATCCTAACACTATTTCATGCGAAAAACATACTCTATCAGATAGGTGAAGCTATTCCAATATTAGGAAGTGATCGTAAGGATTTTAAATTAGACAAAGAAAAGGGTATTATGCTACCGGAAAAAATATTAGAGGCATTCTCTTTATACAGTAATAAAACAAAAGGTGAAAAGGTACGAGTGGAAAACGACTTCACTAAAAAACTATTTGATATTTTTAAAGAATCTCTAGGTTTTCAGCCAAAAGATATAATTAAATATGTTACTACAAATGAAGGAGAACGAGCATTTAGAATACTTGATAATTATGTAAGTATAGCTGATAAAGAATTATTATCTATTGATATAATGCTAAACCAAGAACTTACATCCCAGGGTGTGAGTAACTTAATGAATGTTTTTACACTAAACAAAGAGGAATTTTATAAACAAAATGATGCTGATAAAGATAAAAAGACGAAACATAATATGGGGAGTGCAAATAGTCGACTTTTTAGAACGCCAATAATTAGATTGGAAACAAAAATTCTTGTTCCGACTTATACATGGCTAGAATCTCTGAATTACCTATCCCTTAGAATATTGAATAGAGATATATACTCAGATATGGTTACTAATACATGGAATGAGTTAATTAAGAAATCTTATGATGAGTATGATCTTCCAGAATTGGAACTATTCCTTCATGAAAAGAATATCAATGCACAGATAAATATAGATTTAGCACAAATTCCAGAAATAAAAAAAGATATAAAATCTATAAAAAAAATGCCTCATGAAATAGACTTACTATATTTTGAGAAAAATTCACTTGTTATTATGGATTTAAAAAATTATGGTATTCAGCATAATTTTATGGATGTTAGAAAAGTTGTAGATAAAATTAATCAACAAAAAACAAAAATGAATAAGCTAAGGCAGTTTGTATTAGACAGAAAAAATGTTTTTGAGCAGATTTTGGAATCGGAATTTAATGAAGTCAATGTGGGAATTTTAACTGTCAATCCTACCGTATATCCATATATTCAAAAAGGTGATAGTCTTGTAAAAGTTCTTTCTGTTCAGAGTTTTAAAGAGGTATTTGAGTAATTGAAGTAATCTTCCTTATAGAAAAAAGAGAGAACTTTTTCGAATTCTTCTTTTGTCCAAAAATCTATCTTTGTCTTTGTTTTCTTCACATTTCCCACAATTTTGGAAAGATTACTCTCAACTAATCCTAAAACAACAGAACGATCCATTGCGAGAGAAAACAACCCTTGTACAATTCTAATATAGGAAGGTGCATATCCTTTTTTGGATAAAAATAATTGCCACTTTTGCACATGAAGTGGGGTGATTTCTGTTATCAAAAAATCATAAAAATAAGAATAAGATAAAAACCACATTTAAAAGGATTTTTATCCAATATAGATGGATAACCTTTTTCGGAAAGGTTTCAAAACTCAAATATTTTTTGACTGTCAGTATATTGTATGAAGATTACCTCCTAATAGCCGTCATCTGTGAAAAGAGTATTCAATTAACGCATGAAAAGGATACTGCCGGATAACGGTTTTTTTAATTACTATCTGCCAGTAACTTTTCTATGATTGACGTTTGCCAGGACTAATTGGATAGGTTTTACTGTCTTTCAGAAAAACCTATTCAACACTCTTCAATGATTCAATCATATCGATTTTCATTATTTTTCTTCTGAGCAATAAATTCGATATGAATGTTAATACAAATGTAAGTAAGATTGCCAAACCTATTGAAACAAAACTAAGAGTATCAGGAATTTGTTGATTGGAACTGGATAATGCTTGAACAACCACTCTATACACATAACCGCTGATTGGTAGAGCAATAATAACTGCAATTGAAGTCAATATGATATTTTCAACAAAAATAATACGATTGATATTATTCTTTTGATAACCTAGTACTTTTAAGGTTGCTAATTCACGTGTACGCTCATAAATATTAATCGAGGAAATGGTAAATATTGCACCAAAGGATAATAAAATTGCACAAAGGATGAATATAATAAAAACTGGATTATTCTGCTCAATAATATTGTCCACTGATTTTTCAATATCACTCTTATCAGAAATCCTATCAACAGAAGAATCCTGTTCAAAATGATGTTGAACACTGTCTATATTTGCATTATTGTTCAAGTGAACCAACAAGGAAGATGGATTGTAATCAACACCAAGACTTTTGATGTACTCAGGAGTACTATAAAAAGACGGATTCGTATATTGAGTTGATATTTTAGCTACGTTAATATTGATATGCTGTCCTTGCTGCTCAGAACCAAGTAATTTAACTTTTATTGTATCTCCTTCTGATATATCATATATATCAGCATATGACTTTGGTACTAGCACACCCGTGTCATCTAATACAATATTGTTAATCCGATTATCAAAGAAGTGAATTAAATTATTCTCTTTTTCCGTAATAACCATGGAGGCATTATTTTCATCAGTAAAATCTACAAGCTCGATAGGGATCGTTTCAATTTCAAAATATTTATCAACATCAGGTGGCAAATTTACAGTCTCAAGTAATATTCCATCTTTATAATCCACTTTAAAATCATATTTATAAACTTTATTAATTTGGGAAGCAATAGTTTTCATGGAGCTTTCAAAGCCAAAAGCAGTGATTAAGAGAATTACACAAACAATTACTCCAACAGAGCTTGCTAAAGCCTTCTTTTTGTTTAGAAAAATGTTTCGCAGAATCAATTTATTTCCATAGGATAACTTTTTCCAAAATCCAGGGATTCTTTCCACTAAAATTTTTGTCGTTTTTTTTGGTGGTTTCGGTCTTAATGCCTGTGCTGCTCGTTCCTTTAAAATACTTCTTCCACTTAGAAAGCAGGCAATTACTCCGAAAAATATAGAAACAATAATTGGTGGAAATATAGTATAGAACGAAACTGACAAGCTAAGATTCGGTAAAGAATAGGTTTGTTCGATTACTGAGTTAAGTACATTAACAAGGGTTACGGCAGTAATTAACCAACCTAAAATAGAACCAGCAATTCCTATCAAAACAGGATATCCCATATAATGCAGTAAAATCTTACTGTCTTTAACACCCAATGCTTTCATAATACCAATTTGATTTCTTTGAGAGTCGATAAGTCTTGACATGGTTAGAAAAATGATAACGGCAGCAACCATAAACAGTATGAGAGGAGCCACAGTACTCATTAATTTGTTATTACTAATGGTTACGTTTATTGCAGAATAGCTAACTGCTCTTTCTTTATTTATCAAGTAAAGGTAAGGAAGTTCTTGTGAATATTCTTCAATGGCATTACTGATATGATTCATCTCATATCCCTCTTGTACATCTACAATTAATTCATTGTAATAAAATCCGCCTGCCATTTCTTCTATTCGATCTTCATGGATATAGGCCACACCATACGTATTGTGGTTTGGAAGAACAAGGGATGGGTCCTCAATATTAAATGCATGCTCCACGTTTTCTCCCAATCCGCTAATAATAAAATCAAAACTTCCATCATCTGTATGAATCGTGATCTTGTCACCAATTGCATAATCATGAGCTTCCCCATAACGGGAATCTAATAAGATCTCTTCTTCACTGGATGGAGTGCTGCCACTCGTTACAGCTATGGTGTTGATCTGGTTATTCTGCGGGATGCTATGTATTTTCAAGGATGTATGATAATCATCAAAAATTTGACTTGCCTCAAACGTATATCTGCCTTCAATATTATTAATCCCCTCAATATCCTGTATCGGAGATATTTCACTTTCCGTAATTTCACTGTAATAGACATTGAAATCTGCTAAATTATGTTCTTCAAAATAATTATCGGTATATTCGCTAAGATCACTGCTTATTGTAACTAATCCAGCATAAAAAAAAGCACCTACCGCAATAACCAACACTATTGATAAAAATTGCCCCTTGGACTTTCTTATATCTCTTCGTAATTTTAAATTTAACTTTCTCATTACCACTCAATCTCCTCTATACTCTGAGTTACATCATTAGTTTTCACTTCCTCTATTTTTCCGCTTTTCACTTTTATAACTCGATCAGCAATAGGAGCAATAGCAGCATTATGTGTAATTAAGACAATGCATTTTTGGATTTCTTTATTTAAATCCTGCAAAAGTTTTAAAACCGATTTACCTGTTTTGTAGTCCAGTGCACCAGTTGGTTCATCACAAAGCAACAGTAAAGGGTTTTTTGTAACAGCTCTGGCTATAGCAACTCTTTGTTGTTCGCCTCCAGAAAGTTGTGATGGAAAGTTATCCTTACGTTCATCAAGTCCAACTTCACCTAATATTTCATTTGCATTCAGATGATTTTTGCACACTTCAGAAGCAAACTCTACATTTTCAAGTGCAGTCAGGTTGGGAATCAAATTGTAAAATTGAAACACAAAACCTACATCTTCGGCACGGAATACCGTTAATTTTTTTTCGTCATATTGAGTAATTACATTTCCATTGACAAACACTTCACCTGACGTAACTGTGTCCATTCCACCTAGAATGTTTAAAATAGTACTTTTGCCAGCACCACTTGCTCCCAAAATAACAACCAACTCGCCCTCATAGATTGAAAAATCCACCCCATCTAAGGCTTTAATAGTCATGTCACCCATTTTGTATTCTTTCGTTACATTTTCAAATTCTATTAATTTCTTTTTCATCATAACCCACTCCTAAAAAATGAAGATGTTAGTAAAATTTTACTAACATCTTCATTCTAAACCTGTGGGTTACCCCCAGCTCAAGTCTTTTTTATTGTTTTATGGGAGCATACATTTCTAAAAACACACGTTCAAGTCCATTTTCATATGTAGTCAATAGTATGTTTATATAAGCTATTCCTATTAATTTATAACCTTTTTCTTGTGCTTCTTTTAAAAGACTTTGTCCCACTTCATGATCAATATTTTTTTCACCATTAACAAATCTACCATCTTCTATTACCGTATAAATACACTTTGAATGGGAAAGTACTTCTCCTTTTAGACTATTGTCGGTATCTTCTATTTCTCTTACAACGATGAATCTCTCCTTTTTTATCCCTTCTTCATCAAAATGTATTACACGTCTAGCACTTGTTAAAGTAACTGCTTTCTTTAAACTCTCGGTACTATTTCTTATAATTTCATATTCATCGTAAGCAGCATATTCAGTTAATTCACCTTTTACTTCTATTGGTTCCATCTCTTTAACCGTAAATTCACCTAAGTGTTCTTTAATTTTACAATAATCTTCCTTCACAGAATTTATCTTCTTTAAGAGACGTTTTTTATATGCAAGTTCCTCAAGTATTTTCGCTTCTTGCTCCACTAATAAAAATTCTAAATCATCTACGCCTTTACATTGCCTTATCTCTTGAATTTTCTTGATCTCTATATCTAACTCTCTATAAAAATTCGTCGTGATGACATCATGGATATCATAGGCATTATATTTTCTATAACCATTTTCATTATCATACTTAGGTTTGACCAATTCTTTTTCTTCGTAATACTTTAATGTTTCTCTTGAGACTCCTAAAAAATTACCTACTTGACCGATAGTATACATAATACTCCCCCCCATATTAATTGAGATGTAAGCACTTATTTAATATCCCTAATTTAATAAAATAATACTGCACTAGAAGAAGCTTAACTCTATGCTACCTTCATATTTAGAATATAATAAAAAATTTGTTTACACCACCAATATATGGTTGTTATCTGTCTAAATTCAGATTAGATTTCAATGATTAGTTTCCAGTTATAATAAATCGAAAATAAGTGAATTCAATTATAGGAGAAGACATTAAGCTGAAAAAAGAGGAGAAATATAAATTGTATATTCAGTAGGATTGAAATTTCTAGAAAGGGAACAAAGGCTAATTTTTCTTTGCTCCTTCATTTTACTTATTAAGTTGAAAAGAGAATAACATTGTATTATTGACCTCCACTGCTTTTAGCCATTAGCTCTCTTTTATAAACGATTGGGAGAAATGCAATAAAAATACAAGCAACTCCACGATCTCTACTAAGTTATCAGCGATCGGGACCCTGCCCCCAATCACTAGATAACTTAGTAGAGGCACTGCAGTAAAGGAAAAGCAGCTTTGCTGTGGCTATTGTAGTGGTAAACTTATTGTCAATCATTGGTAAAACAAGTGTCGGTGGAGGACATGCAGATGATTAATTCTAATAGGTTTCTTACCAAATTCCCTACCAATAAAAAATTTTGGTAGGGATTATTTTGGTGTTCGGCTTAGTAGTCTTATATTCGAAGATAATAAAGTTGTCTACCTTTATGGTGTCACTTCATCATTTTTTAAAGAACTAGTGGTAGTTTCTTAGCTAAATCAAATACTTTTTATTCTAAAATCATCAAACGGAACGGAAATGTCTCGTTTAAGAAACAGATCAGTCTGAGCAAATAAAGCGCAGTTGATAGCTCGTTGTTCGCGTTTATTTAAGGAGTGATTCCTCGCTTGTAGCAATCTAGAAGAAATATGGGAATCGTTAGTATGCTATACTTTTATTCCAACAAATCGAAAGGAGTTTTGCATTCTTGGATACTTATACCTCTGAACGCTTTATACATGAGTTGCAGCAACATCAAAATGAAGCGGAAATCGAAAAAGTGAAAAAGTTTTTTAAAGATTCGGATGAAAACACGAAGTGCTTAGGTCTTAACATGCGTACGGTATTCCAAATTGCTAAGCAATTTAAGGATATGACTTTAAGCGAAGTCGAACGGCTTCTGGAAAGCGATTATTATGAAGTGAGAATGGGCGCTGTGAGCATTATGGATTTTCAGGCCAAAGCCAAGAAACTCCCGGAGGAAAACAGGCAAGCTTTGTACGATCTATATATACGGAGACATGATCGAATCAACAACTGGGATTTCGTTGATAGAGCGGCACCTTCTGTAATCGGGACTTATTTGTTGGATAAACCAAAGGATAAACTGTACGAAATGGCACACTCCTCTAATATTTGGGAACGAAGAACAGCTATGGTAAGTACGTATAGCTTTATCAAAGCCGGCAACACGGAGGACACATTTGCTATCGCTGAGATTTTGGTACATGATCCTGAAGATTTAATCAACAAGGCTGTGGGCAGTTTTATTCGTGAAGCTGGCAAGAAAGACGAAGATAAGCTGAAATCTTTCTTAAATAAACACGCTCACACCATGCCCAGAGTCACCTTGAGATACGCTATAGAGAAGTTTGATAAAAGTACAAGGGACTACTACTTAACTCTAAAGAAGAAAGAGAGGTAGCAATGATGAAGCCTATGTCAGGGAAAGTGGCTTTGTAGCTGGAGGAACTCGGGGGGCAGGCATAGGTAGCGCCATTGAATTGGGGGCTACAGGTACAACGGTCTATGTCACTGGACGTACAACAAGGACGAGGTGCTCTGAATAAAACCGACGAAAACGAGTGAAGAAACCGCTGTATTGGTTGATCAGGCGGATGGCACCGGAATTGCGGTGCCAATCGATCACCTCGATCCTATTCAGATTCAGGCTTTAATCGCTGGAATTGAACGCGGGCATGGTCAACCGAATAATTTGGTCAACAATATCTGGGGCGGCGAATAAATGGTAGAGTGGAATGTCCCTGTGTGGGAACATTCATTAGAAAACGGGATGCGTATGCTAAATCTGGCCATAGACATCCATATCATTATAAGTCACTACATGCTGCCGCTACTAATCAGCAACCCCAACGGGCTTGTTGTTGAAGTCACGAACGGCACGAAACTCTATAATGAAACAAACTATCGGTTATTGTTATTCTAAGATTTGGCGAAGAACTCCGTCATCCGAAAGCCAAGTCTTTGGAAAATGAACTCGCCCCCTTCCAAGGAACTGCCCTATCCGTATAACCAGGGCTGGATTGAGTCCAGTTGAATACCGAACTCAATTCAGCCAATCAGCTTCATAATAAAACTCTAACTTTGGGGGTAACCACCATCGGTTTGGGCTATTTTTAGTCTAACTATCAATCAAGCAAAAGCTGGTATGCTTTACGCTCACCGTGTTCAATAGGAAAATAGATCATTCCCCTATAATTAAATCCTGCATTCACAATCACTTTTTGCATAATCTCATTTTTCGGATATGTATCAACACGTACATCTTTAAATTCCATTTGACGTGAGAGTACAATTAAATCATGTAATAATATTTTAGATAACCCTTTCCCACGGACCTGTAAATCTACCGCGATTCTATGGATAACGATGTAAGAATCTTCTTGTTCTTCCCATGATCCTTCCGTTATATTTTCGTAAGGCGCTTCTGGTCCAGGAACTAACGCACCGTACCCCGCTACCTTGTTATCGTAGATTAAGACATGTGCATATCCTTTTTCGATATCCTGTTTAATTAATTCAAGTGTCGGGCCTTCTCCATTTTGCCATTGTGGCACCTTTTGCTCCTTTAAATAGGCAATTCCATCATTTAAAATCGACATGATTGCTTCTGCATCATGTAATGTTGCTTTTCGTGTATAGACGAACATAGTTTAATCCTCCGTTTTTTTTAAAATGTGTTTTTTTATTATTAACGAGTTTATACCGCTTTAACAAGCAAAACGCATTTCTTAAAGATAGCAAATGGTTTTAAATTGTGTGCTTGCTGTTCTTCATACCGATTAAAGCTAAAAGAATAATAGTTTTTATCAAAAGATGACCAACTTCCTAACGACTCCCAAACAAAATGACTAACATCGCATAAATCATAATCATTACTATTTACGTTTTGGTTTCAATGGTTTATAATATCATATAATCGTAATGGTTACGATTTATGTAGTTTTTTTGGATAGTTAAATTGATTCTTTATAGAAAGGAGAACGTTGCTAGGTAGGTTTAAACTTAAATCTATTGGTCGAGAAGATAAATAAATGCTGCTATCCAAAACGTAATAATGATGATTAAAGAAAAAATGTATAGGAGAGGAAAGAAAAATGAAAAGGTTACTCACAAGTTTATCAATTTTATTGTTAATCAGTTTCCTGACAGCATGTCAAGGTACAGAAAGTGAGCAAGTGGATGGAACAGAGGAAGGAGAACAAGAAGTACATACAGACGAAGAACACGACCATCATGAAGACGAAGGACAAGAGATAGAAGCACCAGAAGGTATTGAAATCGAAGGAGTTGCTGACCACTATCATACAGGAGATACAATTGAGTTATCTGCAGTCTTAGAGGAAGATTCAGAGTTCGATCATTGGCACTGGTATAGTAGAGAAAGTGAAGACGCTGAATGGGAAGTTGTGTCAGGACAAGAAACAGAAACGTTTACAGGAGAAGCGACAGTAAACGGGTTAGAAATTAAAGCTGTTTTATTTGATGATGATCACGAACCGAGTGTTCAGTCTGCGTCAGTTAAGGTTGTTATTGATGACCATCATGGACATGATGAAGAAAGTCAACAAATCTATGAAGGTTACTTTGAAGATAGTCAAGTAGAAGATCGTGAATTGTCTGATTGGGAAGGAGATTGGCAATCGGTTTATCCATATCTTTTATCTGGAGATTTAGACGAAGTGTTTGAACATAAAGCAGAAGATGGAGATATGACAGAGGAAGAGTACAAGGAATACTACACTATTGGATACAAAACAGATGTTGAACGCATTATTATTGAAGATGGCCAGGTAACCTTTTTTGAAAATGGGGATGAATATACAGGAGAGTACAAATCAGATGGTTACGAGATTCTTACTTATGAAGCAGGTAATAGAGGTGTACGATTTATATTTGAATTAGTAGATGGATCAGATGAAATGCCTCAGTATATTCAATTTAGTGATCATAATATATTCCCGGTTGATTCTCATCATTATCACTTATATTGGGGAGACGATCGTGAAGAACTGTTAGAGGAAGTTACGAATTGGCCAACGTATTATCCTTCCGAATTAGATAAGGATGGAATCGTTCAGGAAATGCTAGCACATTAATTGTTTGAATGGCGTTATTACAATGGTTGGATAAGAATTTTTTAACCCTCAAGGGCTAACAAACCTGCTGAGGGAAGTCTGACTTTATCATAAGATAATAAAAAATGTAAGGAATATAACAAAGAAGGTATTTTTTTAGTGTTTAAATCGTAATCATTACGTATAAAGTGGTGTAAGGAGAATGGATAATGAAAAGAAATTGGTTAGTCACTGTTTTATTTAGTTTCATTATGTGTGCTACTCTCTTGGGATGTAATCAAAATGAGGGTGAAAGCACTGCAAATGAAAAGTTATCAGTTGTCACATCGTTTTATCCAATGTATGAATTTACTCAACAAGTAGCAGGGGATCAAGCGGATGTATCACTGATGGTCTCTGCCGGTGAAGATGCACACCATTATGAACCAAGTGCACAAGATGTAGCAGGTGTCAATGAAGCAGATGCATTTGTATACAGTAGCGAAGAAATGGAACATTGGGTTGAGAGTTTATTAAATACCATAGAGAACGATGAGCTTGTAATAGCTCGTACAGCAGATGGTGTTGATTTAGTTGATACTGAAGGATCAGACCATGGCCATGACCATGATCATGAGGATGAGGAAAATCATGAAGCTACTGGAAATATAAACATTCAAGGTGTTGCGGATCATTATCATACTGGTGACATGATCGAATTAACAGCGGAACTAGATGAAGATGTAGAATATGATCACTGGCACTGGTATACAAGGGAAAATGCTGATGAGCAATGGGAAACTATTCCGGATCATGGAGGACCTGAATTCGAATATGAAGCCTCAGGAGAAAGTTTCGAACTCCGAGCGGTACTGTTCGATGGCGAACATAATGAATATGCAGAATCAGAACCAGTAGAAATTGTCATTGATGATCATGATGGTCACGATGGTCACGATCATGACCATAGCGAAGAAGAACACGATCATAATCATGGTGACGAAGGCGGGCATGATCACGAACATGGTCAAGACGAGGAACATGATCATGACGAGGAATCTGGTCAGGATCATGAAAATGGAACTGGTGCCATTGAAATCGCCGGCTTGGCGGATCACTATCATACAGGAGATGTAGTTACACTTGTTGCTCAGCTCAATGAAGATCTAGAATATGATCATTGGCACTGGTTTACACGTAAAAGTGAAGAAGAGGAATGGGAAGTTGTATCTGGTCAAGATACCGATCACTTTGAGTATGAAACGACTGGAGAAAGTTTCAAAGTACAAGCGGTACTTTATGACAACGATCATAATACGTATGCGGAATCAGAGCCGGTGTCCGTTGTCATTGATGATCATGAATCACACGATCCACATATTTGGCTAGACCCGGTATTAGCACAAGAACAAGTGAATGTTATTCGTGATGCACTAATTGAAGCAGATCCAGATGGGAAAGAAATTTATGAAGAAAATGCAGAAGCCTTTAATGAAGAGCTTCAAGCATTAGATGAAGAATATCAGACTGCTCTTGAAGATGCAGAGAATCGTGCGTTTGTAGTGCAACACCAAGCATTTGGATACCTAGCACAACGATATAATTTAGAGCAAATCGCAATTGGCGGTTTATCTACAGAAGTAGAACCAAGTCCATCGCGTATTGCTGAGATTGGAGACCTTGTGAAAGAGTATAATGTTCCAGTTATTTATTATCAACAGGGTGCTAATTCAGCAATAGCAGAAACGGTCGCTACTGAAACAGGAACAGAGACAGCAGCTTTGTATGATTTAGAAGTATTGTCTGAAGAATTACAAGCAGAGGATTTAGGATATGTGGATGCGATGCGTCAGAATTTGGAAGCTTTACAATTAAGTGTTCAATAACAGGATTTTTAAATCATAAGTCGAAAGAATATCATAAAAGAAAGGTCGCTTAATGGTGCATTATATTGAAGTGAAAAACCTTGCCTTTCAGTACGAAGAAGAACCAGTGTTAGAAAATATTTCATTTGAAGTAGATGCAGAAGATTTTGTAATGCTAACAGGTGAAAATGGTGCAGCAAAAACGACACTATTACGCAATATTTTGGGATTACTTAAGCCATCGAAAGGTAGTGTCCAAATTGCTTCCCAAAATCGTTTGGGTGAGAAGTTAGTTGTCGGATATGTCTCTCAGCAAGTTGCTTCTTTTAACGCTGGCTTTCCAAGCACTGTACTGGAGCTTGTACAATCCGGTCGCTATCAGAGAGGTAAATGGTTTAAACGTTTAGATAAAGAAGACAAGGAGCATGTCCAACGTTCACTTGAATCAGTGGGAATGTGGGACATGCGTCATAAAAAAATAGGGGAGTTATCTGGTGGACAAAAGCAGCGGATTTCTCTCGCACGTGTATTCGCAACAGATCCTGATTTATTTGTGTTGGATGAGCCTACAACGGGAATGGATGTGAATTCTCGTGAGGAATTCTATAAATTATTGAAGCATAATAGCAGTGAACATGGTAAGGGAATTTTAATGGTTACACACGATCATGAAGAAATTCGCCACTATGCTGATAAACATATTGAGCTAGTGAGGAAGGAGGACTCACCGTGGAGATGTTTTTCCATGGATTCATGCAAAGAGCTTTCCAAGCCTCACTCTTAATATCATTAATTGCACCAGTTTTAGGCTTGTTTTTAATTTTACGTAGACAATCTCTAATGGCAGACACGTTATCCCATGTCTCCTTAGCAGGTGTAGCACTGGGCTTGTTAATTGGTGTTAATCCAACATGGACCAATATGTTAGTGGTAGCGGTGATTGCGATATTACTGGAATATTTGCGTGCGGTGTACCGCACCTATTCGGAAATTTCTATTGCGATTTTGATGTCAGCCGGAATGGCTCTAGCATTAGTCCTGATGGGATTAAGTGATGGCGGGGCAACTTTAAGTATCAACCAATTTTTATTTGGTTCGATTGTTACCATTAGTGAACAGCAAGTATGGATGTTATTAATGCTTACCATTATTATTAGTCTACTATATTTAGTTTTTCGCAAGCCTATGTATATTTTGACATTTGATGAAGAAACAGCCTTCACCGCTGGGCTGCCTATCAAAACGATGTCTGTTTTGTTTAATGTATTAACAGGAATAACAATTGCTGTGATTATGCCTATCGTTGGGGCTTTGTTGGTTTCAGCCATTATCGTTTTACCTGCTGCTATCTCGATGCGCTTAAGTAAAAGTTTTAATGGTGTTATTTTAATCGGAATAGTTATTGCATTAATTGGGATGTTAAGTGGCTTAGTCGCTTCTTATGAAGTAGGTACTCCCCCGGGAGCTACGATTACATTAATTTTAATTGTCGTTTTTGCTATCACAGCATTTATCAAGAATGTATTTGGTTACATTAAATTTGAAAGATTTTTTAAGAAAAGTAATATATGAGAATAGAAAAGAAGTCGCGACTTTAGAAAATGTTGCGACTTCTTTTGACTTCTGTTCATGACTAAACACAACATTTCCCAAAGTAGATGTCTCAGTTAAACCGACTTTTCTGGTTTATAGCTCTGCGCTTAGCTAAGAACATTAAAGTGATAAAGTTCTAGGATTTTCTATTCCAATTTATGCTAAAATAAAAGAAAAAAGGTGGAATACAATTGAACCTAAAGTTGATTGATGAAATCAATATCTTGGTTGATCGAAAGTTAGTTATATGGTTGAATGTATGGGCTATGGTGATGTTCTTCGTGTTGTTAGTTGGTGGATTTGGTTTATTCTTGCCTCCAGAAGGGTCTGTCCCTATTACTGCATTAGGTTTACTCAGCTTCTTCATCACTTTAGTCCTTACCTTCTTCTTGCATGAATGGATTCATGGCATCTTCTTTAAAATTTTTGCTCCTGGGTCCAAAGTGCAATATGGATTTAAAATTGGCATGCTTTATGCAGCTAATCCGGGCACGAAATACAACAAACAACAATTCACTGTGATTGTGACCATGCCTTTTGTTATTATCACTTTATTAGTTTTTTTGTCGTTTATTTTTCCCATTAATCGGGTGGCCCTCTATTTACTGTTTGCGATACATACATCTGGTTGTGTTGGGGACTTTTACTATTGCTATAAGTTATGGCGTAACAAAAATCGCCCGATTCTGATAGAAGATACTGCAGAAGGGATTAAAATATTTGAGGTATTAAAAACGAACAATACTATAGAAAGATAAAAAAATATTCGGATTTAGTCTTGACTAAATGAAAGCTGCCTAGTAATATAGTAATATATTAATGCAACTTCATATTAACCATAATCATTCGTCGTATAATGTTGGGAATATGGCCCAAGAGTTTCTACCAGAGCACCGTAAATTGCTCTGACTACGAGGAGGATGTAGGATATATTATTTTTATTTAAACTACGCCGAATTGTAAAGAAACACTCTTGGAATCTCTAAGAGTGTTTTTTGTTTGGCTAATGAATTATAGGGGGGAAAGTAAAAGTGAGAAAATATTTTGAATTTGATCGATTGGGGACAAACTATCGTACGGAAACAGTAGCAGGTATTACTACCTTTTTAGCTATGGCCTATATTTTGTTTGTTAATCCTGATATGTTAGCTACAGATGGAACAGGTATGGATAAGAATGCAGTATTCGTTGCAACAGCTCTAGCTGCAGCAATTGGTACGTTAATTATGGGGGTTTTTGCTAAATATCCTATTGCGCTTGCGCCAGGGATGGGATTAAATGCATTTTTTACTTATTCAGTTGTTCTAGGTCATGGAATCCCATGGGAAACAGCGTTAGCGGGTATTTTCGTATCAGGTATTATCTTTATTATTTTGACACTTACAGGTATTCGTGAAAAAGTAATTAATGCAATTCCTTCTGTTTTAAAGCTGGCAGTTGGTGCAGGTATTGGTTTGTTTATTGCATTTATTGGTTTTCAAAATGCTGAAATTATTATTGCAGATCCGTCTACCTTAGTTGCATTAGGTGATTTGACGGTGGGGACTACTTTGTTGGCGGTTTTTGGTATTGTGATCACTGTTATTCTACTTGCTATCGGGATGAAAGGTGGCGTATTTTACGGGATGATCATCACAGCCATTGTTGGGATGATCTTTAGTCAGGTGCCAATTCCTGAGCAAATTGTTGCGCCTGTACCTAGTATGGCTCCAACATTTGGTGCAGCATTTGCTCATTTAGGGGAAGTATTTACTTTAGAAATGCTAGTCGTTATTTTAACGTTCTTATTCGTAGACTTTTTTGATACGGCAGGTACGTTAGTTGCAGTTGCTTCGAAAGCAGGTTTATTAAAGGATAATAAACTACCAAGAGCAGGAAAAGCGTTATTCTCAGATTCAGCTGCTACTGTTGTGGGTGCAACTTTAGGAACATCTACAACTACTTCATATGTAGAATCTGCAACAGGTGTTGGTGCAGGTGGACGCTCTGGTTTTGCATCGGTTATCACAGCATTATTATTCATTTTAGCATTATTCTTTTCCCCATTGTTAGGAGTAGTTACTTCTGCGGTGACAGCACCAGCATTAATCATTGTTGGGGTATTAATGGCATCATCCTTAAAAGACATTCCATGGGATGAATTTGATGTGGCTGTACCAGCGTTTTTAACAGTTGTAACCATGCCATTAACATACAGTATTGCCACAGGTATCGCGGTAGGTTTTATTTTCTACCCGATTACAAAGGTAGCGAAAGGTAAAGCAAAAGAAATTCACCCAGTGATGTGGTTCCTATTTGTTATCTTCGTCTTATATTTGGCATTTTTACATTAAAGTAATGGAAAGCTCTGGCATTTGTCAGAGCTTTCGTTTTGAGTGAATTTCCGCTATCATCCCTCTCAAAACTGTTTCTATCCAAACTAGTTGTTTGTGCTTCACTATTTTACCTATTTCTTATTTGTTATACCTATTTATTTTACGTAACTATGAAAGACTGACTACACAGGCTATGTTAGACGGGCATATACTACTATAAACTAATAGACGGGAGAGTGTTTGAATGCCCGAACATTGTGTAAAAGTGCCAATTGTTTATGATTGGATTACAATAGATGACAAAATTAGCAAATGCAAATTCATTCCGGTGAGACAGAGTGTCAAAGAAATGGAAGATTGTATTTGTATAAATTTTAATGTCAATTGCCAGAACAACTTCCCAACAACTATTTGGCAGGCTGTTGGAGATACGGTTAATGCAGCAACATTTTCGATTGAGCACAAAGGAAGTTGTTCGTGCGATTTGATTATATTTGCTAACGATGAAGAAATAGCACAAGTATCGGAAAGTAATACGTTCAGTGGGACGATTGGTGAATTAGAAAAACTTTCTGTGTTATGTGCAAATGGTTGTGGGGACGAAATAAATTGTGAGGCAATGTTAACAATAGTTGTCCATTACCTGATTTGTGAAGAAGCAAATGTAGATGACAATCCAAAGGAAGTTTCATGCTTTTTATCAGATGAAAATGGAGATCCAATACGGACAGATAGAGAGAATCCGTTTGTGTGCAGAGAGATTAGTCGAAGTATAACGAGGCGAAGTGAGACTTTTCATACGTCAAGAAGCGGGAAAATATCTTTGCAGAAAGTAAGTATACTATTAGAAGGTCATGTAACGGTGAAAATTGTGAATGCAAGTGATGATTGTGTTGTATTGTGTACGTTTCCCATATCTATTATGAAAACAGTGCTTCTTTGTGCACCTGAAGGCACACAGGTTAAGTGTTCAATAGATCAAATTAATTGCAGTGCCAATATTATCGATGAAAACCGTTATAAAAATTGTTGGAAAGTATGTTTGAATATAGATTTTTGCTTAAGTGTTCAATCCTTTTATAAAGCAATTGTTCATATAGAAGGAAACTTATGTGAACCAAGAAAAGATATACGTGAAAGTGTCTATAATTGTTATTAAGGTTTAACATGCTATTCATTGTCTGTAATCTCCTCTACTTAATCCATAAAACAAAGGCTTTTCGTCTAATACTGACGAAAAGCCTTTTGTTCATTACACAAGTGTGTCATCTAATCGTACGATGGTTAATGCAGCACCTTGCCCAGCTTGTAATGTTGCTAGCCCTAGTAAACCGAAAAGTTGAAGTGTTACGGTATCTCCAGCATTTAAGTTTGTAATAACAAATGCGCTTAGATTACTAACTGTAAGAACTGGGTTTCTTTCCGAACTCTCTAACGGTGTACCATTTATTAAAAGGCGTGCACCAACTAATAGTCCTGCCGTGAAGTTTACATTGAATTGAATAAAGTATCTACCGGTTTCAGAAACGGTGAAAACCGTATTTGCGGCATTGGCTGTGATGCCATTTAAATTCTGTGCATTTGGTAAAGGTACAGGTGTACCTCCAAGTATAACTGAAATAGCTGATTGTGAAGTGTTAGCTGCAAAACCAGAAGTTTCAGTTATTACAGGTCCAGCCGGTCCTTCGGGTCCGATCGGTCCAGCAGGTCCCTCAGGTCCAGCCGGTCCTTCGGGTCCGATCGGTCCAGCAGGTCCCTCAGGTCCAGCCGGTCCTTCGGGTCCGATCGGTCCAGCAGGTCCCTCAGGTCCAGCCGGTCCTTCGGGTCCGATCGGTCCAGCAGGTCCCTCAGGTCCAGCCGGTCCTTCGGGTCCGATCGGTCCAGCAGGTCCCTCAGGTCCAGCCGGTCCTTCGGGTCCGATCGGTCCAGCAGGTCCCTCAGGTCCAGCCGGTCCTTCGGGTCCGATCGGTCCAGCAGGTCCCTCAGGTCCAGCCGGTCCTTCGGGTCCGATCGGTCCAGCAGGTCCCTCAGGTCCAGCCGGTCCTTCGGGTCCGATCGGTCCAGCAGGTCCCTCAGGTCCAGCCGGTCCTTCGGGTCCGATCGGTCCAGCAGGTCCCTCAGGTCCAGCCGGTCCTTCGGGTCCGATCGGTCCAGCAGGTCCCTCAGGTCCAGCCGGTCCTTCGGGTCCGATCGGTCCAGCAGGTCCCTCAGGTCCAGCCGGTCCTTCGGGTCCGATCGGTCCAGCAGGTCCCTCAGGTCCAGCCGGTCCTTCGGGTCCGATCGGTCCAGCAGGTCCCTCAGGTCCAGCCGGTCCTTCGGGTCCGATCGGTCCAGCAGGTCCCTCAGGTCCAGCCGGTCCTTCGGGTCCGATCGGTCCAGCAGGTCCCTCAGGTCCAGCCGGTCCTTCGGGTCCGATCGGTCCAGCAGGTCCCTCAGGTCCAGTAGGTCCTTCGGGTCCAGCCGGTCCTTCAGGTCCAATTGGTCCCTCGGGTCCAACCGGCCCAGCAGGTCCTTCGGGTCCGATCGGTCCAGCAGGTCCCTCAGGTCCAACCGGCCCAGCAGGCCCAACCGGTCCTTCAGGCCCAACCGGTCCCTCAGGTCCTCGAGGTCCACGTGCGCATCCTCCACCACTACTATCATGAAAATTAATGCCTGACAATGAATCATCACCTCTTTAATATTTGTTATGCAGAAAAACTACCTCCAGAAAACAGATCACAGTTAATAGTGAAGTATGAAATTTAGCTAACAGAGTTAAAAACAATGGAACTAAAAATCACATTCTATTTGATAACGCGGCGTAATACATAATTGTCCTATTGCTATATCGCCTTCAGCGCCCGGCGGTACAGTTACTTCGATTCGGGTAAAATTAATACTGGTGAATGCTACACTACTACCCTCATATACTGTTAGTGGCCCCCCCACTAGTTCACCACCATTGAAAAAGCTAAAAGTTACAAAATCTGAAGCCCCTTCATCATATGCTAAGTAACCTGAAGCTACTATATTCAAGCCGGAAGCGACATATATATCCTGTGAAACGCCTTGAGGAGAACTCCAACCAACACAAACTTGATCCATTACAAAATTACAATCTGGAGCCTGAGAGCAAACAGATGAATGACAGTTGCTGCAAATTTTCCCCATTTTCCCATTACTCACCCTTTCATCCAAGTTATTCATTATGAGTAGGAAGAAAAAAGATTAAGGGATTTGTTGTCATCTGGGAATCTATTAAATGAGAACAAACGAGTGATTCTCCTTCCTTCTCCATGTATCACTCGTAGTATATGCGGAAGGAGATAAAGAAATATGGACCAATATATTGGATAAGCTTCATTTGGACGAAAAAATATAAATAAGTAAGCAACTATGTCAATAATATAAAAGTTAGTTTTATATTATTGAACGAAATCTCGGATTATGTGAGCCCTTACATTTGGAAGTTTACCTTTTTTATTGGTATACTTTATAGCATAAGGGAAATAGTAACTGGACTTGAAGCAAGTTCAGTGAAAGGCTAAGGAGGCAAAAATGAAAACGATAACAAATCCAGTGTTACCTGGCTACCATCCTGATCCGTCAATTGTAAGAGTGGGAGATGATTATTATATTGCCGTTTCCACCTTCGAGTGGTTTCCAGGTGTGCAAATCTATCATTCTAAAGATCTAATAAATTGGGAGCTAATAGGTTATCCGTTAACAAGAGAATCACAGTTAAATATGTTAGGTAATGTTAATTCAGGAGGCGTTTGGGCGCCATGCTTATCTTATGCCGATGGTGTTTTTTACTTAATCTACACGGATGTCAAAAGCAGACAGGGAGCATTTAAAGATACCCATAATTACCTAGTAACAGCGAAGAATATCGAGGGACCATGGTCAGAACCTATTTATCTCAACAGTAGTGGGTTTGATCCTTCTCTTTTTCATGATGACGATGGTAAGAAGTGGCTTGTAAATATGATTTGGGACCATCGCAAAGGAACGAATTCTTTTGCAGGTATAGCTTTACAGCAGTATTTGCCTACTGAACAAAAATTAGTTGGCCCAATTAAGAATATTTTCAGAGGTACGGAACTAGGATTAACAGAGGCCCCTCATTTATATAAGCGAAACGGCTACTACTATTTGTTAACTGCTGAAGGTGGTACATGGTATACTCATGCAGCTACAGTAGCACGTTCCAAATCGATTGATGGTCCATATGAAGTGGATCCCACTAATCCAATTCTAACTTCTGATAAATCGCAAGAAAATCAGCTCCAAAAAGCGGGGCATGGTTGTTTTGTAGAGACACAAGACGGTGAATGGTATATTGCCCATTTATGTGGACGTCCTGTTATTGACGACAAGTGTATATTAGGGAGAGAAACAGCGATACAGAAATGCTATTGGACAGATGATGACTGGATTAGAGTTGTAGATGGACCACATCCAAGCAATATAGTCGAAGCTCCTAATCTACCAGAATTTGAAGCGGAAAAACTGCCAAACTATGATGATTTTAATGATATTAAACTACTAAAATATTGGAATGCATTGAGACGGACCTTTGATGGAGATTGGTTTAACTTAACAGACAGACCTAGTTATTTACGTTTGTTTGGTGAAGAATCAGTAAGTTCGTTCCATCGACAAAGTATGTTGATGAGAAGGCTGGAACATTTCGATGTAGAGGTCGAAACCAAAATTGATTTCCATCCCGATCATTTTCAACAAATGGCTGGACTAATGATTTACTACGATACCAATGATCTTGTCTATTTACGAGTAACAGAGCATGAGGAGCATGGTAAATGTTTAGGTATCATCGAAACGAAGTATGGTGAGTATGATGAACTGCTCGGTAAAGATGTCGCATTACCAGAAAACACGGAAATATATTTAAAAGCAGAGATTCATTGCCACCTTTTACAATTCTTTTACGCGACAGAAGAAGGAAACTGGCAAACGATCGGAGAACAAATAGATATAGGGCATCTTTCCGATGATGACGCCGAATACATTCGTTTTACTGGAACATTTGTTGGAGTGGCCGCTCAAGATTTAAGTGGTCAGCGCAAACATGCAGATTTCGATTATTTTCACTATAAAAGATTACTAATGGAGGGATAGTCATGAAGAAAGCGCTTATTTTTCAAGGTGGCTGGGAAGGTCATGAACCAAAAGAAGTGGCAGATATTTTAGGTGACATTCTTAAGGAAGAAAACTTTGATGTTAAAATAACGGATACGTTAACAACATTGCAAGAAGATGATTTAACCCAATATGACTTAATTGTTCCGAACTGGACACAAGGTACAATCGAAAAAGAACAACTGCAACCTCTATTAGACGCAGTGGCTCAAGGTACAGGTTTAGCTGGTTTACATGGCGGTATGGGAGATTCATTCCGCTGGGAAGTAGACTATCAATTTATGGTCGGTGGCCAATGGGTAGCACATCCGGGTAATGACGGTGTTTCCTATCATGTACATATAGTAGATCCAGATCACCCGTTAACAGAAGGGATGGAGGATTTTACCGTTGTATCGGAACAATATTATATGCATGTTGATCCTGCTGTGAAGGTGCATGCGACAACGCGTTTTCCAGTAGCAGAAGGGCCTTATCAGACCAATGGTGAAGTAGATATGCCGGTAGTCTGGACGAAAAAATGGGGCGAAGGAAAAGTGTATTACTGTGGGTTAGGTCATGTAGCTGAAATTGTCCGTATGCCAGAAGTAATGAAATTAATGAGAAACGGAATGACTTGGGCAAGCAGATAAAGGGGGAGTCAACATGAAGGTTGGAATTATAGGTTGCGGTAATATCAGTCGTATTTATTTACAGAATGCAGCAAGGTTTGGCAATTATGAGATTGAAGCAGTTGCAGATATTGTAAAAGAACGTGCAGAGGAACGTGCTCAGGAATACGGAATTCCGAAGGCATACACAACAGAAGAATTGTTAGCGGATTCAGATATTGAGTTAGTTATTAATTTAACAATTCCAGCAGTTCATGCAGAAATAGCGATTCTAGCATTAGAAAATGGCAAGCATGTTTATGGTGAAAAGCCGTTAGCAGTTAGCCGAGAAGACGGTAAGCGGATGTTAGAAGTGGCACAGGAAAAAGGATTATATATCGGTAATGCTCCAGATACCTTTTTAGGAGCAGGGATTCAAACGTCACGTAAATTGATCGATGATGGTTGGATTGGAAAGCCAATCTCTGCCACAGCATTTATGATGATTCCGGGTCATGAGAGCTGGCATCCTGACGCTACCTTCTATTATCAGGAAGGCGGAGGACCAATGTTTGATATGGGACCATACTATATAACGGCTCTTATCAATTTGATGGGACCGGTATCCCGTATTACTGGCTCTGCTCAAATGACTTATAAGGAAAGAACGATCACAAGTGAACCGAATTACGGTAAAAAAATTCAAGTAGAAGTTCCTACTCAGATTAACGGGGTACTTGATTTTGAATCTGGTTCAGTTGCTTCTATTATTACAAGCTTTGATACTTGGCACCATCAGCTTCCGAAAATTGAAATTTACGGTACAGAAGGTACGATTTCTGTCCCGGATCCGAATAATTTTGGTGGTCCTGTTTATATAAGAAGAAAAGAGCATAAAGAATGGTCTGAAGTACCTTTGACACACGGTTTTAGTGATAATAGCCGTGGGTTGGGTCTCGCAGATATGGTTGATGCTATTGAGAATAAGCGGACGGCAAGAACAGATGGACAGTTGGCATTTCATGTACTTGATATTATGCACGGGGTACATGATGCATCACGTGACAATAAACATTATGTATTAACAAGCAGTTGTAAACAACCCGAACCATTACCAATAGGCATTGATGAAACATTCTTTAATAAAAATACGTCGATCTCCAGGTAACTTAGGCAGAACGCGGACATTTGTTCCGCTATTTGTGACAAAAATGACGTTTTTAGGCTATCAGCGGACAGCTATTCCGTTATTCATCGAAGTTAATGCTGATTTTTAACGAAAGGTACCAAATAAGGGATTAAATGCCCGCCAACATCGAAAATAGGCTATTATTCATCTAAATAACGTACTAAATGTCCGCTCAACAAACGTTAGCAATAGTTATCTATCGGGCTTTTGTCCGGTTAAAAAAAATTACTTAATGAGGTGAATGAAATGAAGTTAGGAGTATTTGCTGTTTTGTTTGGTGATAAGTCGTTAGAAGAAGCACTTGATCAGGTAAAGGACGCAGGTTTGGAAGCTGTTGAAATAGGGACAGGAGGATATCCAGGGAATGCCCACTGTAATCCGACAGAGCTTTTAGCGGATGAAGCAAAATTAGCGGCATTTCAGCAAGCTTTTACTGAAAGAAATATTGAAATAAGTGCACTTAGTTGTCACGGTAATCCATTACATCCTAATCAAAATATCTCCGGTCAGCATCATCAACAGTTTGAAGAGACAGTGTTATTAGCCGAGAAGATCGGTGTCGACACGGTAGTTACCTTTTCCGGATGCCCAGGAGAATCGGAGTATTCTCAATATCCAGTATGGGTAACTGCTGCTTGGCCAGAAGATCATCCTGAAGTTTTAGAATGGCAATGGCAAGAGAAAGTCATTCCTTACTGGAAAGAGCAAAATGACTTTGCCGCACAACACAATGTCCGTATTGCCATTGAACCTCATCCAGGGTTTGTCGTATTTAATAATGAAACCGCTTTGAAGCTTCGTGATGCATGTGGGAAAAATATCGGTGTCAACTTTGACCCAAGTCATTTATACTGGCAGCAAATGGATCCTGTCGCTAACATTAAAGAGCTTGGAGAGCATGATGCGTTGTTCCATTTCCATGCGAAAGATACGGCAATTGATCCGCAAAACACAGCAGCAAATGGTGTGTTAGACACAAAACCATATAGTGATGAACTAAATCGTTCTTGGATTTTTCGTACTGTTGGTTATGGTCATGGTGAAGAAGAATGGAAAAGAATTATTAGTGCGCTGCAACTAGTAGGCTATCAAGGTGCTGTAAGTATTGAACATGAAGACAGTTTAATGTCTGTTGAGGAAGGATTCCAAAAAGCAGTAGCAATTCTGAAAAATGCTTTAATTAAAGAAAAGGTTGGTGAAATGTGGTGGGCGTAAATCAAAAAGTAAGAATCGGTATGATTGGTTATCAGTTTATGGGTAAAGCACATAGCCATGCTTATCGTGATCTTCCCTTTTACTTTGATAATCCGTTGGTACCGGAGTTAAAAGTGATTGCTGGTAGGAACGTAGAGGCGGTCAAAGAAGCCCAAGAGAAAATGGGATGGGAAAGCTATGAAACGGATTGGAAAAAGGTAATCGAGCGAGACGATATTGATGTGATCGATATCGTAACACCGAACCATACTCATGCTGAAATTGCGATTGCAGCAGCCAAAGCAGGAAAACATATTATTACCGAAAAACCACTAGCACTAACTGTAGAGGAAGCAAAAGAAATGCTTCAAGCGGTTGAAGAAAATGGTGTAAAACATATGATTTGCCATAATTATCGCTTTGCACCAGCTGTTCAATATGCCAAAAAATTAATTGAAGACGGTAAAATAGGCCGTGTCTATCATTATCGAGCGAATTATTTACAAGATTTTATAATGGATCCTAATTTTCCATTGGTATGGAGACTAAAAAAAGAAGTATCCGGATCTGGTGCGTTAGGTGATATCGGCGCTCACAGTATTGACCTTGCTCGCTTCTTAATTGGTGAATTCGCGGAAATCACTGCCACGATGGAAACGTTCATTAAACAGCGTCCAATCGGCGAGATGACTGGAGGTCTTAGTGCCAAAGGTGATACAAATGAAATGGGTGAAGTAACCGTTGATGATGCTGTAGCCTTTCTTGCCCGCTTTGAAAATGGCGCATTAGGTACATTTGAGGCAACTAGATTTGCTGGAGGAAACCGCAACAAAAACAAATTCGAAATTAACGGTGAAAAGGGCTCAATCCGTTGGGATATGGAAAATATGAATAATTTAGAAGTCTACTTTGCGGATGATGAGGAGGGTACACAAGGCTTTCGCCTGATCAATTGTACCGAAGAAGTCCATCCATATGTTGGAGCATATTGGCCACCAGGACATATTATTGGATATGAACATACCTTTATCCATTTAATTGATGAATTTTTCCGTGGTATCGCAGAAGATTATCAACCTGCTCCAAACTTTGAAGACGGTGTGAAGAACCAAGTCATCTTGGAAGCAGTAGAGAAATCATCAGAAACGAAATCATGGGTATCCATTAAATAATATGGAAAAACAGGAGAGACGACACTGATGGTTTCTCCTGTTTTTATCATCTACTCCTCAAATTCCTCAATGTCAATGGCATGCTTTTTCTTCTTATTATTTACCAACCGGTGAAGGTGGATCGTCATCAAACCTTGTTTCAATGTCGCTGTAATACGATCCTCCCTTACTGGAAAAGGTAAGTCAATTTTTCTTGAGAATTCTCCATGTAAGATTTCCTGCTTTATTAATTTTCCCGATTGTTTAACAGGAAAAAGCGTCCCCTTTAATTCCAATACCTCATAATCAACGAAAACTTTCACGTGTTTACGATCCTTAATTCCGGGCAAATTAACATAAACGATTACTTCATTGTCTAATTCGTACATATTAACTGCTGGAATTGGCGGTTTAACCATATGTTCAAAGTCGTCCCAAAAGTTGCCGCCAAAGAATTGATCTAAGTTATTTTTCCAATCATGCATATGTTGAAACGGATCCAAAATTACCTCTCCCCTTTCTCTTTTTGCTGTGATAAAATGGTTTCGCTATGTTATAAGATATGACTTTGACAAATCGTTGTGCATTAGCGGAGGTGTGTTAAAATGCTTGAAAACGCGTTTATGATGATTACTATTATTATGATCATCAATATTGTCTATGTATCGTTATCCACACTAAGAGTAATTCTTATGTTAAAAGGTAGACGATATATTGCCGGAGCAATAAGTATATTCGAAATCATGATCTATACGCTAGGTCTTGGCATCGTGTTAGATAACTTAGGAGAGATTCAAAATCTAGTGGCTTACGGGCTGGGCTATGGCCTTGGTGTAGTCATCGGTTCAAAAATAGAAGAAAAATTAGCGCTTGGATATATTACGGTTAATGTGATTTCTTCAGATCCAGATATCTCATTTACAAAACAGTTAAGAGATAAAGGCTATGGCGTAACGAGTTGGTATGCGTACGGCATGGACGGCGACCGGTTATCGATGCAAATTTTATCACCGAGAAAATATGAGCTTCATTTATACGAAACGATTAAATCGATTGATCCGAAGGCCTTTATTATCGCCTACGAACCAAAACAAATCCATGGTGGGTTCTGGGTAAAACAAGTTAAGAGAGGGAGGATTCGCAAAAGTGTCCAAAAAGCAGAAGAACAACAACAAGAAGCCAGCCAAGAAGAAGTTCGAAGTAATGGAGAATGAAACCATTGATGATTGCTTAGATAGAATAAAACAGGAAGGGTATCAGCCGACAAGGCGGGTGGAGGAACCAGTTTTCATAGAAGAAAATGGTCAACCAGTTCCTAATGGCAGAAAGATAGTATTTGATGCAAAATTAGTAAAACACGAACATTAAGAGACATTACCATACGTGAATGGTTCGCTTCATTCTGTTCTTTTTAATTTTCTGATGATAATAATCAACCTCTTGTAAATAATAATTTTGAATGATTGTAACTATTTAAAGGAGGATGATTATGAATCGTTTTAGATGGGGGATAGCTGTAGTTTTTCTTTTAGTAATAATTATGACTTTGAATTACACAGGTATTCTTAATTCTAGAGATGCAAATTCAGTAAGTGCAGTTGAAACAAGGACATTTACGAAGTATCACAAGCAGGAAGCTGTTCCGGTGTTTTTAAATAAGAAAGGTGAAGAAGAGAAAGAGAAAGAAGAAGACGTTGAAACGAAATTAAAGGAGCAAGCAAATCAAATTATAGAATTATTAGCAAATCAAAACTTTGAAGAGCTTGCAAACTATGTACATGAGGAGAAGGGACTCTTATATTCTCCATATGTTAATGTGAGTGAAGATGATCTTGTTTTTGAGCCAAGCGAAGTAGCAGCATTCAAGGAAGATACAGAAGAGTATGTATGGGGTGTGGAAGATGGTAGTGGATTTCCTATTGAGTTAACTCCAGTCGAATATCATGAAGAGTATGTCTATCAAGCTGATTACCTTAATCCGGATGAGATAACGTTTGATAACACGGATAGCCGTGGAAATATGGTCAATAATATTAAAGAATTCTTTCCAGATTCGCATCAAGTAGAATTTTATAAAGAAGGTCAGGAAGAGTTAGATTGGAGCAGCTTGCATGTCGTTTTTGAGCCAAATGAACAAGATGAATGGAAACTCATTGCATTGGTGAATGATGAATGGACGATATAAAAACAGGAGCTTGTATGGCCAAAGAGGCAGCAAGCTCTTGTTTTTAGCATTTAAACTGGTATCACTCTTGTTTGCTTCCTATTGAATAGAATTCAGACTCTTGTTTTCTTAAAAACCGAACATTGATATAAACTATTATTTTAATGTTCGATTTTTTGTTGACAGAATTCGAGTGCTCTTGTTATCATAACAGTGTAGTAAAAAAACCTAACAAAGTAACGACCTCATATAATTTGAGAATACGGCTCAAAAGTTTCTACCCATCACCGTAAATGATGGACTATGAGGGAAGATGACCGATGATTTTATCAAGAAAAATCATCAGGATAGTTATGGAATCACCACCTATTCATCTTCTCTCCTGATAGAGAAATGGATAGTTTTTTTTGTATCCAATGATTTATTAATTTCGATGAACGGAGTGGACATTTAATCCCTTATTCAGTTCCTTTCTGTTTAAATAAACGGTATTTTCCTTGAATAGCGGAGTAGATGTCCGTGAATGTATCAAAGTTCATGTTAATTGCAGTATATACTAATTATAAGCTTCAAACAGATATTAAATAGAGGGAAGTGGGAATTGTATGGCACAAGTTGGTGTTATTATGGGGAGCATATCGGATTGGGAAACGATGAAACATACTTGTGAAGCGTTAGAAGAGCTAGGCATTAGTTATGAGAAAGAAGTCATCTCTGCGCATAGAACGCC
Source organism: Gracilibacillus saliphilus (assembly GCF_010994085.1). NCBI lineage: Bacteria > Bacillati > Bacillota > Bacilli > Caryophanales > Bacillaceae > Gracilibacillus > Gracilibacillus saliphilus. The sequence goes on along the minus strand of NZ_WJEB01000016.1, from coordinate 82,043 downwards.
GGAAGATATGTTTGAATATGCCGAAACTGCACGTGATAGAGGATTAAAAGTAATCATCGCAGGAGCAGGTGGTGCAGCACACTTACCAGGCATGGTCGCATCCAAAACAACCTTGCCAGTCATCGGTGTACCAGTGAAAACAAGCACACTCAGCGGTGTTGATTCACTCTATTCTATCTTACAAATGCCGGGTGGAGTACCAGTCGCCACTGTCGCCATCGGTAAAGCAGGAGCGAAAAATGCAGGCATTCTCGCAGCGCAAATCATTGGCACAAACAATCAAGAAACCGCAGCACGATTAGCCGATCATCAAAATCAATTAAAAGAAAAAGTGGCAGAAATGAGGGACAATCTTGCAGAACAATAAATTATTATTCGGATCTACTATCGGAATTATTGGTGGTGGCCAGCTAGGACGAATGATGACAACAGTAGCTAAGCATATGGGATATCGTGTTATGGTTCTCGATCCTACTCCAGATTGCCCAACTGCACAAGTAGCTGACGAGCAAATAGTCGCAGCTTATGATGATTTAGACGCTGTCAGAGAACTTGCTGAGAAAAGTGATGTTGTGACATACGAATTTGAGAATGTTGATTTAACAGCAGCACAAATTATAGAAGACGCCGGAATTCTTCCACAGGGGGCAAACTCGCTGAAGGTTACTCAAGACCGTGAATTAGAGAAAAAAGCAATGGTTGATAGTAATCAGCCAGTTGCCGATTTTGCAATTGTCACAACCCCCGAAGAATTACAAACAGCAGTTGAACAAATTGGTTATCCATCTGTTGCCAAAACATGCCGTGGAGGATATGACGGAAAGGGTCAAGTGAAACTTTCTAATAAAACAGACATTGAAACCGCAGTTGAAATGTTACAACAAGCAGATCGTTTAATTATAGAAAAATGGGTACCTTTTGATAAAGAAATCTCGATTGTTTTTACAAGATCACTAGCAGGAGAAATCACTTATTTTCCAGTAGCCGAAAATATCCATCGGGATCATATTTTACACGCAACAATTGCACCTGCTCGAGTTTCTGAACAGATTGCTAAAAAAGCTCGGCAAGCGGCAAAAGCTATCGGAGAAACGATCGGTGTTGTTGGCACATTCGCCATCGAAATGTTCGTTTGTGGAGAAGATATCTTAATCAATGAATTAGCACCAAGACCACATAACTCAGGGCATTTTACGATTGAAGCATGTGATGTCTCGCAATTTGAGCAACATGTTCGTGCAATTTGCGGATTACCATTAATACCTGTTCACTCTCATGGTGGAGCAGTAATGGTTAACTTACTAGGAAAAGATGTAGAGCCTTTTTTCAATCAATTAGATGATCATCCACATGCACATATTCATATGTACGGAAAAGCAGAAAACAAGCCATTGCGTAAAATGGGGCATGTAACTTTTATTGGGGACAATCCTTTAATCATATATAATAAACTAGTGGAAAAAAAGATAATCGAAAACTAGGAGGAAACATTTTATGATCGAACGTTATACAAGAGAAGAAATGGGCAAGATCTGGACTGATGAGAATCGCTTTAACGCATGGCTTGAGGTGGAAATATTAGCATGTGAAGCATGGAGTGAATTAGGGATCATCCCAAAAGAAGATGTCAAAAAAATTAGAGAAAATGCATCTTTTAATATCGAACGTATTTCTGAAATCGAACAAGAGACTCGCCATGATGTGGTAGCATTCACTCGCGCTGTTTCGGAAACATTAGGTGAAGAGAAAAAATGGGTACACTACGGTCTTACTTCAACAGACGTTGTCGATACCGCACTTTCATATATGTTAAAACAAGCAAATCAAATTATCCGTCGTGATATTGTAAACTTTATTGAAATTTTAAAAGAGAAAGCAATCGAGCATAAAAATACCGTTATGATGGGTCGTACACATGGTGTACATGCTGAACCGACAACTTTTGGCTTAAAAATGGCACTATGGTACGAAGAAATGAAACGTAATCTTGAACGCTTTGATGCGGCAGCAAAAGTAATTGAAACAGGGAAATTATCAGGTGCAGTTGGTACCTATGCAAATATCGATCCGTTCGTTGAGAAATATGTTTGTGAACAATTAGGGTTGCAGCCAGCACCGGTTTCTACCCAAACATTACAGCGTGATCGTCATGCGCAATATATGTCCGCACTGGCATTAGTTGCAAGCTCTATCGAAAAATTCGCAACCGAGATCCGCGGTTTGCAAAAAACAGAAACAAGAGAAGTGGAAGAATTTTTTGCGAAAGGTCAAAAAGGTTCATCCGCAATGCCGCATAAACGTAACCCAATCGGATCTGAAAACATGACGGGGATGGCTCGTGTTATCCGTGGTTATATGATGACATCGTACGAAAATGTGTCCTTATGGCATGAACGTGATATTTCTCACTCTTCTGCAGAACGTGTCATTTTACCAGATGCAACAATAGCCTTGAATTATATGTTGAACAGATTTGGTAATATCGTGAAAAACTTAACGGTATTCCCGGAAAATATGAAACGGAATATTGATCGCACGTACGGTGTCATTTTCTCACAACGCGTATTGCTTTCTTTGATTGATCAAGGTATGAGTCGTGAAGAAGCATATGACATTGTACAACCGAATGCGATGCAGGCATGGGAGACAGCAACACCATTCCGTCAGCTGATCGAACAAGAAGATCGTATCAATAGTACATTATCGAAAGAACAGTTAGATGATTGCTTTGATTACACGTACCATTTAAAAAACGTTGATCAGATTTTCAAAAAAATAGGCCTGGCATAAGGAGAGGAATCCAATGAAAGACAAGCTGTTATATGAAGGAAAAGCAAAGCAAGTATTTACGGTAGCGGATAATCCGAATTTATTAGTCCTGTCTTACAAAAATGATGCAACAGCCTTTAATGGCGAGAAAAAAGCGGAATTTCAAGGGAAAGGACGCTATAATAATTTAATTTCTGCTAAAGTATTCGAATATCTCCATCAAAAAGGGATTAATAGTCATTTTAAAGAAGCATTAAATGAAACGGAACAATTAGTAGAAAAAACAACGATTATTCCGCTTGAGGTTGTCATTCGGAATGTTGCGGCGGGAAGTATCGTCCGCCGTACGGGCATTAAAGAGAAAACGATTTTTGATCCGCCGTTAGTGGAACTTTTTTATAAAAAAGATGAGCTTGGTGATCCGTTAATCAATGATGATCATGCATTGCTTTTAACAGATGTAAACGAAGCAGACCTTGTAAAAATTAAAAAAATGGCCCTTCAAGTAAATGAGCAATTGCAAGCTTTCTTCAAAGAAATCAATTTACAGCTTGTCGATTTCAAATTGGAATTTGGACGCAATGCTAGCGGGGAAATTGTGCTATCAGACGAAGTGAGTCCTGACACTTGCCGTCTTTGGGATATCGCAACAGGTGAGAAGATGGACAAAGACGTATTTCGTGAAGATTTAGGTGATTTAGTTACTGTATATGACAATATATTATCGAGACTGGAGGCAAAACAATGAAACTAGTAAAAGTACACATTACATTAAAAGAGGGTGTATTAGACCCACAGGGTAAAGCAGTTCAAGGATCTTTAAATACATTAGGCTATGACAATGTGAAGGAAGTTCGTGTTGGGAAATATTTAGAATTAACAGTGAACGATGATGCAAATATTGAAGCAGAAATCGAGGAAATGTGTAACAAGCTACTCGCAAATCCAGTTATCGAAAATTATAAATATACAGTAGAAGAGGGGGTTGCTCAGTGAAATTTGCTGTAATTGTCTTTCCTGGATCTAACTGTGACCGCGATATGTATTATGCAGCAAAGGATGCACTGGGTGAAGAAGCAGATATGCTTTGGTACCAGGAAGCAAACTTGGAAGGTTATGATGCGATTTTAATCCCTGGTGGCTTCTCTTACGGTGATTATCTTCGTTCTGGCGCAATTGCTTCTACATCCGATATTGTCGTGCAATTACGAGAACAAGCAGACAAAGGAGTTCCGATTCTCGGTGTCTGCAATGGGTTTCAAATATTACTAGAATCAGGTTTATTGCCAGGTGCAATGCTACGCAATAAGAATCTGAAATTTATGTGTCATTTTGAAAACTTAATAGTGGAAAACAATGATACCCTTTTTACCTCGAAATATGAAAAAGACGAAGTTGTCTCGATTCCGATCGCACATCATGATGGAAACTATTATTGTGATGAAGAGACACTTGCAAGATTAAAAGAAAACAATCAAATCGTCTTTACGTACCAAAATAATCCGAATGGTTCTGTTAGTGATATTGCCGGAATCACCAATGAACAAGGTAATGTATTAGGAATGATGCCACACCCGGAACGTGCAGTAGAAGCGATTTTAAATAGTGATGACGGTTTTAAACTATTCCAATCAATGCTAGAAAACTGGAGGGAACGTTATGTTGCAGGCGCCTGAAATTACTCCTGAATGGATAGAACAAGATAAAGTCTATCAGGAAATGGGATTAACAGATAAAGAGTATGACATGATTAAAGATATTATGGGTCGTCGCCCTAACTTTACTGAAATCGGTATTTTCTCGGTAATGTGGTCGGAACACTGCAGTTATAAAACTTCTAAACCATTATTAAAGAAATTTCCGACGGAAGGACCACAAGTTGTGCAAGGTCCTGGTGAAGGTGCCGGAGTTGTTGATATCGGTGATGGCCAAGGTGTCGTATTTAAAGTGGAAAGCCATAACCACCCTTCAGCAGTAGAGCCGTATCAAGGGGCGGCAACAGGTGTCGGTGGTATTATCCGTGACGTTTTCTCGATGGGGGCTCGTCCGATTGCCTCTTTGAACTCATTACGTTTCGGTAATCTTAACACTGGTCGGGTTAAATATCTTTTTGATGAAGTGGTTCACGGAATCGCCGGCTATGGTAACTGTGTAGGAGTACCAACTGTCGGAGGAGAAGTACAATTCGATGATTGTTATGAAGGTAATCCACTTGTTAATGCAATGTGTGTCGGTTTAATTGATACGAAAGATATTCAAAAAGGGATCGCATCAGGACTTGGAAACACGATTATGTATGTTGGTTCGAAAACAGGTCGTGACGGAATCCATGGTGCAACATTCGCTTCGGAAGATTTATCTGAAGACTCTGAAAGCAAACGTTCCAATGTACAAGTTGGCGACCCTTTTATGGAAAAATTATTAATTGAGGCATGTTTGGAAGTAATTCATTCTGACGCATTAGTTGGCATTCAAGATATGGGGGCAGCTGGACTTACTTCATCCGCAAGTGAAATGGCGAGTAAAGCTGGCATGGGAATGGAAATGAACCTAGATCTAATCCCGCAGCGTGAAGAAAACATGACAGCGTACGAAATGATGCTGTCAGAGTCACAAGAACGTATGCTATTATGCGTAAAAAAAGGTGAGGAACAAGAAATTGTTGATATTTTCAAGAAATATGGATTAGAAGCGGTAGCAGTAGGTCATGTTACCAATGATAAAATGTTCCGTTTATTGCATAAAGGAGAAGTTGTGGCAGACATTCCTGTTGATAATTTAGCAGAGGATGCACCGATTTTCCATAAAGAATCGAAAGTACCAAGCTTTTATGAAGAATACCAAAGAATGCCTGCATATATTCCAGAAGTGAAAGATCATGCAGAAACATTGAAGAAGTTATTACAGCAACCAACGATCGCAAGTAAAGAATATGTTTATGATCAATATGATTCAATGGTACAGGCGAACACCGTATTCTCTCCAGGTTCAGATGCGGCAGTTGTCCGTGTTCGCGGATATGACAAAGCTATTGCGATGACAACGGACTGTAATTCTCGGTATATTCATTTAGATCCAGAGGCAGGCGGCAAAATTGCGGTTGCAGAAGCAGCACGAAATATTGTTGCATCTGGTGCGAAACCATTAGCACTTACAGACGGATTAAACTTTGGTAATCCGGATAAACCAGAAAACTTCTGGCAAATGGAGAAAAGTGTAGAAGGTATGAGTGCAGCAAGTCAAAAGCTAAACACCCCTGTTATTAGCGGTAATGTTTCGCTTTACAATGAATCAAATGGTCAGGCAATTTTCCCAACTCCAGTTGTTGGGATGGTGGGATTACATGAATCGCTTGACCACATTACACCGTCCCATTTCCAACAGGAAGGTGATTTGATTTATGTAATTGGTGAGACAGAAGCAGAATTCGGTGGTAGTGAATTACAAAACCTTTTGGAAGGTAAATATTTCGGTAAAGCGCCAGCGATTGATTTAGAAATAGAAGCAAAACATCAAGAGCAATTATTAGCTGCGATCCGTGCTGGCCTTGTTTCCTCAGCTCATGATATTGCAGAAGGTGGACTTGGTGTTGCATTAGCAGAATCCCTTTTTACTGATAAAGGTCTTGGTGTAGACGTCCAAGTAGAAGGAGATTTAACAACGGTATTGTTTAGTGAAACACAATCACGTTTCATCGTATCGATTCCAGAGAAAGATCGTGAAACGTTCGAAGCTAAAGTAGAAGATGCAGCATTATTAGGAACAGTAACAAATACGAATAAACTAGTGGTTCAAAACGGAGAAACAGAAGCAATCACAGAAGATGTAAGATCATTACAACAACTGTGGAAAGGAGCTATCCCGTGCTTGCTGAAATCAAAGGCTTAAATGAAGAGTGTGGTGTATTTGCGATCTGGGGACATGAAAAAGCAGCCGAAATGACCTATTATGGTCTGCATGCACTCCAGCATCGTGGTCAAGAAGGTGCCGGTATTGTCACAACAGATGGTGAGAAATTAAATGTTCACAAAGGTGTCGGTCTTGTTAATGATGTCTTTTCAGAAGATCAGTTTTCCCGCCTGCAGGGGCACGCAGCAATCGGTCATGTTCGTTATGCAACACAGGGTGGCGGTGGTTTTGAAAATGTCCAACCATTAGTCTTCCGTTCTCAAACGACAAGTATGGCACTAGCACACAATGGTAATTTAGTAAATGCACATCAATTGAAAAGTCAACTTGAAGCACAAGGTAGTATTCTACAAACAACATCTGATACCGAGGTGATTGCACACTTGATTAAGCGGAGTGGTCATCTTCCGTTAGAAGACGCTATCGCCTCAGCATTAGGAATGATTAAGGGAGCATATGCTTTTTCGATTTTGACAGAGGATCAAATGTTTGTTGGATTAGACCCACGCGGTTTACGACCATTATCAATCGGACGTTTAGGTGATGCATATGTTGTAGCTTCTGAGACTTGTGCTTTTGATCTAATTGGTGCAACATATGTGCGCGAAGTACGTCCTGGTGAATTGATTATCATCGACGAAGATGGCTTCCGAACGAAAGAATTCACGTCACCATTACAACGTACCCTTTGCTCAATGGAATATGTCTATTTTTCTCGCCCTGATAGTGACTTAAATGAGAAGAATGTTCATGCTAGTCGAAAAACAATGGGAAAACAATTAGCAAATGAAGCACCAATTGAAGCAGATGTTGTCACAGGTGTACCGGATTCCAGTATATCAGCAGCAATCGGTTTTTCTGAAGCAACTGGTATTCCATATGAGTTAGGCTTAATCAAAAACCGCTATGTCGGTCGAACGTTTATCCAACCATCACAAGAACTACGCGAGCAAGGTGTAAAAATGAAATTATCCGCCGTACGAGGGATTGTAGAAGGAAAGCGTGTCGTTATGGTAGATGATTCAATCGTCCGTGGCACAACAAGTCGGCGAATAGTTCGATTATTAAAAGAAGCAGGAGCCACAGAAGTACATGTTCGAATCGCGTCTCCTCCAATTCAAAATCCGTGCTACTACGGTATTGATACATCGACAAAGGGAGAGTTAATCGCAGCAAATAATACGATCGAAGAAATGCGCGAAATTATCGGAGCAGACAGCTTATCCTTTTTATCAACAGAAGGATTGGAAATTTCAATCGTAGAGGACCGTGATCGTATGCAACATGGTGTGTGCCAAGCATGTTTTACAGGAAATTACCCGACCGAAATCTATCCAGATACCGTAATTCCTGCTTATAAAGAATAAAAGTGTCCAGTAAATGGGCGAAAGTGTCCAATAACTTCTGGAAAGTGTCCAATAAATAGCAAAAAATGTCCAGTAAATGTTGAAAAGTGTCCAATAAACAATGAAAAGTGTCCAATAAAATCAGACAATAAAAATTCCGCACCAAAAAGGAGTCTATAGGAATGAGTGATATCTATAAAGATGCAGGCGTCGATGTGAACGCAGGATACAAAGCAGTTGATTTAATGAAAAAACATATCGCAAAGACGAATCGCCCTGAAGTGATCGGAGGAGTCGGTGCTTTCGCCGGCCTGTTTGACTTAAGTAAATTCTCATATGAAGAACCAGTCTTAGTTTCTGGAACAGATGGTGTCGGAACAAAACTGAAGCTTGCCTTTATGTTGGATAAACATGACACGGTTGGCGTCGATCTTGTAGCTATGTGTGTCAATGATATTGTTGCCCAAGGTGCCGACCCACTCTTTTTCTTAGATTATATTGCTTGTGGTAAGAACCAGCCAGAAAAAATCGAGCAAATTGTAAAAGGCATAACAGATGGTTGTGTCCAATCCGGTGCTGCACTAATTGGTGGCGAAACAGCAGAAATGCCAGGCATGTACAGTGAGGATGAATATGATCTCGCAGGCTTTGTTGTTGGAATTGCGGATAAAAAACAAATTATTACTGGGGAAAAGATAGAAGCTGGTGATAAAATCATTGGTTTGACTTCATCAGGAGTACACTCCAACGGTTTTTCCTTAGTCCGTAAAATAATTGATGATAAAGGGTTACATTACCAAGATCAAGTACCAGAGTTGAGCAAAACATTAGGCGAAGCACTTTTAGAACCAACAAAAATTTACACGAAAGCAATCCAACAATTAAAATTAGACCTCACGATCAAAGGGATTAGTCATATCACTGGTGGTGGCTTCTATGAGAATTTACCACGTGCTATTCCAGAACATCTTGGTGTAAGAATCGAGAAAGGATCATGGCAAAAGCCAGCTATATTTGATTACTTACAAAAACAAGCAGATTTACAAGAAGAAGAGATGTACGGTGTCTTCAATATGGGTATCGGCATGGCGGTTATCGTTGAGGCACATGAAGCAGATATGGCACTTCAATTATTAAAAGATATCGATGAACAAGCAGCTATTATCGGAGAGGTGACAGAAGAAACTGGGGTGACATTCTCTAATGAATAAATTAGCGGTGTTTGCATCAGGTGCCGGCAGTAATTACGATGCTATTATCGAAGCAACGAAAAATGGTACACTTGAAGCGGAAATAGCCTTACTTGTTTGTGATAAACCGAATGCAAAAGTAGTAGAGAAGGCAAAGCAAAATGGAACACCTGCTTTTGTATTTGATCCAAAGCAATATCGAAATAAGCAGATGTTCGAAGCGAAAATAGTGGAAGTGCTCCAAACAGAAAAAATCGATTGGATCATCCTTGCAGGCTACATGCGCTTAATTGGTGACACTTTATTACGTCCCTTTGAAGGGAAGATCATTAATATTCATCCTTCGCTTTTACCAGCCTTTCCAGGATTGGACGCTATCGGACAAGCATTTGATGCGGCCGTAAAAGTGTCAGGTGTTACGGTTCATTACGTCGATTCAGGTATGGATACGGGAAAAATTATTGCACAACAAGCGGTAGATGTTGAAGACGGCATGACAAGGGAAGAATTGCAAAAAGCCATTCAGCAAGTAGAACATCAGCTTTATCCAGCTACGATTCAAAAACTGATCACGAGAGGAGAATAACGTTGAAAAAACGTGCATTACTAAGTGTTTCTGACAAAAGCAATTTAGTTCCTTTTGCAGAAGGATTAGATAAATTAGGTTATGAATTAATCTCAACAGGTGGTACATTAAGAGCATTACAAGATGCTGGATTACCTGCAAAAGGTGTTTCGGAAATCACCAATTTTGATGAAATCTTAGATGGTCGTGTTAAAACGTTACACCCATATATCCATGCGGGACTTCTTGCACGTCGAGACCAAGAGTCACATGTCAAGCAATTAGAAGAGCGTGACATCACACCGATTGATGTTGTCGTTGTTAATCTTTATCCGTTTAAAGAAACGATTGCAAAAGAAGATGTAACAGAAGAGGATGCAATTGAAAATATTGATATTGGCGGTCCAACGATGCTACGATCTGCATCGAAAAACTTCCGTGATGTCACGGTAGTAGTGGATCCATCTGATTATGATGCGGTGTTAGACAACTTAGGCAATAATGGTGGAACAGTTGAGTTTCGTAAACAACTAGCGGCAAAAGTGTTCCGTCATACCGCAAACTATGATGCAATGATTGCGAACTATTTTGTCGATATTACAGGTGAAGAGGATCCGGAAACATTTACTCAAACTTTCGAAAAAGTTCAATCCCTTCGCTATGGTGAAAATCCACATCAAAAAGCGGCATTTTACAAAGAAGGTAATGTAAAAGGCGCGTCTATCGCCAATGCAAAACAATTACATGGTAAAGAATTATCATATAACAATATTCAAGATGCGAATGCCGCTTTAGAGGTGGTACTTGAATTTCCTGAACAACCAGCAGCGGTAGCCGTAAAACATATGAATCCGTGTGGAGTTGGTATCGGTGACTCAATTTCTGATGCCTTCAAAAAGGCTTATGCCGGTGATCCGGTATCGATTTTCGGTGGTATTGTAGCATTAAACCGTGAAGTCGACGAAGCTACTGCCAACCAATTGAAAGAAATTTTCTTAGAAATCGTCATTGCGCCAAGCTTTTCTGAGAAAGCTCTCGAGATTCTAACAGTGAAAAAGAACATTCGTTTACTGGAAACACCAATGCAAGTAAACGAGAATGATACGAAAAAAGTAGTCAGCGTGATTGGCGGACTACTCGTTCAAGACCGAGACAATGGCAAAGTGTTAGCCGAAGATATCGAAGTTGTGACAGATCGGAAACCACATGCAAAAGAAATCGATGAACTTCTCTTTGCATGGAAAGTGGTAAAACACGTGAAGTCTAATGCAATTGTTGTTGCCAAAGGGGACCAGACTCTTGGAGTTGGTGCTGGACAAATGAACCGTGTTGGTGCTGCAGGAATTGCCTTTGAGCAGGCAGGAGAAAAAGCAGAAGGTGCAGTCATGGCATCAGATGCATTCTTCCCAATGCCAGACACCGTAGAAAATGCTGCAAAAGCAGGGATTAAAGCAATTATTCAACCAGGTGGATCCAAGCGTGACCAAGATTCCATTGACGAATGCAACAAACACGGTATCGCAATGGTATTCACAAAGATGCGTCACTTCAAGCATTAAGCAAAAAGGATTCTCAATAATTTGGGAATCCTTTTTCTCAGATTAAGCATTCTCATGGACAAAAGAAAGCGAAATCTGCAAAAAGTGTCCACGAGAAGTACTCTCTTGGACAAAATAATCCCAAATCCATAAAAAGTGTCTATGAGAATCTTCCCTTGTTCATAGATAGAAAAAGGAGGCCTCCTATGAAAATACTAGTAATCGGCGGCGGTGGTCGCGAGCATATCATCGTAAAAAAATTAAAGAGTAGTCAGCGTGTAACAGAAATTTTCGCTGCACCTGGAAATGGCGGTATTGCACAAGATGCCACATGTGTGCCAATCAAAGATGATGCAATTGAAGAATTAGTGGCATTTGCGCAAAAGGAACAAATCGATTGGACGATTGTCGGTCCTGAAGTTCCCTTAACAAAAGGTGTAGTAGATGCTTTCCAGGAAAAAAATCTAAAAGTATTCGGCCCTAAAAAAGACGCTGCTCTTATCGAGGGAAGTAAAGACTTTGCTAAAGCATTTATGAAACAATATGATATTCCGACAGCGAAATACCAGACGTTTACTGATGTAGAAAAAGCAAAGGCGTATATACAACAAGAGGGTGCACCAATTGTAATTAAGGCAGATGGACTAGCGGCCGGAAAAGGTGTAGTCGTTGCCATGACAGAGCACCAAGCGTTAGACGCTGTTGAAAACATGCTGATTGACAATAAATTTGGTGAAGCTGGAAGCAGAGTTGTGATTGAAGAATATTTAGAAGGAAAAGAATTCTCCCTTTTTGCTTTTGTTGATGGTGAAAATGTCTATCCGATGGTTCCTGCTCGTGATCATAAACGCGCCTATGACAATGATGAAGGGCCAAACACGGGTGGTATGGGGGCTTATTCTCCCGTACCGGATTTAGATCCAAAGCATATTGAGTTTACAGTGGAAAAAATCTTAAAGCCTGTTGCCAAAGGAATGAAAAAGGAAGGGCGCACCTATACCGGTGTTCTTTATGGTGGTCTGATTGAGACGAAGGAAGGACCTAAAGTAATCGAATTTAATGCTAGATTTGGTGACCCAGAAACACAAGTTGTTCTGCCACTATTGGAAAATGACTTGATCCAAGTGATTGAGGATGTCACCGCTGGAAAAGATCCACAGTTAAAATGGAAGAAAGGCTATGCAATCGGGACAGTAGTGGCTTCAAAGGGTTATCCTGGTTCATATGCTAAAAATGTAAGCCTCCCAGATCTTATGGCAGATGATCAAGTTTATGTAATCCATGCTGGAACAGGACGTACAGAAGATGGCTCATTCTCCTCGAAAGGTGGTCGTGTTCTTTTGGTAGGTTCGATCCAGGACAGTCCGGAGCAAGCACAAAAAGAGATTTATCAATACTTGGAACGATTTGATCAAAACGATGATTTCTTCTATCGAAAAGATATAGGCTTCTCTAAACAATAAAATAACGAACAAAAGGGAAAGCTACTATTCATGACAGATTAGTAGCTTTTTCTTGATATATCATACTTACAAAAGTATAATTACTTACATAAAATAACCTAAAAAGGAGACAAATAATGAATTTTCATCGAAAACCGATCACATTTGTCAGCAATGTCACCGTAAAAGTGCAGGATTTAACTAGATCGATAGCTTTTTACCAAAAAGTTATCGGGTTTGATATATTAGAAAAAAACAACACAACAGCTGAGCTAACTGCAGATGGTAAGACAAGTATTCTTACCTTAGAACAACCCGATAATGCTGAGCCGAAACAGACACGAACAACAGGTTTGTACCATTTTGCTATATTACTACCAACTAGGAGGGACCTCGCAAACTTTGTTTTTCATAGTATAGATGTAGGCTTACCTTTAGCATCGTCTGATCATTTAGTAAGTGAAGCATTATACTTCTCAGATCCAGATGGAAACGGAATTGAAGTTTATCGTGACAGAGATCCCGCTGGATGGACTTGGCAAGCTAATCAAGTAGAAATGGCTGTCGATCCATTGGACTTTGAAGATCTTTTACAAGCAGGAGAAAAAGGTGGATGGCAAGGACTTCCGAAAGAGACTGTGATGGGTCATATCCATCTGCATGTTGCAGAAATGGAGCATACCAAACATTTTTATGAAAAAGGTTTAGGTTTCGAAACGGTATCCCAATTCGGTAATCAAGCATTATTTATCTCAACAGGGAAGTATCATCATCACATTGGTTTGAACACATGGAATGGAGTAGGTGCCCCGCAACCTTCAGAAAATAGTGTCGGTTTGCAATCTTATACGATCAGCTATCCAACAAAAGAAGCGGTCCATCATACGGTACAAAATTTGAAGGCAATTGGTGCTTCAGTTGAGGAAGAAGAAAAACAGGCTATTACGAAAGATCCGTCTGGGAATAAGATTATTATTACTTCTTAAGGCAACTGATGTCATAAACGAAATGAAGGACAGAAAATAGGTAAATCCGAAAAAAGTATCCATCACAAGCGAAATGAAGGACAGAAATTAGATGAATCCGAAAAAAGTGTCCATCATAAACGAAATGAAGGAGAGAAATTAGATGAATCCGAAAAAAGTGTCCATCATAAACGAAATGAAGGACAGAAAATAGGTACATCCGAAAAAAGTATCCATCACAAGCGAAATGCAGGACAGAAATTAGATGAGTCCGAAAAAAGTGTCCATCATAAACGAAATGAAGGAGAGAAATTAGATGAATCCGAAAAAAGTGTCCATCATAAGTAAAATGAAGGACAGAAAATAGGTAAATCCGAAAAAAGTGTCCATCATAAGCGAAATGAAGGACAGAAATTAGATGAATCCGAACAAAGTGTCCATCATAAGCGAAATGAAGGACAGAAATTAGATGAATCCGAACAAAGTGTCCATCATAAGCGAAATGAAGGACAGAAATTAGATGAATCCGAACAAAGTGTCCATCATAAGCGAAATGAAGGACAGAAATTAGATGAATCCGAACAAAGTGTCCATCATAAGCGAAATGAAGGACAGAAAATAGGTGAACCCGAAAAAAGTGTCCATCATAAACGAAATGAAGGACAGAAAATAGGTGAACCCGAAAAAAGTGTCCATCATAAGCGAAATGAAGGACAGAAAATAGGTAAATCCGAAAAAAGTATCCATAATAAACGGTATGAAGGACAGAAATTAGAGAAATCAAAATAATATGTCTATCACAAATAATGCTATAGAAGGAGAAAAAGCTTGGTCTGCACCAAGCTTTTTTTACTTTTCAAAATTTAGGTTGGTTGGTTCATCCAGCAGTACCACATTAATCTCTAAATGTGTTGTAGGCACATTGTTATCTACCTCTTCAAACTTTAGTCCATCCAACCATACTTTACCTGCTCCTGTTAGTAAAATTCCGTATGAGATGGTGGCACTGTTTTCCGGAACATCAAGTATGATAGCATAGTGATTCCAATTATTTGTTCCCGTAATGGGACGATCATGCATGTTGTCAAATTGTAATAGGTCCTCTGATGCACTATTCACCCTCATCCACAAACCTGATAAAGTTGCTACATTTTCAGATTTGATAAAGCCTGAAAGCTTTATTCTTTTTCCTTTGTACTTGTCTGCATTAACTTGTCGCATTAGTGTTGCAAATTGGTCGTTTTCATCGACTGTAAGTGATTCTAAGTAAGCAGAAGCATTACCCTGGTGAACCTGTTCGCGATCAATTCCGCTTTTGTAAAAGTGCGGATGACTTCCGCTGATAAACCATCCATTAATTTCTTCATGCATGTGAAGTTCCTCCTTTTTTACAATCATTTGCTTCATGAATTTTCGATATTGTCCAGGGGGAAGGTGATATATTTTCTTAAATGCTCTAGTAAATGCTTCTTGAGATTCAAATTGATATGTTAATGCAATATCAAGGATTCTATCTGATGTATGTAGTAATTTCATTGCTGCATGAACGATTCTTCGTAATCGAATGTACGAAGCAACTGATATTCCTACTTCATTCTGAAAAATACGATGAAAGTGATATCTAGAGAAATGGCTGACTTTGGTAACATCGTCAATATGAATCTCTCTTTGAAGGTGCTGTTCGATCCAGTCAATTGTTCTTTTTATTGCTTCATTGTATGACAATATGAATTCCCCCTCACACATTCATTATAAAAGCACAATATTTTCTTTTTTTGATTTTTTTTGCTTCGAATATGGAAAAAAACTAATAATCCCCTTAAATGTAAGAAAATGTTGTATAATTCGATTAAGGAGGATCACATTATGCAAAAAGTATTAATAGCACTTAGTTGTATGATCGTTCTAACGATTATCTTAACCATTTTTTATGAGCAAAGTCGCGAACCAGTCCCTTTACCTTACTATAATGTTGAACAGAACCAACAACAAGAGGAAAGCAATACACCCGAAGAAAAGGAATCACTGGATCCGATAAAGGTAGATGTGGAGGATACAATAGGTTATAGCCTTCAAAATGATGAATTACAATTGACTTATGATGACGGTAATACATGGACGACTGTTCCTGTTGAAAAGAATCTACTTTTCCAAGGAGAATATCAAGGCGGAGAAACAGAGTTAATCGAAAATAGTTTTATTCTAACGGAGGATAATGTTGCTTTTCTTTATTCAGAAGGTGGAATAAAAGTGATCTATTCACAGAATCAGGGGGAAACATGGGAAGAGAGCATTGTAGATAATGGGATTCCTGTCATCAGGTTCAGAAAAATAGAATTCATGGATGATCAATTCTGGTATGTTATTTTATCTAATAATCGAACGATGTCACAGGAAAGATCATTGATATATATATCTACTAATCAAGGTGAAAGCTGGAAATCTATCAATATGCCGGCTACAACAAGACTAGTAGCGGATGGTGGGTTTGTTAATGAGGAGACAGGCTTTATGTCCTACGGTACGATAAACCCTGAGGCGCCTGATTTATATGTGACAAATAACCAAGGGGAGACATGGGAACAGGCAGTATTTAATATGCCTTCTCAATATGATAGAGTCTTTGTCATAGCCAGAGCACCATATAAAGAAGAGGATCACCTAGCGTTAATAATGGATCAAGGACCTAATGGTGATTACTACCAAGATGGATTGATTAGAGCAAAATTTATTTCAATGGATAATGGACGTACATGGGAGTTTGCAGAGGAGGTTGTGCCGGAAAATGAAGACATGGGTTAAGTGGATCGGGATCAGCTTATTGTTAATAGCTACCTCATTAACCGTATTGCAAATAGGTAGTCTAATTGTTCAATCATACTATCAGGCGGAGTACATTGATAATCGCTTACTTTATATTTTAAATATGATTATTGCCGTTAGTCTAGCGCTCAGTCTGTTGTTACTATTATCATTTAAGAAAATGGGAAATAGTATTCTTGTCGTGATAACGATAATAATCATTAGTGTAAATGGTTATCTGATGTCTCAAAGCAATCAAAAGATTGAAAATATCACAAGTATTTCACCAGATATGAAGCAAGTTTTCTCGTTGAAGAAAAATACCGATAAGAATGAAGCGGTCTATTATCGTAGTTATTATCGGATATTAGCTCGTCCGAAAGAAGCATTGCCCAGTTCGATTACTACTGCAGGAGAGATAAAATGGTTAGCGGATGATATTGCTGTTTTTACGTATAAAGATAATCAGAATCATATTCAGCAATTTGTAGGTACATATGGTGATCGAAATGACGGGTTATCCTATTCTTATGTTGGAGCTCAAATTCATGGACAATGGAAAGGGGAGAATACGGAAGTAACTGCTAGTTCAGAGGGGATCATGGTCGTCCATCATGATGACCAACATCTGTTTAAATGGGAACAGGTACATCAATATGGTACATTGGCTATCGTGTTAGTAGAAAATAACGAAGCTGTATGGACGATTGGATTAGGGGATGATTTTTACTTTGATCAAAACACAACAGATTCTCCTACCGGTGAAATTATTCTATACCCAGCAACAATTGTATATAATAAAATAATCCGATTACAGTACCAAGGAGAGGCACCGCTACGCTAGTTTTCTATGATAAAATGAACGAAACAGCTTTCTCTAAAAAAGGAGTTTAATAGCATGTCACAAGTACACAAAGCAGAAGCACCTAAAATAGTAAGATGTAAAATCGTTACCGTCAGCGATACAAGAACAAAAGACACCGATAAAAGTGGGAAACTAATGCACCAATATTTAGAAGAACACCATCATCAAGTGAATGCGTATGATATTGTAAAAGATGAACAAACAGAAATTAAACGAGCGATCGAAAATGGTATTCAGCAGACTGACATTGATGCAATCTTAATCAATGGCGGTACAGGAATTGCCAAACGTGATGTGACCATTGAAGTGATTGAATATATGCTAGATAAAGAAATACCAGGATTCGGAGAAATTTTTCGTATGCTAAGTTACACCGAAGATATTGGTTCAGCAGCGATTCTTTCCCGAGCAACAGCAGGAGTAGTGCAGGATAAAGCTATTTTTGCTACGCCAGGTTCCTCAGGAGCTGTTAAATTAGCGATGGAAAAATTGATTATTCCAGAATTGGGACATGTTATGAGGGAGATTAATAAGGATATCTAACGGTACTAATCATTCGTAAACCACCCGTTTGAGAGCATAGTGCTGCTTATACTTTTAAAATATTTGAAAGGTGGTAAGGATGTTGAGAAAAATGAAAATGGAAGACTTGGAGCAAAGAATTGAAGAAAACCGTACACAAGCAAATGCTATCATCCGAGAATCTCGACCACCAGGAAGACGAAAAAAATCCCGAACACGCAGTCCCGGAGAACGAAAAGCACTGGATAAAATCGCAATAGCGAGATGGGAAAAGGCTGTTGCAGAAGGTAAAATAAAACGGATCTCAAAAAGGAAAATGTATTATGATTACCGTGAATGAAATAAAACAGGTATTTCCTAAGCTAGAAGCAACTAATGTTTGGTCATATATAAAAGAATGGATGATATAATTGTCTATTCTTTATCATGTATAGGTAGATGCAGGTAGAGACGGAGAAAAGCCCTATTGAAGCTTTACTCTCCTCTCTTATATACCCCACTTTTCCCACCAGTTTTTTCAACTAAATAAGTCTGGCCAATGACCATACCTTTATCAACTGCTTTACACATATCATAAACGGTTATCGCTGTAACAGAAGCAGCGGTTAAAGCTTCCATCTCCACACCGGTACTTCCTTTAGTCTTGGCTTCTACTGTTATCACTAACTCATATGTATCCTCATCGTTTTTCCAGTCAAAATGAATGTTGACCCCGCTTAATGGTAACGGATGACACATTGGAATAATTGTCGATGTTTGCTTGGCTGCCATAATTCCGGCTACTTGTGCAACAGAAAGGACATCCCCTTTACCAATGGTTTGATCTACGATTTTCGTGTAAATCTCCTTGCTTAGCAAAATACTAGAGCGGGCAATCGCGGTCCTGCTCGTTGCCTGTTTGTCTGTTATATCCACCATTTTTGCTCTACCTTGTTTATTTATATGAGAAAATTCAGTCATGCTATCACCAACCTTCATCCCTATTATACGATAACAACTTGTGATACTCCTCACCATTATACTATAACAAAACATGTTATAATAGAAAGATCTTGACAGGAAGGGTTACCAATGAACATGAAACGAATACTATACATAATATTAGCTCTTGCCTTAATAACGGCATGTCAGCAGGAAAAAGAAGAAATAACGATTTCGGCAGCGGCATCCTTAACGGACACATTACAAGAAATTATAAATCAGTTTGAAGAGGAAAACCCTCATATCACCGTTTCACTTAATTTAGGCGGATCAGGTTCATTGAGTCAGCAAATTATACAAGGGGCACCAGCAGATATCTTCTTTTCTGCGTCTGTTCCACATTTTGAACGTGTTTTACAAGAAGGGTTAATCGAGGAAGAGAATGCTCGCGCTTTATTAGCTAATGAACTAGTGTGGATTCAGCCACAAAGTGATCAACTAGCCACTGCTGTGGAATCATTTGATCAAATAGCAATGGGTACACCAGAAACAGTACCAGCTGGTAACTATGCAAAACAAGCATTGGTTGCTCAAGGGATTTATAAGGAAATAGAAGAGCAACTCATTTTTACGAAAGATGTTAGACAAGTCGTGCAATATGTAGAAAGTAATAATGTAGAAGCTGGGATCGTATATAAAACGGATGCCATGATCTCTGATAAGGTGCAAATCAATGAAACTCTGCCATTGGGAGAGTATGAACCAATCATATACCCCGTAGGTATCATTAAGTATTCCCAAGCGGTTGAAGCTTTTTATAACTATTTACAGTCAGAAGCAGCACTCGAAATATTTCAACAATACGGATTTCAAGAAATAGATGGTGACACAGATGGAAGCATTTTTTCAACCGATTAAATTATCATTAATTGTTGCAAGTATAGCATTATTGATCGTCTTTATTTTAGGCGTTTCAGCAGCATGGCTGATGTCCAGAAAAGAGTTTAGGGGCAAAGTATTGATTGAAACAATATTATTATTGCCAATTGTTTTACCTCCAACAGTAATTGGTTTTATTTTAATTATGTTATTTGGTCAAAACGGAATATTGGGTACATTAACGAATCTGCTCTTTCATCAATCACTTATGTTCACGATTTGGGCAGCTATTATCGCAGCTGTAGTAGTTGCTTTTCCACTTATGTATCAGTCTGTTAAAACAGGTTTATCATTTGTGGACCGTCATATTGAGGATGCTGCAAGAGTAGATGGCTCCACCGAATGGGACGTTTTTCGGTATATCACCTTACCATTAATTCAGAAGCCTATTCTTTCGGGTGTGATTCTTAGCTTTGCCAGAGCGTTAGGCGAATTTGGAGCTACATTAATGTTTGCCGGAAATATTCCCGGACGAACACAGACAATACCAATGGCGATTTATGTGGCCTTTGAATCCAATAAAATGACATTAGCATGGTCATGGGTTTTGTCTATCATTGTCGTATCTTTTGTTATGCTATTTTTTATACGTAAATCTGCCTAAAAAATAGTCATAAATTTGTAAAAACCACACAATGCAAACGCTATCAAAGCGTGTTAGAATAGAAGGAAATCACAAAAGAAGTTGAGGAGATTAGGATGAATGATCATTTATATAGATGGAGAAATAAAGAAATTCGTAAGCAAGTAGCTGTTATTGATGATAAAGAGTCACCTACACTGATTTTGACAAATGCCTATTATTTAAACGTTTTTTTAAGAAAATGGCTGGAGGCTCATATTTGGATTTACCATGACCGAATTGTATATGTGGGTTCGAAATTACCAACATCCTTAACAGGTATAGAAGTAGTGGATTGTACAGGTAAATATGTGGTGCCAGGATATATTGAACCACATGCACATCCATTTCAACTTTATAATCCTTATGAATTAGCTATGTATGCCGGTCAAACAGGAACAACAACATTGATGAATGATAACTTACCATGGCTTTATTTAACTAACAGAGAGAAAGCGTTTACATTGTTAGAGGATTTCATGAAGCTCCCTGTATCCATGTATTGGTGGGCAAGATTTGATTCACAATCTGAAATTAATGAGGAACAAGAGATTTTTAAGGATGAGGAAGTGCAAGCATGGTTGCAGCATGAAGCCGTCGTGCAAGGAGGAGAATTAACGGCATGGCCGCAAGTCATGCGTGATGATGACCGTATTCTTTATTGGATGCAGGAAGCAAAGCGACTTCGTAAGCCGGTGGAGGGGCACTTCCCAGGTGCTTCTGAGAATACATTGGTAAAGCTAAAACTTCTCGGTGTCAGCTCAGATCATGAAGCATTATCTGGTGAAGAGGTATATAATCGTCTATCAATGGGGTATCGCGTAGGTTTGCGCAATTCTTCGGTACGCCCTGATTTGGCAAAGTTGTTAAAAGAACTACAGGATCTCGGAATCCATTCTTATGATTTCCTAACGATGACAACAGACGGTTCTACACCTGCCTTTTATGAGAACGGCATCATTAATCAATGTATTCAGATCGCAATAGACAGTGGGGTGCCGGCGATTGAAGCATATATGATGGGGACATATAATGCAGCAGAGCAATTCCATTTAGAGGAACGACTCGGTGGCATTGCACCAGGTCGAGTAGCACACCTAAATATCTTATCAGAAGTAAACAATGCCACACCTGAATCTGTTATTGCTAAAGGAAAATGGTTGAAAAGAGACGGACAATTGGTTGAGCAAGATATCGAAATCGATTGGGATAAATACGGATTAGGAGAGCTTAGCTTAGATTGGCAGTTAACAGAAAAAGACTTGCAATTCTCGATGCCGGTTGGACTGAAGATGGTTAATGATGTCATCATGAAACCATATCCGATTACGATTGATGCCAATACGGAAGAAATTACAAATTCAAAAAATGAATCGTTCCTGATGTTAATCGATCGTGAAGGACAGTGGCGAGTAAACACGATTATAAAAGGATTTACGAAAACATTAGGTGGATTGGCCAGTTCCTATTCGTTAACCGGCGATATTGTGTTAATTGGGAAAAGTAAATCAGATCTGCTACTAGCGTTTTCAAGAATGAAGGAAATTGGCGGTGGGATTGTCCTTGTACATCAAGGAAAAGTTGTTTTTGAATTACCTTTACAAATTGCTGGCATGATGTACGCTGGCAAGATGCCAAAACTGATAGAAGAAGATAAGCAATTAAAGGAAATTTTAATCAATCACGGCTATCAATATGAAGATCCACCTTACAATTTACTTTTTTTATCGTCGATGCATTTACCTTTTGTCAGGATTACTCCGTTGGGCATAATAGATGTGAAGAAAAAAGACATACTCTTTCCAGCGATTATGCGTTAAGAAAAGAGGTTGGCGATTAGTCAACTTTCCTCTATAATAGAATTAGTTCTATCGGCATGCAGTGAATAAGCATGCCGATATTCCGTTTAAACTATTTTTAGAGATTAGAAAAGGTGGCCTTTATGAAGAAATGGTGTGTGCTTTTTTTTATTGTATTATGTTCACTTGTAGCATGTTCTCATGATGAAGAAACGACAAACGAGCAAGATCAGGAAGAACCAGAAGAAATTGTGGAAGAAGAGCCGATTGAGCCTAAAGAACCGGAGAAACCAGAGCATATTTACCCTTTAACAGGGCTTGAAGCGGAGGAGGATGTGACCGATCGATTAATTGCTGTTATGGTCAACAATCATCCAAAAGCAAGACCGCAAACAGGCCTTTCTCAGGCAGATATAGTTTTTGAAATTTTGGCAGAAGGCAACGTAACTCGATTTATGGCGCTCTATCACAGTCATATGCCTGTTCGTGTTGGCCCTGTCAGAAGTGCAAGACCATACTATTTTAATCTAGCAAACAATTATAATGCGCTCTATGTCTATCACGGTGCTGCAGATCATATTGAGAATATGGTTCAATCTGGAGCAGTACAGGGACTAAATGGCATGTACTATGATAATGATAAAGTGTTATTTGAAAGATCAACGGATCGTAACCCACCGCATAATTCGTATACCTTATTTGACGGTATCTACCAGCGAGCAGAAGAGAAGGGATTTTCAATTGACGCGGAGTATCAACCGATGACATTTTTAGAGGATGAGCCGGTAGAAGGTGAAGTTGCGACTGATATCAGCTTTTCTTATGGTAATAATAGTGTAAGATACAAATATGATGAGACAACAGAGAAATATTTGCGATATAGCGATGGTGTACAAACAGTAGAATATGCAGACAGTTCACCTATTCAATTGGATAATGTATTAATCATGGAAACAGCCCATCAAGTAATTGATGACGAGGGACGTCGTGAAATTGACTTTAACTCTGGAGGAAAAGCTTTATTGCTACAGCAAGGTAAAGTACAAGACGTGCAATGGGAGCGAAATGATGGTAGAATAATCCCAACGAAAGATGGAGAGCCTGTTCCGTTTGTTCCAGGTCAAACGTGGATCAATGTGATTCCTACGAGCCCTGGTATTGATGGTGTAGAACTTTCAAACACGGCGGAGTAAAAAGGAGAGATGTATACCATGCAAATCGATAAATTGCGTGGCAAACAATTAGATCAATTATTTGATGCTATTTTATCGCTGGAAGACCGGGAAGAATGCTACCGCTTTTTTGATGATATTGCAACAATGAACGAAATTCAATCATTGGCACAACGCCTGCAAGTAGCGAAAATGCTTGACGAAGGCAGAACTTATACGGCTATTGCAGAAGAATCTAGCGCATCTACGACAACTATCTCTCGAGTGAAGAGATGCCTTGCTTACGGTACCGATGGATATCGTATGGTGCTAGACCGATTGAAGGAAAAAGAGTAAAATCAGGAGTGCCTTCTTAGTTGAAGGGACTCTTTTTAGGTAGTGTCCAGAAAAATGACGAAAGTATCCAGATAACAGTGGAAAATGTCCAGATAATGCACATAAGTGTCCAGAAAGAGTTGGATAGTGTCCAGATAATCTTTGAAAGTGTCCAGAAAATATAATAACAAAATGGAGGCAATATATATGATTAGCTTTGGAGTAATAGGTACGAATTGGATTACCGATCGTTTTATTGATGGAGCAAGTAAATTAGACGATTTTAAGTTAAATGCTGTTTATTCACGAACGGAAGAAAAAGCAAGAGCGTTTGCGAGTAAGTATAATGTCGAGCATACATATACAACTATTCAGGAGTTGGCAGACAGTGACAAAGTCGATGCCGTTTATATTGCTTCACCGACAGCTTATCACTGTGAACATGCGATAGCTTGTATGAAAGGTGGTAAACACGTTATTGTTGAAAAACCTTTTGCCTCTAATCAGCAAGAGGTACAAGCGATGATTGATACCGCAAAACAACAAAATGTCACGCTGATGGAAGCAATGAAAACGACACATACTCCTAATTTTAAGCTTATTCAAGAAAGTTTAGCAAAAATTGGACCGGTTCGCCGCTATGTTGCGAACTTTTGTCAATATTCCTCTCGTTATGATAAATACAAAGAGGGAATTGTATTAAACGCATTTAAACCAGAATTGTCAAATGGGTCATTAATGGATATTGGTGTATATTGCATTTATCCGATGGTCGCTTTATTTGGCGGACCAGACCGTGTAAAAGCAACAGCATATATGTTGGAATCGGGCGTTGACGGTGAAGGAACCGTGACAGTGGACTATCCCTCATTGAACGGTGTCTGTATGTTTTCTAAAATTACGAACTCTGCTATCCCATCAGAAATTCAAGGGGAAAAAGGATCTATTGTTATTGAGAAATTTTCCGATATGACTGAAGTGAAAATTGTGTACAAAGATGGTTCTCAAGAGGTTTTAGATGCTGGACAAGAAGATAACACGATGTATTATGAAGCAAAATCATTTATCGAGTCAATTGAACAAAAGAAGCTTGAAAATGACATCAACACATGGGAGAATTCCCTTACAACGATGCGAATACTAGATCAGGCACGAAAAGAAATAGGTCTAGTATTTCCGGCTGATAAAAAATAAATCTTACGGACAAAAAATGCAACCATCACTAAAACTTGTCTATAAGAAACGAAAAAGGCTGTCATTATTGTGACAGCCTTTTTTCTTATGTTAATTACGAATCAAATGATCAAATGCGCCCAATGCTGCAGTAGCACCAGATCCCATTGAAATAATGATTTGCTTATAAGCGCTATTCGTACAGTCACCTGCTGCAAATACACCAGGGATACTTGTGGTACCACGCTCATCGACTACAATCTCGCCAAACTTATTTAACTCCAAGGTACCTTTCAACCATTCTGTGTTTGGAACAAGTCCAATTTGAATGAAGACACCTGCAAGCTCAATTTGTTTCTCTTCTTCTGATTCACGATCTACATATTTTAGTCCTTCGACTTTGTCAGAACCATAGATTTCAGAAGTTCTTGCGTTTGTAAGCACTGTTACATTGGATAGACTATATAGGCGGTCTTGTAAAACGTTATCTGCTTTTAATTCTGGAGCGAATTCAATCAGTGTTACATGTTTAACAATACCTGCTAGATCAATAGCTGCTTCGACACCAGAGTTTCCACCACCGATTACAGCAACATCTTTTCCTTCAAAGATGGGACCGTCACAGTGTGGACAGTATGCAACACCTTTGTTCTTGAACTCGGCTTCGCCAGGAACACCGATATTACGCCAGCGAGCACCGGTTGAAAGTACAACAGTTTTACTTTTAAGTGTTGCACCGTTTTCTAGTTCTACTTCAAAGAGATCTTTTTTCTCTAAAGATTTTGCACGCATAGAATTCATGATGTCCACATCATAATCTCGAACATGCTCTTCCATGTTAGCAACCAGCTTAGGACCTTCTGTATAAGTTGTGGTGATGAAGTTTTCAATACCAAGTGTGTCTTGTACTTGTCCACCAAAGCGTTCTGCCAATATACCAGTACGGATACCTTTACGAGCAGCGTAAATAGCAGCACTGGAACCGGCAGGGCCTCCACCAACGACTAATACATCATAAGGATCTTTATCGTTTAGCTCGGAAATATCAGCACTGCTTCCTAGTGCTTCAAGGATGCTTTCGATTGTTTGTCGACCATCAACAAACTGTTCGCCATCTAAATAAACGGAAGGAACAGCCATGATGTCTTTACTATCTACTTCCTCTTTAAAAGCAGATCCTTCTACCATTGTATGAGTAATGTCAGGATGTACAACACTCATAATGTTAAGTGCTTGAACGACATCAGGACACTTTTGGCATGATAAGCTTACATACGTTTCGAAGTTAAGTGGACCTTCTAGTTTTTTGATTTGTTCAATAATAG
Source organism: Gracilibacillus saliphilus (assembly GCF_010994085.1). Classification (NCBI taxonomy): domain Bacteria; kingdom Bacillati; phylum Bacillota; class Bacilli; order Caryophanales; family Bacillaceae; genus Gracilibacillus; species Gracilibacillus saliphilus. The sequence continues at coordinate 55,864 of NZ_WJEB01000016.1, read as the reverse complement.
AATCATCCACTTTAGGTGGACGTCCACTTACTTGTAATAATGCCAACACAAGAGAAGTAAACTCATGACCAAGTGGGACACCAGCGAAAATAACGCCAGTGTCCTCGCCTGCACGATTAATACTAAAGCTAGGAGTACGGTCAAAGGAGCCTTTCTCTACTGTGATTTTATCAGACATACTTGCAATTTCATTTACTAGTTCGTCTACTTCTTTTGAAACATCGTCAGAACCGACGCTTGCCTTGATGACAATATCATTTTCTAATAGTTTCAAATATTCATTAAGCTGTGATTTTATTTCTTGATCAAGCATTTTGACCCTCTTTTCTTATATTTCTGAGAAAGAATATATGAAATGTCTACGCAAGCGCCCAGAAACTATGCGACTTCACGAATCGACCTACGATAAGTCATCATCGGTTCGCAAAGCTCACCGTGATTCCTTTATCTCAGTTGATTCTGAAGTCGCTACGTTTCTAAACGGACGCACTAAGCTTTTCTTATATTTTCCCTACTAGATCAATACTTGGTCTAAGTGTTTCGCCGCCTTCTTCCCATTTAGCTGGGCACACTTCACCAGGATTGTTACGTACGTATTGAGCTGCTTTAATTTTATTAATTAGTGAGCTTGCGTCACGACCAATACCTTCTGCATTGATTTCCGCTGCTTGGATAACACCATCAGGGTCAATAATGAATGTTCCGCGATCAGCTAAACCTTCGTCTTCGCGTAGTACATCAAAGTTTTGAGAGATGATGTGTGAAGGGTCACCAATCATTGTGTATTCGATTTTGCCAATTGCATCAGAGCTTTCGTGCCATGCCTTATGTGTAAAGTGAGTATCCGTTGATACAGAGTATACTTCTACACCTAGCTTTTGTAATTCTGCATACTGATTTTGTAGGTCTTCTAATTCTGTTGGGCAAACGAAAGTAAAGTCTGCGGGGTAGAAGCAAACAATGCTCCATTGACCTTTAAAATTTTCTTCTGTTACATCTACAAAGTCTCCTTGACGGAATGCAGATGCTTGAAATGGTAGTACTTCTTTACCGATTAATGACATAATGATTGTCCTCCTTGTGTATTTTTTTATTTTGAATACTTATTCTCTAAAAAAAGTATTCATTACACAACAATTATTATAAAATAAATTATCTTATAAGTGTAATGATACAAATGATATTTCATAAATTCGTAAAAATAAATCTATCTATTCTACCATTTTGAACGGAAAGTTCATGGTTTATTCACAATTATAAAATTATTATTAAAGATGTGAAGAAGATCACACACTTTTTAAAAGAGAGCCGATATTATGACAATAACAAAACAGTGTAAGAAAGGATGGGCGAACATGAAGAATGTGAATAAAATGCAACTACCCTTACAAACGCTTAGCCTTGTCGTCGGCTTTATGGTCTGGGTATTACTCTCATCTTTAATGAGTTTTATTAAGCAAGATATTAGCTTAACAGCAGGACAAATATCGTTTGTTACCGCAGTTCCTGTTATCTTAGGTTCTGTGTTACGAATTCCGCTAGGTTTTTACACAAATCGTTTTGGGGCACGCGGTTTATTTGTGTTAAGTTTACTTTTTTTAATTCTGCCAGTTGGTTATTTAGGCATGGCAAATAGTTTCACAGATTTAATTCTATCAGGATTATTCCTTGGTATTGGTGGAGCGGTATTCTCTGTCGGGGTTACGTCGTTACCGAAATATTATCCGAAAGAAAAACACGGATTCGTGAACGGTATTTATGGTGTTGGGAATATCGGGACGGCGATTACTTCATTTGGTGCACCAATTATCGCTGGAATGTTTGGTTGGCGAATGGCAGTATTTACATTTATTATTCCCTTATTACTGTTTGCGGTTCTCAACTTTATATGGGGAGATCGCCATGAACCAAAAGTTCAAACTTCATTAAAACAACAGATGTTAGGAGTTTATAGAAATAATAAACTATGGTTTTTAAGCTTCTTTTACTTCTTAACATTCGGGTCCTTTGTTGCTTTAACCGTTTATTTACCAAACTTTTTAGTGTCGGAATTTCAACTATCTGAAGTTGATGCCGGATTACGAACAGCAGGTTTTATTGCATTATGTACATTACTCAGACCTGTTGGCGGCTGGTTAGGAGATAAGTTTAATCCCTTTAAAGTGTTAATGTTCGTTTTTACAGGCTTAACGATTTCTGGTATTCTGTTATCTTTTTCACCAACGATACTGCTATACACAATTGGCAGTTTATCAGTGGCACTATTTGCTGGTATTGGCAATGGGACGATTTTTAAACTAGTTCCTTTATATTTCACTAAACAAGCAGGGATCGTCAATGGTATTGTGGCTGCCATGGGAGGATTAGGTGGATTTTTCCCGCCGATTATTCTCACTTTAGTTTATGATATCAATGGTCACTATGCGATTGGCTTTATGGCACTATCCCAGTTTGCACTTGCGAGTTTAATCATCATTATTTGGATGTATTATACTGATAAATTGAATTTGTCCAACTATATTGTGAATAATGCGGGACAAGGCATTTTAGTGACAGATGAAAATGGCAGAATTACAAAGATAAACCGTGCTTTTGAACGAATAACCGGTTATCGCGAAGAAGAAGTAATTGGTCAGAATCCTAATATATTAAGCTCTGGACAGCAAGATCCACGTTTTTATGGTGGAATGTGGAAGCAGTTGAAAGAGAAAGACATTTGGCAAGGTAAGATTACCAATAAGCGTAAAAGCGGAGAACTCTATACGCAATGGTTGTCCATTAGTGTGCTAAAAGATGCAGGGGATAATATAACTAATTATGTCGGAGTATTTAGTGAATTAAATGAGTGACCAGTTACCTATTGGTAGCTGGTTTTTTTCAAATGGAAAGAAACTATATAATCTCTGGTACCATCTTATTTTGAACTATGATAAGCGAAACTTGAGAATAACCAAATTGCTAGGTCTAACATTTGTTGTAGAGCAGGTCTTAGCTGAAGTGGTGGTCAAGCTGTTCAAGTATTTCATAATGGATGCTAGTGAAATGATAAATCTTTAGCTTTTTGACTAATGATTCACTACCAAATAGTAAAATGGTTATAAGTAGAAAGTATGGTAAATAATTACCAAGCGTTAACGTTTAATTAAAACTCTCTTAACATATAATTGTTATATTATAAGTAAGCAAAAACCTCCAAGACTTTCTTCCCCAAAAATATATAGATGGAGTGGAATGACATATGTCATGGATTGCGGTAGGACATGCATTTGTAGTCATCTATTTCTTATTCTCAAGCTTGGCTAAACTAGTCCATTACCCTTATTTTGTAGGACAGCTACCAAAGACTTTAGTCCGTCCCTATTCACATCTAATCGCGCTGATGATTTTAATTACAGAACTTACATTAACGATAGCTCTTATTTTTCATTTTTACACCCATATCATGTTAGCCGGTCTTGTGATGCTTGTCTCCATTTTTACCGTTTATCTTATCATCATGATTCAAAAAGGGATAACGAAAGAAGATTGTGGTTGCTATGGTGGTTTTCTAAAAGAACGGCTTGACTATCAAAAAGTAATCAAAAACATCTTGCTTATTACCTTTTTAATCGTTCTTCTATTACAAGCTTCTGCTGCAGTACAGCTTAGAGACTATGGTGTGGCCACTGTCGGATTTGTCACCTATTTGTTCGTACATCACTTATATCAGAAACTCCAACAGAACCAAGTGAAATTGGCGAAAATCAAATCGATGTAAGGAAGGAGAAGCATGTGTATATTCTAATTGGTATTCTCACAATCATTGTTATTGGTCTTGCTGTTATTTCTTGGATTCTTTATCAGCAAATACAGCAGCTCTATCTCTTCTTCTTCCATTATTCAGGTGTGGCAGTTGGTCAGCAAGCACCAGCCCTCCAGAATGTCAATATGGATAAAGAAATAGTACTAATTTTTGCAGACATAGATTGCCCTAAATGTCGCAAAGTAATGGAAGAAATAAACCGTAAAAAGAATCGCATCAAACAAACGTACTGTATCGTGATGATACGTAATCAACAGGAAATAGACACATTTTTAGCAGACAAAGGCTGGAATATCGTTGTGAAGTCAGTAACCGAACGAGAGAAGGAAAGGTTTCAAGTTATTGTGAAGCCCTTTTTCTTTCTGGTAAAGGAAGGGGTTATTCATAAAAAAGGATTAATAGACTCGCTTGAAGACATATTGATGAACGAGTCGTCAGAAGCTCAAGCGAGTTAATATCACTTTGAAAGGAGGTGAAACAAATGAAAAAACGTTTAGGTTGTGTTTCTCTTGTTGTTTTTGGTAAACGCATCGAAAAGTGCTATGGTCCATCATGGTTAAGAGTTTAATACTTAATGCTGGAGGTATTTTGTGGCCGCAAGATACCTCCTCTAAAATGTATGAATGTAATTATATAATATATTACTAATTTTTTCTCTTTTTGTAAATATATATGCATAGTGATGAGGTGATCAAAATGAGTCCACCGTTATTAGAGGTTAATCAAATCACGAAGCGTTTTGTTAGTAAAAAGCAAGAGATAATGGCAGTAAATAATGTTAGCTTTGAGATTAGTTCTAACGAAATTGTAGGACTTGTTGGACATAATGGTTCGGGAAAGACAACGATTTTGAAAATGCTTGCAGGGTTACTGCATCCAGATGAAGGCATTATCAAAATAGAAGGTGAGCTTTGGAAAGAGAAGCAAGTTAAAGAGACCGTTGCTATTCTATTAGAAGGTTCGCGTTCCTTCTACTGGAACTTAACGGGCAGACAAAATTTAGCATACTTCTCTGTGTTAGCAGATGTTAAGCATGTGAAGGATAGAATAGCGGAATTAATCGAATTGTTAGGGATGTCTGCTTTTGTTGATCGAATGACAGGAACCTATTCAAGAGGAATGCAACAGAAACTGTCACTTGCTATTGCCTTATTACAGCAACCGAAACTATTAATCTTAGATGAACCTAGTAATGGACTTGATTATGAATGGTCACAATTGTTAGCTGAATTGTTACAGGATTTAACAGCAAAAGTGAACATGAGCATCATCGTTGTCAGTCATGACTTTCATTTTCTATACCAATTTGTCAATCGAATCTTACATCTCAAACAAGGAAAGTTGGTTCGAGAACTGCCTGTTTATCGGACCAATATACAGAGTAGGGAGCAGTATGTTGCTTTCCATTTACAAGGCGAACTCCCGGCAAATATCGATATTCCTGTTTCTTTACTAGTACAACAAAAGAAAAACGGCTGGATTGTTAATGGTAATCCAGATTCCACCGAGGTTTATCATTTTATCAGTCTGGCGGTATCAAATGGTCTTACAGTAGAACAAGTAACCACATCATTCGCGGCTATAGGAAAGGAAGAAGCTTATGGCTAAAGTGGTGATGGCAGAGTTCCTTAAAGGTTTTCAACTACAATGGAATTATCCATTCTCTTTTTTATTACATACGATTCAGAATTTAATCATTACTGGTGTGCTGATTTGGATGCTTAGCGGTTTAACATCATTGGAGCAGGTGATTGGCTTATTATTTTGGCCAGTCGTCATTAGTGCTATTTCATCCAGTGCACAATCGGTTCAGGACGATATGCAATATGGGACATTTGAGAGAATTGCCGCCAGTAAAAGAAGTTTATCCTTTATTTTATTAGCAAGAAGTTTGTCAGACTTTATTTTTTCTGCATTATTAACCATTATCGCAATTGCAGGAGCAACTCTGTTATTTGATATTTCGCTAAGGATAGAAGCTGTCGCGGCATGTCTGTTTATTGTTTTGTTTACTGGTACTGGATTAAGTTTCATTTTAACTGGCTTGCAAATTTACTACCGAGACATCGGACCGTTAGGGAACATGATCGTATTTGGTTCGGTAGTTGTTTTACTGTTGCCGTGGGATCAATGGCTTCAATTTTTTGAAGTATTTGTTTATCTCTTCCTTCCATTCACAGCTAGTGCCATGTATCTTCAGTCATTGGAAGCTAGTTATCTAGTTTACGCATGTATCAATAGTTTGCTTTTTTTTGTGGTAGGTTTAGTCTATTTGCCATTTATGGTTAGAAAAACAAAAACTAAAAAGGGATTAGGGAGATATTAACAATGGGTACTACTGTTGCTTTTGGTGGTGAAATGAGCAAAATTCATTATCTTCTATATACGCTTAACCTTGTTGTAGGGTGCTTTGGTATCTCTATTATTCTGCCATTCATCATCATGTATGGTATGGATCGATTTGCTGTTTCGGAAGATCTATCCATACTATTTCTGTTTACCATTCCAGCATTTATTGGTTTTATTCTCTTTCCGCTATTATGGTATATCCTTTCTGATAAACTCCAATTACAGGATATCGGAATGGTTCATCGCCTAAATAGAACCACTATAACAATTTGTGTCATTTCCTTTGCGGTAATTATTTATAGCTGTATACAAATACAAGACATACCGTGGATCATGTTGGTACATTTTGCGGTGATTGGTTTAGGAGAAGAATTAGTCTTCAGAGGGATATTACTTTATCGACTACAACAGGTGATGAATAGCTGGTTAGCCATCTTGATATCAGCCGCTGTATTCGCTTTTGTTTTTCATTCAGGTCAGCCATTCTTAGACAATGTCAGTTACAGACTGATCCTAGGTGTTGTATTTGGCTTTATCTTTTTACGTTCAAAAAATATATGGGGAGTGGCAAGTATTCACTTTGCTTATAACTTTTTTGTAACCTATCAATTATAAAGTGAGACTTCCATCAAAGTGGAGGATTAACCCATTGATGGTAATCGTCTGTGATAAATAGGAGGAATTAATCTTGAAAATGAATAGTTTTTTAGCTGTTATAGCTAGTCTATTTTTAATCGTAAGTTATGGATTGTTTTTAGTATTAATGGATACAGAGAGTAGTTCTTTACTTTTTTATGACGTAGTAACCATTTGGCTACCTATTGGGGTTATCGTTGCCATTGCTTTTATTGCGACACAGCGCGGACCTTTAATTAAAGACAGTAGTTTATTAACAGGCGCATTTGTAGCTTTCGTTACACATATCTTTTTTTATTTAGTTTTGGTTATTTCTCGAAATTTGGAACATGTTCAAGAATTTCTTACATATTATGGGAATGAACGAAATAATGAAGTAATGGAAACTATTGTCAATCAGACATGGAGTATTATTTTACAAGGTTATTTTACGGAATTAGTTATGATGGTTTTATTGGGATCAATTGGCGGATGGCTAGGAAGTAAAATGGGTCGCAATAAAACTGAGAGTGCTTAACAGATTGGAGTAGGTCAGGTATGAAAAAGAAATGGATTATTCGCACTGTACTAATGGTACTTGTTCTGTCACTAATTGGCTATTTTGTATTTGGTGGAACAGACCCGGTACCGTGGAAAGTAGTGCAAGCAGAAGTAAAACAGATGACGAATGCGAATCAAGTAACAGCTACGGGAGTGTTTCGTTATAAAAATACAGTAGAACAACAGGCGGCTGATAGTGGTATGTTAGTGGAACGCCATGTTGATGTGGGAGATGAAATAGACGAAGGAGATAAACTGGTAGATTTAGAGGTTTCTTTAGGTAATGATACCGAAACAGTCGAAGTAACTGCTATTACTGATGGTGAGGTTTTATCTATACATGGAGATAAAGGAAGTTATATTCACACAGGTGATCCTTTAATCATGTTCGGTGAGCAGGATCAATTAGAAATTTATGGGGAATTGTCTGAATTTGATTATGACAGTGTGGCCAAAGGAGATAAGGTCTCCATTGAAAGTAATGCATTTAATGAAGTAATGCAAGGAAAGGTAACAGAGGTTGACCAAGAAGTGACAGAATCAGATTTGTCAGATGGTTCAGTGATAAAAATGCGAGTGGAATTGGAAGATACATCTGGTCAAAATCCAATTCCAGGATTACAGGCGTTTTTAACGATTGAAACAGAGCAACAAACAGCTGAAGTAGACGAGGCATTTATGATACCGGAGACTGCTTTAGTAGAAGAAGAAGGGCTTTTTTATGTCTATACGGTTGAGGATGGAAGTATTACAAAGAAAGAAGTGACACTTCAGTCCGTACCAGTTTTAGCTTCTGAAGACGAAGGAATTGGCAATGATCAATTTAGAATTTGGGTAGAACAAGAAACAACTGATGAGGAAATCTTAGCTAATATGTTAGAAGTAGATGAGGGAATTACAGCGGATGATTGGATTATCGCTAATCCAAAAAATGATATCGAAGAAGGATCATCCGTTGATACAAATAGTATGGAAAGATTAGATGTCACCTCGTAAATAGAAGGAGTGCCGGATATGCAAATAAAAAATACGTTGCGTTTAGCTTTAGAACAGCTAAAAGCTAATAAGCTACGCACTTTTTTAACGTTAATCGGAATTATTATCGGGGTGGGATCTGTAGTCGCAATTCTATTAATTGGTGAGAGCGGACGAAAGGACATAATCGGAGAATTCGAGCAAGATGCCAATCAATTATTTTATTTACACCTTGATACGAGTGAACAATCTAACACGCAGCAAGCTTCTCTTAGTTGGCGGGATATCAGTTTATTGCGTGAAAAATATCAAAGTCAGGCACAGGTTGCTGCCTCTTATTTAGATCAGAAAGAAGTAGTATTTGAGCAAAACACAGAACAAGTAGATATTACAGCAGTAACCGATAATTATAGTCAAGTTTCCAATATGTTCGAGATAGCGTACGGCAGTTTTTGGGAGGAAGGGACCAATCAGAATGTTGTCCTTATAAATGAGGCGTTAGCGGAGAAATATTTTGGCAGAGCAGGTCAAGCAATTGGACATTCGGTCATAATAGATAGAATTCCTTTTACGATTCAGGCGGTATATACAACAAATGATTTTATTCAAAGTGGTTCTCAAGCGAATCTATATGTACCATTGCAGGCATGGTATAAAATCCATTATTTAACCGATCAACCTGTCCATAGTATCGAAGTCCTCACTTTATCTGAGAACCATTTTGATCAACTTCGTACAGAAATGGTCAGGACTTTAGCAGAGTCAAAAGGTGTAGTAGAATCCACTTTTCGTACACAGGCGGTGGCCGATCAGTTAGATATGGTAAATAATGTTTTGCGCATTTTTACAGCTATTATCAGTTCTGTCGCGGGTATTTCATTATTAGTTGGCGGTATCGGTGTCATGAATATTATGCTAGTATCAGTCATGGAGCGGACACGGGAAATCGGAATTCGCAAAGCAATCGGCGCTAAGCCACGGCATATTCTCCAACAATTTTTAATTGAAACATTGGTGTTAACTTCACTTGGTGGTTTAATAGGCTGTTTGTTTGGATTGGGATTGGCACTGTTAGTCACACAGTTAGCTGAAATGAGCTTTGTGTTCTATTGGCCTGTGTTTCTGATCAGTTTTTGCATTACGACCATTATTGGTATTTTGTCAGGGTTCTATCCAGCCAAGAAAGCAGCTAAACTTGATCCGATCGTTTCATTACGTTATGAATAACAGGAGGCATATGCATGGCATTAATTGAATTGAAAAGAATTACAAAGCAATATATCACTGGGGAAGAAAAGGTAGATGCATTAAAAAGTGTCGATTTAACAATTGAAGAAGGCGAATTTACTGCGATAATGGGAAGTTCAGGTTCGGGTAAATCGACTTTATTAAATATATTAGGTTGTTTGGACCAGCCGACTTCTGGTGAATATTGGCTGAATAATAAGGATGTACAGCATCTAAATGTAAATCAGCTATCAGATATCCGTAATCATTATTTAGGTTTTATCTTTCAATCATTTCACCTACTACCTAGGTTAAACGTATGGAAAAATATAGAGCTGCCAATGTTATATCAAAATATTGGAAAACAAGAGCGTAAACAACGTGCAAAAGCCTTGGCAGAACGAATGGGGCTCGGCGAACGTATGCAGCATATGCCTAGCCAATTATCGGGTGGACAACGGCAACGCGTAGCAATCGCGAGGGCATTGGCTAATAAACCGAAATTATTATTAGCAGATGAACCAACTGGTAATTTAGATTCCAAAACGACGGTTGAAATCATGGATATTTTGCAAGAACTAAACCAATCTGGTGTTACCATTATTCTCGTCACACATGAGGACGAATTAATAGATTACACAAAACGAACGATCATATTGCAGGACGGGATCGTTATAAAAGACGAGAAGAAACAGCTTGCTTAATGATACACTCTTTTCGTGAAGAACACTGTACAATACCGGAAGCCACGCTTTTAAGGATGTGTCTTTTACCCTTTTGATTTTGGATGCAGGCTACGGTAGAAGGTTTTTCTTAGTAACTTACGGACAATTTAAGCTATGTTTGGAGAAAACTGTCCATAAGAATAGATCTTATGGACAGTTTTCTTCTATTTTAAATGATTGTGTCCGTAAGAACCTCGTTGCAGCTCTCTTTATCAACTCCTATAAAAAAGATTACGATGTTTTCTTAAATTCTCTCCTATATCATTCTAAAAAGGTGTATATTTTTGCTATAATGAAATAATGGATATAGAATCGTCATTATTGGAGGATTATAAGGTGTATAATATCGACGAATGGAAACATATCTTCAAGCTAGATCCAGCTAAAGAGATCTCTGAGGAAATGATAGATAAAATATGTGAATCAGGAACAGATGCGATCATGGTCGGAGGTACAGACGATGTAACATTGGATGGCGTCTTACAATTATTAAGCAGAATTCGCCGTCATACAGTGCCTGTTATCTTAGAAATATCGAATATTGAATCAGTGACACCAGGTTATGATTATTACTTCGTACCACTGGTGTTAAACAGTCAAGATAAAAAATGGATGATGGATGTCCAACATCAAGCAGTAGTAGAATATGGCGATATCATTAATTGGGAAGAGATGTTTGCTGAAGGCTACTGTATTATGAATGAAGAATCCAAAGTGTTTCAGCATGCAGGCTGCAAGCTGCCGACACAAGATGAAGCAATCGCCTATGCAAGAATGGCAGAACATTTATTCCGCTTGCCTTTTTTCTATTTAGAGTATAGTGGTACATATGGTGATCCGTCATTAGTTCAATCGATCAGTCAAGAACTCGGGCACACGAAATTAATATATGGCGGTGGGATTGAAACAAAAGAACAAGCCGCTGTAATGAGCGAATATGCGGATATCATTGTGGTCGGTAATGCCCTATATGATAATCCAAAAGAAGCATTAAAAACGGTTAAAGTAACAAAGTAAAAGGACGGTGTTACAATGAGTCGGATGATGCACGACTTGTTAAAAGGATTAAATAAAGAACAGCGTGAGGCTGTACAACATACAGAAGGCCCCTTGTTAATCATGGCTGGTGCCGGAAGTGGGAAAACACGTGTACTAACCTACCGTATTGCTTATTTATTAGATGAAAAGGAAGTTTCACCAAGAAACATCTTAGCGATTACGTTTACCAATAAAGCGGCACGTGAAATGAAAGACAGGATTGCAGGACTTGTTGGACCATATGGAGCGGATATGTGGGTATCAACCTTCCACTCGATGTGTGTACGTATCCTGAGAAGAGATATTGATAGAATTGGATATAGTCGTAATTTTTCGATACTCGATAGCAGTGATCAGCTAACGGTAATCAAAAATATCGTAAAGGATAAAAATATTGATGCGAAAAAATTTGAACCAAGAGCAATACTAGGTATGATCAGCAGTGCGAAAAACGAACTAATAACACCTGAAAAATTTGCGGAATCAGTAAACAACTTTTTTGATCGCCAAGTTTCCGAAGTTTTTACCGAATATCAGCGGCGATTACGGAAAAATCAAGCTCTAGATTTCGATGATTTAATTATGCAGACTATTCACCTTTTTAAACGGGTACCGGAAGTATTGGAGTACTATCAGCGTCGTTTTCAATATATTCATGTTGATGAGTACCAAGATACTAACCATGCCCAATATTCACTAGTAAAACAGCTGGCAGCTCGTTTTCAAAATCTCTGTGTAGTTGGGGATTCCGATCAATCAATCTATGCATGGCGTGGTGCTGATATTTCTAATATCCTTTCCTTTGAAAAGGATTATCCGTCCGCCCGTGTTGTCATGCTCGAACAAAATTATCGTTCAACGAAATCGATTCTTCAGGCTGCCAACCAAGTTATTGAAAATAATATGGGCAGAAAACCGAAAAATCTCTGGACAGAGAATCAAGACGGGAACAAAATTCGTTATTTCCAAGCATCAACAGAACGAGAAGAAGGATTATTTGTTGCCGAGCGGATTGAAGAATTAATCAAGGAAAACAAATATAAGCATAAAGATATTGCGATTCTTTACCGTACGAATGCCCAATCCCGTGCAATAGAGGAAACCTTTATGAAAGCTAATATCCCCTATCAAATGGTAGGAGGCACGAAGTTCTATGATCGTAAGGAGATTAAAGATTTGCTCGCCTACTTACGTTTGATCGTCAACCCAGATGATGACATCAGCTTTGTCCGTGTTGTCAATGTGCCAAAACGAGGTGTGGGAAAAACAAGTATGGACAAGCTCCAAGCTTATGCTACGGCAAATGATATTTCCTTATATACAGCCGTGCAGGAAGTAGACTTTGTCGGTGTCAGTGCTAAAGCTGCAAAATCGTTAATGGAGTTTGGCCAAATGATCAAAAACTGGGAACAACAGCAGGAATTTTTATCCGCAACTGATATGGTTGAACAAGTCATTGAAAAAACAGGCTACGAAGAAATGCTCCATAATGAACGAAGCATTGAAGCACAGACACGTTTAGAAAACATTGAAGAATTCAAAACCGTTACGAAACATTTTGAGGAAACCAATGTGGACAAAACATTAGTCAATTTCCTGACAGACTTAGCATTGATCTCAGATATTGACCGGATGGATGATGATCCGACAGCAGATGACAGTGTCACGATGATGACCTTGCACGCAGCGAAGGGGTTAGAGTTTCCTGTTGTCTTCCTGATTGGTATGGAAGAGAGTGTTTTTCCACACAGTCGGTCGATGATGGACGAAGAGCAGATGCAGGAGGAGCGCCGCCTCGCTTATGTAGGAATTACTAGAGCTGAAGAGCTCCTTCACGTATCCCATGCGAAGATGCGGACATTATTTGGTCGAACGAATATGAACCCAATAAGCCGTTTTATTGATGAAATCCCGGCTGATTTATTAGAAGGTAAAGAAGAGATACAGGAATCGAGGTTTGGCTCCTTCGATAAAATAGCGATTCAAGATCAAGATCTACCTTTTGAAAAGCAGCCAGAAAAACCGAAACGTCAACCAATGCGTCATGTCAATCAAACAACAGGTGGGGAGAAAGAAGCTTGGAATGTTGGTGACAAAGCGAACCATAAAAAATGGGGACAGGGAACAGTTGTCAAAGTGGAAGGTTCTGGTGATGCGATGGAATTAGACATTGCTTTCCCGGCACCAACTGGTATTAAACGACTACTCGCCAAATTTGCCCCGATTACGAAAGTGTAAAAAGGAGGTGTTCGTCCAATGTCAGAACAAGAGGTACGCGAGAAATTAGCAGCGCTAAGAGAAGAATTAACCGAATATAACTACCAATACCATGTGTTAGATAACCCGAGTGTTTCAGATGCCGAATATGATGCGAAAATGAAGGAATTAAAAGCAATAGAAGCAGAATTTCCTGATTTGATTACACCTGACTCACCTTCCCAACGTGTTGGAGGAGAACCTTTAGAACAATTCGAAAAAGTAACCCATCGTGTTCCGATGTTAAGTTTAGGTAATGCTTTTAATGAAGAAGAGCTAAAAGATTTTGACCGCCGTGTTCGTGAAGGTTTAGCCACTGACGATGTGACGTATGTTTGTGAATTGAAAATAGATGGGCTAGCGATTTCCCTACGTTATCAGGATGGTCTTTTCGTCCAAGGGGCGACCCGTGGCGATGGAACTACTGGTGAGGATATTACCAGTAATTTAAAAACGATCAGAAGTATTCCGCTTAGAATTAAGGATCCTTCCCCGATTGAAGTTCGTGGGGAAGCATATATGCCACAGAAAGCATTTGTCTCTTTAAATGAAGCGCGTGAAAAAAATGGAGAAGAGCCTTTTGCCAATCCACGAAATGCCGCGGCAGGTTCATTACGTCAGTTAGACCCGAAAATCGCGGCCAAACGTCATTTGGATATTTTCTTATATGCTGTTGGTGAATGGGAATCCGGTTCATTAGAAACACATAGTGAACGTCTCACTTATCTTCAAGAGTTAGGTTTTAAAACAAATCCAGAATGGCGAAAATGTCATGGTATTGAAGAAGTGATTCAATATGTCGAAGAATGGGTAGAAAAAAGAGCGACCCTTTCCTATGATATTGATGGTATCGTGATAAAGGTAGATAATCTCGAAGCACAAGAACAGCTTGGCTTTACAGCGAAAAGTCCGCGCTGGGCAGTTGCTTATAAATTCCCAGCAGAAGAAGCGGTGACGAAGCTTACCGATATCGAACTAAGTGTTGGCAGAACGGGTGTTGTTACACCTACAGCTATCCTAGAGCCGGTTAAAGTGGCTGGTACTACCGTTCAACGAGCATCATTGCATAATGAAGATTTAATCAAGGAGAAAGATATCCGTATTGGGGATACAGTTGTTATTAAAAAAGCTGGCGACATTATCCCTGAAGTGGTTCGGGTAGTCGAGGATATGCGAACAGAGGAACAGGAACCTTTTGCGATGCCAGAAGCATGCCCATCATGTGGGGATGAACTCGTACGTTTAGAGGAAGAAGTTGCACTAAGGTGCATTAATCCAAATTGTCCGGCGCAATTGAAAGAAGGTTTGATTCACTTTGTTTCAAGGCTTGCGATGAATATCGACGGACTTGGAGAAAAAGTTATAGAGCAACTTTTCCACGCTGAATATATTCACACCATTGCCGATCTTTATCGGTTACAGCGTGAGGAATTGCTGAAGCTGGAGCGTATGGGTGAAAAATCTGTAGAGAACTTGTTAACTGCGATTGAAAAGTCAAAGCAAAACTCACTGGAACGATTGCTCTTTGGTCTAGGTATACGCTTTGTCGGTTCCAAAGCAGCAAGAACATTAGCAGAACACTTTGAAACAATGGACCGTCTGCAGCAAGCAAGCTTTGAAGACTTAATTACGATTGATGAAATCGGCGATAAAATGGCGGACTCGATTGTTCATTATTTTGAAGATGATCAAGTAAAACAGCTTATTTCCGAGTTGAAAGATTTAGGCTTAAACCTCACCTACCAAGGACCAAAAGTAAGTGAAGTGGCAGCGGACAGTCCTTTTTCAGGTAAGACTGTTGTCTTAACAGGTAAATTAGCAATCTATACTAGGCAGGAAGCGAAGCAGCAAATTGAAGCGCTTGGCGGTAATGTTACAGGCAGCGTAAGTAAAAAGACAGATTTGCTGATTGCCGGAGAAGATGCTGGATCTAAATTAGATAAAGCGAAAAAATTAGAGGTTGAAGTTTGGGATGAGGCAAAACTCCAAGAAATATTAGAGGAGGAAGCATAATGAAACAAATACTAGCTAGCCTCTTCATCGTTGTATTAATTTTAGCCGGTTGTGCACCTGATTTTGGAGAACAGGAGGAAGCCGTAATTGATGAAAGTATCGACGATGAATCGTTAGAAGAGACAGCGATTGTTCCAAAATATAATTTGGAAGATAATTATCGGGTATTGATTGACTCTAATTTAAGTCAGGCAAGAGGTGTGATTACGAACCAAGTGGCAAATCGACTCGATATCGATGAACTTGAAGAAGGATTACGTCGTCACTCGATGGAAGTATATGATCCGGATACTTATTACTTTCAAGAAGGTCAATATTTGACTGATAACATATTATATCAGTGGTTAGATCGCTATGATGAAGAGGATAACCCACAGGGATTGAACCCAGAAGCAGATGAATCTAAAGACGATGATGAGTTAATAGAAGAAGAAAAAGACAATCCAAAATACTTGTCACACATTTTGGAACAAAATTATTTAAGAAAGACAGAAGATGATTCTGTTGAGTTAGCAGGAATTTCAATCGGAATTGCGATGAAATCTGTTTATCGTTTTCGAACACAATTTGATGACGGTACATACTCCCCCTATTATGAAGAAGAGATATCAGAAAGTGAGATGCGGTCAGAAGCAGAGGAAATAGCGGATGAAGTAGTACAACGAATTCGTCAGATGGAAGGGTTAGGAAATGTCCCAATAATGTTAACGATCTTCCGTGAAGAGTCACAAAATTCCCTTGTCCCTGGTAACTTTTTAGCTAAGGCAAATGTCGCTGGTGATAGTTCATCTGTTGATGACTGGCAAGAATTAAATGAAGAGAATGTCTTGTTCCCGTCTAATTATGGAGAAAATACGTATCCGGATGTATGGGCGACATTAGTGGACTTTGAGTCAGATATCGCTTCGTATTTTCCTAACTATGTCAGTGTAATCGGAAAAGGCTTTTTCCAAAATGGTGAGCTGCGTAAATTAACAGTAGAAATTCCAGTTTCATTTTACGGAAAGGCCGAGTTAATTGGTTTTACCCAATATGCTTATGGACTTGTATTATCAGGCTTTCCTAGCGATTATCAGTTGGAGGTAAATATTACTTCAGGAGATAAACAAGAAGCCTTAATTGTAAGAAAGGCAGGAGAAGAGGAAGGATTTGTCCATGTCTACCGTTAATTCTATTCAAAAAAGTTTTGCAAAGATAGGATTAATGATAGAATAAAGTGAGAATATGATCAGTGGGGAATTTCCCCATTGATTATTAACGAAACTTATCAGGGTGTTAGCGTCTGATAACCCCCACTTGGCTTCCATGTGTTACGGGAAGCTTAAAGTGGGGGCTTACAGACGTTTAGGACTGTGGTAAACGTTATGGATTTTACTAATAAATGAATGATTTTCAACTATATATGGAGGTGAAGCAATATGACAGAAATCTCAAAAGAACAAGTAAAACACGTTGCCAATTTAGCACGCCTAGCATTAACAGAGGAAGAAGTAGAAACATTTACCCAACAATTAGGAGATATCATCAACTATGCAGAGCTTTTAAATGAGTTAGATACCGATAATGTCGAGCCGACTACTCACGTTTTAGATTTAAAAAATGTAATGCGTAAAGATGAGCCGAAAGAATGGATTAAGAAAGAAGATGCATTGAAGAATGCACCAGATCAAAAAGATGGTCAATTCCGTGTGCCATCAATTCTTGAATAAGGAGGGTTTCTTTTGTCACTTTTTGATTATACGTTAAAAGAATTACAAGAAAAACTACATAACAAAAAAATTACTGTTAGTGATCTTGTCGAAGCTTCATATAAACGAATTAATGAAGTAGATGATCAAGTCAAAGCATTTTTGACATTGAATGAAAAAGAAGCAAAAAACCAAGCAAAAGAGTTAGATGAAAAATTAGGTTCCGATGCATCGATCCTATACGGGATGCCAATCGGAATCAAAGATAATATCGTAACAAAAGGATTGCGAACCACTTGTGCGAGTCAAATCCTTGATAACTTGAATGACCCTTTGTATGATGCAACCGTCATACAAAAGTTAAACGAAGAAAATACGGTGAACATCGGGAAATTAAACATGGACGAGTTTGCGATGGGTTCTTCAACAGAGAACTCCAGCTATGAAAATACTCGCAACCCTTGGAATACAGATTATGTTCCTGGTGGTTCTAGTGGTGGTTCTGCGGCAGCTGTAGCAGCAGGAGAAGTATTTTTCTCACTAGGGTCTGATACAGGTGGTTCCATTCGTCAACCAGCAGCATTCTGTGGTGTGGTTGGAATGAAACCTACATATGGTCTTGTATCGCGTTTTGGTCTTGTAGCGTTCGCATCATCACTCGATCAAATTGGACCAATTACAAGAACAGTAGAAGACAATGCTCACTTATTACAAGCAATTGTTGGTCATGACAACATGGATTCCACTTCTGCTAATGTAAATATTCCAAACTATAGTGATGCATTTAAAGAAGATGTGAAAGGTCTACGTATTGCGGTACCAAAGGAGTACTTACAAGAAGGGGTAGACCCGGAAGTAAAAGAAGCGGTCCTTACGGCATTAAAACAATATGAAGAATTAGGTGCAACATGGGAAGAAGTATCGTTACCACACTCTAAATATGCGGTTGCAGCCTATTACTTACTAGCTGCATCAGAAGCAAGTGCCAACCTAGCACGTTTTGATGGGGTTCGCTACGGTAAACGTACAGAGAAAAATGTTGATATGATTGATATGTTCAAAGAGTCTCGTGCAGAAGGCTTTGGTGACGAAGTGAAACGTCGTATTATGCTAGGTACCTTTGCATTAAGCTCCGGTTATTACGATGCTTATTACAAAAAAGCTCAAAAAGTACGTACCCTAATTAAAAATGACTTCGAAAAAATCTTCGATGAGTACGATGTAGTAATTGGACCTACAACTCCAACACCAGCATATAAAATCGGAGAAAAAATCGATGATCCATTAACGATGTATACAGATGATGTTTTAACAACACCTGTAAACCTTGCTGGACTTCCGGGAATGTCGATCCCTTGTGGATTCTCAAGTGAAGGCTTACCGATCGGATTACAAATCATTGGCAGACACTTTGATGAGTCAACGATCTATCGCACGGCTTACGCATATGAGCAGGCAACAGATCATCACAAGAAACGTCCTAATTTAGGAGGTGACAGGTAATGACAAATTTTGAAACAGTTATTGGTTTAGAGGTACACGTCGAATTAAAAACAGCGTCCAAAATCTTCAGTCCAAGTCCGAATGCATTTGGTTCAGAGCCGAATGCGAATGTCAACCCCATTGACTTAGGATACCCAGGTGTATTACCTGTTTTAAATGAAGAAGCAGTTAACTACGCGATGAAAGCAGCAATGGCAATCAATTGTGACATCGCAACAAATACAAAGTTCGACCGTAAAAACTATTTCTATCCAGACAACCCGAAAGCTTACCAAATTTCCCAATTTGATCAACCAATCGGGGAAAATGGTTGGATTGAAATTGAAGTTAACGGTGAAAAGAAAAAAATCGGCATCACTCGTCTTCACTTAGAAGAAGATGCAGGGAAATTAACCCATGGTGATGACGGATATTCGTTAGTGGATTATAACCGTCAAGGTACACCACTAGTAGAGATTGTATCCGAACCAGATATCCGTACTCCAGAAGAAGCATATGCTTACTTGGAAAAATTAAAAAACATCATTCAATATACAGGCGTATCTGACTGTAAGATGGAAGAAGGTTCTCTACGTTGTGACGCCAACATCTCGATCCGTCCAGTAGGGCAAGAAGAATTCGGTACAAAAACAGAATTGAAAAACTTAAACTCTTTCTCTTTTGTACAAAAAGGATTGGAATTTGAAGAAAAGCGTCAACGTGAAGTATTACTAAACGGAGGCGAAATCCTTCAAGAAACTCGTCGTTACGATGAACAAAAGAAGGAAACAATTCTTATGCGTGTCAAAGAAGGTTCTGATGACTATCGTTATTTCCCTGAACCAGATCTTGTTCCACTTTATATTGATGATGCATGGAAAGAGCGTATTCGCGCTGAAATTCCAGAATTACCAGATGCTCGCCGTGAGCGTTATGTGAAAGAGTTAGACTTGCCAGCTTATGACGCAGGTGTATTAACAAGTACAAAAGAAATGTCTGACTTCTTTGAAGAAGCGATCGAAGCAGGTGCAGATGTAAAACAAGCATCTAACTGGCTCATGGGTGAAGTTTCTGCTTATATGAACAAACAACAAGTTGAAATTCAAGACTTAAAGATGACGCCAGCAGCCCTTGCGAAAATGATTCAGCTTATTGAGGATGGTACCATCTCCTCTAAAATGGCGAAAAAGGTCTTCGCAGAGCTTGTAGAAAATGGTGGAGACCCAGAAAAAATCGTCAAAGATAAAGGCCTTGTACAAATCTCTGATGAAGGTCAACTTCGCGAGATCATCACAGGAATCCTTGACGAAAATGAACAATCGATCATCGATTTCAAAAATGGTAAAGACAAAGCCCTTGGTTTCCTTGTTGGTCAAACCATGAAAGCTACAAAAGGACAAGCCAACCCACCGATGGTTAACAAGATCATCAAAGAAGAAATCGAAAAACGATAATATGAATAAAGGAAGGCTGTGTTCCATCGCACAGCCTTCTATTTAATTGATATATTTATAAGTGGCCATAAAAGTATGAAAAGTGACCATAAAAAATTTATGGTATCATTTTGAGTAAAGATTTGCATTTTTATCCAAAATGATTATGATTAAGGTAGGATGTAACACTTAGAGGAGAATGAGTATGAAACGTGCACGCATTATCTATAATCCAACGTCTGGTCGTGAGGCTTTCAAAAAGGAGCTGCCAGAGGTATTGAGGCGCTTTGAAGAAGCTGGATATGAAACATCAGCCCACGCTACTAAATGTGAAGGTGATGCGACAAACGCTGCGAAAATTGCAGTAGATCGTAAATTTAATTTGATAATTGCTGCAGGTGGGGATGGTACCATTAATGAAGTCATTCATGGTATGGCAGAGCAGGAATATCGGCCACAGCTAGCGATTATTCCAGTTGGGACAACCAATGATTTCGCCAGAGCACTAGGGATTCCTCGTGAGATCCAGAAAGCTGTTAGTGTGATCCTCGAGCATCATACTCGCAAGCTTGATATCGGTAAAGTAAATGATCATTACTTCATGAATATTGCAGGTGGCGGCAAGTTAACAGAATTAACCTATGAAGTTCCAAGCAAATTAAAAACGATGCTCGGCCAGCTCGCTTATTATTTGAAAGGTATTGAGATGCTTCCATCTTTAAAACCAACCAAAGTTCAAATTGAGTATGATGGAAAATGGTTTGACGATGAGATCATGCTTTTTCTTGTCTCTAATACCAACTCGGTAGGCGGCTTTGAGAAAATTGCTCCAGAAGCTATAATGGATGACGGTTATTTTGATTTAGTCATACTTCGCAAGACGAATCTAGCCGAATTTGTTCGCATTGCTAGTCTTGCTACTAAAGGTGCCCATCTAGACGACAAAAATATTTTTTACACGAGAGCGAACCGGATTAAAGTCCATACTGAGGAAAAAATGCAGCTTAATCTAGATGGAGAGTATGGCGGTCTGCTACCTGGTGAATTTGAAAACCTGTATCAGCATATCGAATTTTTCGTTTCCGAGGGATTTATCGAAAAACAAGCAAAAATTGAATAGTTAAAAATGGTGCATTCTGTCGGAGAGTGTACCTTTTATTTTTCGATAAAATATTTCCCAGGAAATGATTAAATTAGACACGGAAATTTTCTATTTGTCATTAGCTATGATAAAATTTGGACAACATATGATAAGAGAGAATGTCGACTGACGAAAGAAGACATTTTACCTGAGAAAAAGGACGTTGATATTATGACAAAAACAACCCCACCTGTAACAAAAAATCAAACAATCGAATTAACTTTTGAAGATATAACTCACGAAGGTGCCGGAGTCGGCAAGATAGATGGCTACCCACTTTTTGTGCCTTATGGATTACCTGGTGAAAAAGCTGAAGTGAAAGTAACTAAGGTCAAAAAGAATTTCGGATTTGGTCGATTAATTGAAGTGACAGAGGAAAGTGAAGATCGTGTCAAACCACCGTGTAATGTGTATTATCAATGTGGTGGTTGTCAGTTGCAGCATATGAGTTATGAGATGCAACTCGACATGAAACGAAATCAAGTACAAAACGCTTTGAAAAAGATCGGACATATTGAAGATATCCCGATTCATTCAACGATTGGTATGGAGGATCCATGGCGATACCGTAATAAAGTTCAAATGCCAGTAGGATCGAAAAATGGTCAATTAATTACAGGATTTTATCGAAAAAGAAGTCATGAAATTATTGATGATATGGCTCGCTGTATTATCACGGATGAAGTAAATGACCGCATGGTAGAGGCAGTCCGTGAAATTGCCAATCGATTAGGGATCCCGGCTTATGATGAGAAAAATAACCGTGGTATTTTGCGACATATTATGGTGAGATCTGGCCAGGAAACAAAGCAGACAATGGTCGTATTAGTTACAAGAAAAGAAAAAGTAAATGGGTTAGAGACATTAATCAAGGAAATAACGGAAACCAATCCTCATGTTAAATCAATCGTCCAAAATATTAATCCTGATCGTACCAACGTGATTCTTGGTAAGAAAACGAAAGTGCTATGGGGAGAAGAATATATTTATGATCAGATTGGAGATATTAAGTTTGCCATTTCTGCTAAATCATTCTATCAAGTAAACCCGCCACAAACGAAAAAGTTATATGAGAAGGCATTGGAGTACGCCAATCTTTCAGGAAGTGAAACCGTAATTGATGCTTACTGCGGCATTGGGACAATTTCGCTATTCCTTGCACAAAAGGCGAAAAAAGTATATGGTGTCGAAATTGTTCCGGAAGCAGTAAGTGATGCCAAAGAAAATGCGAAACTAAATCACATTGACAATGCAGAATTTTTTGTAGGACAAGCAGAAAAAGTAATGCCATGGTGGCGAGCACAAGGGCTTAAGCCTGATGTTATTGTCGTGGACCCACCAAGAAAAGGCTGTGATGAAGCATTACTAGAAGCAATGCTAGAAATGAAGCCAAAACGAATAGTTTATGTTTCATGTAATCCATCAACATTAGCAAGGGATTTGCGGATTTTAGAAGATGGTGGATATGAGACAAAAGAAGTGCAGCCGGTTGATATGTTTCCTCAAACGACTCACATTGAGAATGTTTGCTGGTTGGAACGGAAAATGTAACAAATTATTTAACAGGATACAAGTACACTGCAAGAGGTGATGCTCGTTCTTTTCCAATGTAGGAGGTTTATAGATGACTAATAACGATATATTAATTAGACTAAGATATGCATTAGATATTAAAGATAAAGATATGGTAGAGATTTTTAAACTTGGTGGTATGGAAGTAACAATAGAAGAAGTGCAAAAAATGCTCACAAAACCAAAAGATGGTTACGATTATGATGTTGAAGATGATGAGAGTATAAATGTAAATAATAAGAATTTGGAATTATTTTTAAACGGCTTAATCATTTTTAAAAGAGGGAAACAAGAGCCAAAACCAGGGCAACCCGAAAGATCTCCACTGTCCAATGAACCTGTTAATAACATCGTTTTAAAAAAGTTAAAAATAGCACTGACATTAACAAGTGAGGATATTATTGAAATATTAAAAGGGGTAGGCGTGACTATTTCCAAAAGTGAATTAGGAGCCTTATTAAGAAAACAGGGACATAAGCATTTCAAAGAATGTGGCGATAAATATGCACGTAATTTTTTGAAGGGATTGGCTGTTAGCTATAGGGGATGAGGGAATGTGTTTAACTAAAAAATACTCTAGTTAAATATAATATACATTTAATAGTCCGACCCTGATTTCGTAAACATTCTCTTGCGAATTCGGGGTTCTATTCTTTCATTCTAATTTGTTATTTTCACCAATATATATTTTTAACTTCCGAAAAAAGATACAAAACAGGCGAGAAAATGGGCGGTATAAAATAAACTATTACGATCAGTTTGATTAAAGGTACTTAAACATGGTATAAGTATAAAAGAAGCAAAGAAACTTTGCTTTTTTAATTTTGGGATAAGGATAAGTCTTATCTCCGGTAACGAAAGGATTTTAATTATGACAGAAAATTTTTGGCGTGATTTACCACGACCGTTTTTTATATTAGCACCAATGGAAGATGTAACAGATGTTGTGTTTCGTCATGTGGTGAGTGAAGCAGCTAGACCGGATGTGTTTTTTACAGAGTTTACCAATACGGAAAGTTATTGTCACCCAGACGGAAAACAAAGTGTTCGTGGGCGTTTGACATTTACAGAGGATGAACAACCAATGGTCGCCCATATTTGGGGGGACAAGCCTGAATACTTTCGGGAAATGAGCATTGGTATGGCAAAAGAAGGGTTTAAGGGTGTCGATATCAATATGGGTTGTCCAGCACCTAATGTCACAAAAAGTGGTAAAGGATGTGGGCTCATCCGTCGTCCAGAAGTTGCAGCAGATATCATTCAAGCAGCGAAAGCAGGAGGGTTGCCTGTAAGTGTGAAGACAAGGCTTGGTTATACTTACGTAGAAGAATGGCGCGATTGGCTCACGCATATCTTGAAACAAGACATCGTTAATCTTTCCATTCATCTCCGTACCAAAAAGGAAATGAGTAAAGTTGATGCTCATTGGGAATTAATTCCGGAAATAAAAAAACTACGTGATCAAGTGGCACCAAATACACTTTTGACGATCAATGGCGATATCCCGGATCGTCAAACCGGATTGAAACTTGTCGAGCAATATGGTGTTGATGGGGTGATGATTGGACGTGGAATTTTTCATAATCCATTTGCCTTTGAAAAGCAACCAAGAGATCCGAGTAGTAAAGAATTGCTCGATCTTTTGAGATTACATCTCGATCTTTTCGATAAATATTCAAAAATAGAATCACGTCTGTTCAAGCCTCTTCGCCGCTTTTTTAAGATATATGTTCGTGGATTTAGAGGGGCGAGTGAATTAAGAAATCAATTGATGAACACAGAATCAACAGATGAAGTACGTGAATTACTTGATCGTTTTGAGGCAAAAAATGTTGAAGGGGTGGAACAATAGTAGAAGCTCCCTAATTCAAGATGAAAGCTAATAGGGATGTTAAACTAGTTTGATCCTTAAAAATTATAGCTTATAATATACAAAAAATTGGCTGGTGTGAATTCGGTATTGAACTGGAATCATACCGGCCAATTTTTTTATGTGAACCGATATAAAAATTAGTATTTTCCTATAAAGTAAGAAATTAGGAGATACCTCCAGCTTTTCGAGTTTAATCTTCAATGTTTAAGGATAATGAATCAATAGAGAGGAGGTTTAATATTACTGCAGAAATTGTAATTATGAATAAACAAGGAATAGCATTGGCAGCAGATAGTGCTATTACAAGTGGGCGTGATGATATTAAAAAGGTCTATAATACGGCAAACAAGCTTTTTTCTTTAACAGAGGATCAAGCTGTAGGAGTGATGGTATATGGTTCTGCTTCCTTTATGGAGATTCCGTGGGAAGTAATCATTAAGTGTTATCGTGAGTACTTAGGAACGCGTACCTTTTCTACCCTTCCTCAATACATGGAACACTTTTTAGAATTTCTCCGCAATGATGACAGATGTAATAACCCTGAAATGGAAGAGGTAAGTATTTACAACACCTTTTACGAAATATTAATACAAATCGTTCGTAAAGTAGAGGATGATATCAATGAAAGTGAAGAAGAAGCAACTGACAATACAGTAGCCAAATGGATGGATAAATATATCGATGAAGATATTGAAGAGTTCCAGCAAAAGGATGAGATTCTGCTGGAGTTGAACTATGACGATTTTAAAGAAAAGTATCGTCCAATCATAGAGGAAATTGAAGAAGACCTAATCTCCTTTTCCTTAACAGAGCTGTTGAAAGAAAAATTGATAAAATTAGCGTATGAAGCTGCAAGAACTAATTCCTTTAGCACTGGTAGTAGTGGCTTGGTATTCGCTGGTTTTGGGGATAAAGATTTATTTCCCCACTTATTGAATTACCGTCTGGAAGGATTTATTCTAGGTCAACTGAAATTTACCAAGGAAATAGAAAAACAGATTAGTTATACGAATCAACAGAAGGATGGAACCGCTGCTATTGTACCTTTTGCCCAAAGAGAAATGATTGACTCCTTTATGGGAGGTATGGAGCCTAATATGCAGGATGCTATCTTCAATATTATTCAAAAAGTACTTACTGAATATCCCACTCAAATACAGAAGCACGTAGAGGATATCTCCTTGTCTGAAAATCATGTTACAAGCCTAGAAAAATTGGGTAAAGATGTATATCAAACGATTAAGGAAGCTGTCTGGGAATATCAACAGGATTATTATATAAATCCTCTGCTTGGTATTGTACGTTCCTTACCAAAAGAGGACCTTGCAGATATGGCTGAAACACTGATTAACCTTACTTCCTTTAAAAGAAGAGTTAGCAGAGCCACTGAATCAGTAGGTCTTCCTGTAGACGTTGCCTTCATTACGAAGGGAGATGGTTTTGTATGGAGGAAAAGGAAAAACTTTGTTAACCATGAGCTTAACGCCAGACTCTAAAAAAGAAAGGCTGATCTAAATGGTCCCCAAAGAGAAAAGTGGAAAAAAGAGATTCTTTAACGTACCTAAAGAGGACGAGCTTCACTTTACCCTGAAGGATAAACAAAAAGCAGAAAAGGAACAAGTAGTAGAAAAGGTTTTCCAAGCCCTGGATAATAAATACCGGAAGGAAAGGAATAAAAAATGATTTTCATAGATAGATGAGGGAAGTAACAATTAAATATAAAAGTATCCATGGAAAACACCCTGTAGAGCAGGAATTTTAAGGCTCTATAGGATATTTTTTTACTTCATTTGATGAGATGACCATTATTCAAAAAAACAACACACTATTAAATTTGCTTACATAAAGTGAGGCAATGATCAATCGAGGGCTTACAGACGGTTAGCACCGTGATAAAAGAGATTGTTTAATGAAACGATACAGTGGGAAGAAGACGAAAAAGGCTTCATTCCTGACTAGGAAGAGTCCTCAATATTCAATAAGAAGGGGTGAATCTTGTGAGAGCAGTAACTTTTCAAGAAGAAAAGCGTGTAGAGGTTAAAGAAGTTCAAGAGCCGTCCATCCAGCAAAAAGATGAGATGATTGTACGAATAACAGCAAGTGGGATTTGTGGCTCTGATTTACATCTTTATCATGGAGGAATTCCTTTGCCGCAAGATTATATCATTGGGCATGAACCAATGGGAATAGTAGAGGAAACAGGGCCAGAGGTCAAAAACTTAAAAAAAGGAGATCGAGTGGTAATTCCATTCAATATTAGCTGTGGTCACTGTTACTATTGCAACAACCATATGGAAAGCCAGTGTGATAACTCCAATCCTCATGGAGAAATAGGTGCTCTCTTCGGGTATTCCAAGCAAAATGGAAATTATCCTGGTGGACAAGCAGAGTATCTACGTGTACCTTATGCAGACTTCTCCTCTTTTAAAGTGCCAGAAAGCAGTGAACTTGATGATGAAAGTGTACTTTTTCTCTCTGATGTAATACCAACCGCTTATTGGAGTATTGAAAATAGTGGTGTCAAAACAGGAGACACGGTCATTGTTCTCGGGGCAGGTCCGGTTGGACTGATGGTGCATAAATTCGCCTGGTTAAAAGGAGCAGAACGAGTGATTGCCGTCGACCAAGTTGATCACCGACTCGAACATGCGAAAAGAACGAACAATGTAGAGACGTATAACTTTAAAGAAACTCAAGAGATTGGAAGTCTTTTGCACGAGGAAACAAAAGGAGGAGCAGATGTAGTCATTGACTGTGTTGGGATGGATGGTACTGTTCCATCCAATACAACTTATGGTTCTGAGGGGGATAATCAAATTGGTACAATAAGTCCTATTATTACGGCGTCTCAGGCTGTTAGAAAGTTTGGGGTCGTTCAATTAACAGGAGTGTACGGGACAGAAGCTAATAATTTTCCTCTTGGGGACTTTTTTACCCGTAACGTAGCTTTGACCATGGGTCAAGCACCTGTTATTCACATGATGCCAGCTTTATATAAAATGGTAGAGAATAAACTTATCGATCCAACAGATATTATTACACATACTCTGCCACTAACAGAAGCAGGTGAAGCTTATCGCATTTTTGATGAGAAAGAAGATGGAAGCATTAAAACAATTTTAAAACCATAGCAAAAAGCAAGAAGGAGCAGCAAGTGTTTATCGCTTTTGAAAGAAACGTCAAATTAAAACTGGAGACTAGATTGCATTGATAGTGAAGAAACAGTTTTATCAACAGTACTCATAATGTAAGCAACAGTGAATTTCACTGTTGCTTAATTTGTTTATAGGTTATTTAATATTTAAGAAGGATGGTCTATCAGGCGTCAAATATTCCCGTATGTATTTGTTGGCTGTTATATTTTTATTTTTTTGGTGGGTGTTTTTATTATGCTAGATGTTCGTACAGATATCGTGGACTTGTCCTTATTGTTTTTAAATGAAGATTATAGAAATAATTTTTTAAAAAAACTTATCATATCCAGTATATTACTAATTCTGTTGTTTTGTATTTCGATTTTCATTCGTAAACCGAAAAGAAAAAATAGTAGAATCAGTTGGCTTGATAAAACGGTAAAGTATATGAATCATACTGACCATTAAAGTACCTTACCTAATCCCTATTATAACAATAGGAGGGCCACTTGCTATTATTTTTACACCTCCCCTGTCATGGGGAGTTACTAGGCTTATCTTTTACCTTTTTCCACAGAAAGCAGAACATCGTTAGGAGGTTTTTGGAAATTATTACTTGTGGCTTAACATTCTTCATGTTAATAGTATCGATTATTGAATTTTTAATATGATTTAAAGTAACAGTTGTAATAGTAAATTAAAGTTCTAATCTATTTATATACAATTTTGATCTTTGTAAAAGGAAATCTTAGAACTAACTTTTGGGTTCTAAGATTTCTTTAGAATTCGATGGATAATATTACGATTTTTTCATTAACATTTATATGCTAATCCTCTTTGTGATCCTCTTGACTCGTATCTTCAATCGGTAAGAACTCAAAAATCTCACCAGATTCAACGGATTCGACAAGTCTCTCCAACCAGTGGCAATAATTCCTATATTCCTTGAGTTGCTGTAAATCTTGCTTAGCTCGATGTTTCATTTCTACATCGATTTCCTCCATATTAAGGACTTCCTGCAGTTTTTCTATAGCATCATTGATGGACGAAAGATTTAATTTTGCTTCTCTTTCCCATTTATCACCAAAGAAATGGGAAAAGTATTGGAAGAAATTTTTCTCGGCCATAAATAAATCTTTACGAGAGCCTCTTCTCCAAACTTTCTTTACAATGTTGATATCTTGTAACTTACGGACTGCTGTACTCATGCTCGGCTTACTCATTCCAAGGTCGTTTTTCATATCATCAAGAGTCAAAGGATCATGCTTGAAATACATAGTTGCGTATAATCTTCCAATGGATGGCGTGACGCCGTATAGATCCATTGTTTCGGCAATCGAGTCAATGACTAAGCGCTCAGCATCTTCAAGCAATTCTTCTGCTTTTTGCTGTTTTTCATCTTCCAATGATATCCCTCATTTCCTATTAGTAAAATTTAAATGGTTAAATATGAATTTAACTACTTTAATTTCAACTATAACTTATCTTGTGTGAATGTCAAAAATTATTTAACCGAAGATAGCCACTGGTTTACAAAGAAAAAACACTATGATATATTTATAATGTTAAAAACGTTAAAAAATAATTTAACAAAATTAATGTTAGGGGGAGAATATATGAAAAAAATGTTCATCAACGGGGAATGGAATGAGGCTCGCACCGGTGAAAGTAGGAGCATCATCAACCCGTTCAATCAGGAAATTATTGCAACAGTCGCTGAAGGGAACGCTGAAGATGCAAAACTAGCAATCTCTGCAGCACGTGAAGCCTTTGATCATGGTGATTGGAGGCATACCCCTGCTAATGAACGAGGTAAAAAAGTACTCCAAATCGCTGAATTAATAGAAAGAGATAGTGAAGAACTAGCAGAGCTTGAATCTCTTGATACTGGCAAAACAATTGAAGAAAGCCGTGCAGATATGGCTGATATCGCTGAGGTTTTTCGTTATTTTGCTGGGTTAGCTGATAAAGACGGTGGAGAAATCATTGATTCACCGATTCCAAATAGCCAAAGTAAAGTGGTTCGTGAACCGGTCGGAGTTTGCGGTCAAATCATGCCATGGAATTACCCACTATTACAAGCAGCTTGGAAAATTGCGCCTGCGCTTGCTGCAGGGAATACGATTGTAATGAAACCAAGTGAGATCACGCCGTTAACAACCATTAAAGTGACAGAATTAATGGAAGAAGTCGGTTTACCAAATGGTGTAGTTAACCTTGTTCTCGGAAAAGGCGCCACAGTTGGTAACGAGCTAGCAGAAAGCCATGACGTTGACCTCATATCTTTTACAGGTGGAATTGATACAGGTAAGAAGATTATGCAGACGGCAAGTGGCAATGTGAAGAAGATTGCACTCGAACTTGGAGGGAAAAATCCGAACATTGTATTTGCAGACGCTGATTTCGATACGGCACTTGATCAAGCCTTAAATGCTGTTTTCTTCCATGCTGGTCAGGTTTGTTCTGCAGGAGCTAGATTGCTCGTAGAAGATTCGATTCATGATCGCTTTGTCGAAGCACTCGCTGAGAGAGCTAAGCGGATTAAATTAGGTAACGGATTTAATGACGAAACGCAGTCTGGTCCATTAATTTCAGATGAACATCGGGCAAAAGTTGAAAAATACGTAGAAATTGGAAAACAAGAAGGAGCCAAAGTCTTGGTTGGTGGTTCTCGTCCAGATGATCCCGAATTGCAAAACGGCTTCTTCTACTTGCCTACTATTTTAATCGATTGTCATTCCGATATGCGCATCGTACAGGAGGAAGTATTTGGCCCTGTTCTAACGGTCGAACGTTTTAAAGATGAACAAGAAGCAGAACGTTTGGCTAATGACACGATTTATGGCCTTGCCGGTGCAGTATGGACGACTGATGTTGATAAAGCAGAACGTGTTGCGTCTGCATTACGAATGGGTACAGTGTGGATCAACGATTTCCATCCATATTTCGCACAGGCTCCATGGGGCGGATATAAACAATCAGGAATGGGACGTGAGTTAGGCAAAATGGGATTGGAAGAGTACACAGAAACGAAACATATTTACCGTAATCTCAATCCAGAGCCACTTGATTGGTTTAAATAATAATATAACTGAATTTCGTTTGAATATGCTCATTTTATATTTAAATAAGGAGGTTCTTAGAATGAGTGAAAGATTTGACTATGTAATCATTGGCGGTGGAAGTGCAGGTTCTGTACTTGGTAACCGCCTAAGTGAAGACGGAACAAAGAGTGTTCTTATATTAGAGGCAGGACGTAGTGACTATCCATGGGATTTATTGATTCAAATGCCAGCAGCATTGCCATTCCCATCTGGGAAAAGCTTGTACGACTGGAAATATGAATCTGATCCTGAACCTTATATGGGTGGTCGACGAATTAAGCATGCTCGTGGTAAGGTGCTTGGTGGTTCAAGTTCTATAAATGGCATGATTTATCAGCGAGGTAATCCCAAGGACTATGAACGATGGGGAGCCGATCCCGGTATGGAAACATGGGATTTTGCACACTGTCTTCCGTATTTTAAGCGTTTGGAAAATGCATTAGCAGCAGATCCAGATGATGACCTTCGTGGTCATGATGGTCCGATTAAATTGGAACGCGGTCCCGCTAAAAATCCATTGTTCCAAGCCTTTTTTGATGCAGCTGTCCAAGCAGGGTACAATCGAACACCTGATGTAAATGGTTATCGTCAAGAAGGATTCGGACCATTTGATAAGCATGTGTATAAAGGTAGAAGGATGTCTGCTTCACGTGCATATTTACACCCATACAAGCACCGTAACAATCTTACGATAAGAACACGTGCTTTCGTTACCAATATTGATATAAATGGTGAACGAGCAGAGGGTGTGACATATCGACGCAACGGGAAAATGTATCAAGTGAAAGCAGGTGAGGTGATCCTTGCTGGTGGTGCGATTAATACGCCACAACTATTACAATTATCAGGTGTGGGTGATGCAGAGCATTTACGTTCAGTCGGTGTCAAACCGAAAGTGAACCTTCCTGGTGTTGGTGAAAACCTTCAGGACCACCTTGAAGTTTATATCCAACACGCTTGTCCGCAACCAGTATCTGAACAGCCTAACCTGAAGTTATGGCGGATGCCTTGGGTTGGTTTGCAGTGGATATTCGGTCGCAAAGGTCCAGCAGCAACAAACCATTTTGAAGGTGGAGGATTTGTCCGTTCGAATGAAGATGTCGACTATCCAAATTTGATGTTTCACTTCCTTCCGGTAGCAGTAAGATATGATGGACAAAAAGCAGAAACAGATCATGGATTCCAAGTACACGTTGGACCTATGTATTCTGATGCTCGCGGATCATTAAAGATTCGTTCAAATGATCCTAAAGACCATCCAAGTATGGTTTATAACTACCTTTCAACTGAACAGGATCGACGTGAATGGGTTGAAGCAATTCGAGTTTCTCGAAATATTTTATCTCAGCCAGCGATGGCACCTTATAATTCTGGAGAAATCTCCCCTGGTCCTTCTGTTCAAACAGATGAAGAGATTTTAGATTGGGTGGCAAAAGATGCGGAGACTGCGTTGCACCCGTCCTGCACGACAAAAATGGGGCCAGCTTCAGACCCGATGGCAGTCGTAGATCCGAATACAATGAAAGTCCATGGACTTGACAATGTAAGAGTTGCTGATGCATCTGCAATGCCTTACGTTACTAATGGTAATATCCATGCTCCTGTATTGATGTTGGCGGAAAAAGCAGCTGACTTAATCCTTGGACGTAAGCCACTAGAGCCGATTCATGCCGATTATTATCGTCATGGCATTGATCCAGCCGATGCAGGAACAGTTAATCGCTAAGACAAATAAAGTTTCTATAAGAAGCACTTATATTTAATCTATTCCCCCCTTTTTTTGAAATAGATGTAGAGCATTAAATTGCAAAACAAAGCAATTTAATGCTCTTTTTACTTGGAGAAGTATCGCTCTTCCTTGGATAAAGACTTATATCCAAGGAAGAGAACAAGGTATCCCAGGAGGAGCGGTTATTGCTCTATTTATCCAGTTGTCTATAGTAAGGTCTGCTCATTTAACTACAAAAAAGAAGCTAGTCTCACCAGTAAGAGAGACTAACTTCTTTTATCTTTTTCCTTATTCTACCCATTCATCAACCAATTCTTGATTTTCATCGATCCATTCTTTAGCTCCATCGAGTGGTTCTTCAGCATTTTCCACATAATCAATTAGTTCACCAATTTGCTCGTCATTCATTTTCCAGTTATTAAACCATTCGCTAACGTTTGGAAAATCTTCGCTAAATCCTTCTCTTGTAGCATGGTGAATTTTTTCTACTCCACCGTACGTGTTTTGTGGGTCTTCTAGGAATTTTAAGTCATATTTAGAGAAAGCCCAGTGTGGCGTCCATAGTGGCGCAACGATTGGTTCTTCATTTTTTATTGATTCTCTAATCTCAACTAACATGGTAGCTTCAGAGCTTGCTAATAGTTCAAATTCAAGATTATAATCATCAATTAATTCTTTCGTCACATCCATTGTACCTGCACCAGCGTCAAAACCAACAATTTCTCCTTCAAACAATTCTTTGTGTTCATTTAAATCTTCTATACTATTTACTTCTTCTACATATTCTGGAACTACAAGCCCTACTTTAGCATTATCAAACCAAGTAGCTTCTGAGAAATTAACTGTTTCCTGATACTCTTCAAGGTAATTAGCATCTTGAACCGGTAACCAAATTTCTAAATGAGCGTCCAGATCGCCACTTTCTAATGCTTGCATCATCACACCCATGTCTAATACATTTAACTGGACGTTATAACCTTTATCTTCTAATATCGCTTTCCACATATTCGTTACAGCGATGTTTTCGGCCCAATTAATTTGACCAATTGTTATTTCTTCATTATTTACTGCTGTAGGTGACTCCTGGTCTTTCTCTGTTTGGTCACTGTTTGATGGATCACTAGTGTCCCCGCATGCTGTCAATACAGCAACCACTAATAGTGTAAAAATAATACTTAACTCTTTCTTCCATTTGTTCATTGTTGAAAACTCCCTTATTATCTATTTATTTAAAATATTCCAAACATAAAATTAGTTCAGAAATATTTTAATATAAAAGCAAACATCAACTTATCTCCTATTTAGAAGCATAGAAGTCATGTAATGGTATTCTTAAACTATATATAAGAATACAGGCTTTTTCGATATTAAAGCAAATGAATCATATCCCTCCTTAATAAATTTGTTAAATTTTTTTAAAACGTTCTTTACATATTTTATACTAACGTGTTTAAGCTAAATGTTCAAGTGGTAAAAGGTGATTTCAGTTAATTCATACTAAAAGCGAAGTCATTATAGCAATTCTAGTAACTCTTTTTAATCCATTCATTATATTCAGCTGAGGAGAGATACACAATTGTATTCTAAATGATAAAGAATTGAAATATTGTGTTGGGTTATGTTTGTTAGAATATAGGATAGAGTTTTATCACCGTGCTAATCGTCCGCAAAACTCCACTTTAAGGTTCGAGTAAAACAAAGAAGCTAAGGTAGAAGAGAACGGACGCTAATACTCTGATAAGTTTCACTAATCACCGGTGGAGAGCAAAAACCTCCACTGATAGAAGTATATATAGCACGTTTTAAATAAAGCAATATGGGGGAGCAGGATGACAATGGAGAAACAACTAATTAGTAAATCCTATTATCATACATTTATAGAAGGTATTCATAATGTGGAGCCAATCAAGGTATTGGGTGAATTATATACTGATGAGCAGCAAAATGAAATGCCTGATTTATCGTATATTCGTTTTGCTCAGGGAGAGGTTTATTTTCTGTACAAAGATTACGAGGCGGCCATTTTTAAATGGGAAAACGTTACTAATGAATTGAAACCTTGGGCGCAGAAAAATATAGCAGATGCTCATGCAAAAATGAATTTACTTGCCATTGCCGAGGACTACTATAATGCAGTTGACACAGATTCTGAGGTTTTAAAAACAGAAGTCCTTCTACAACTATTTTCACTCTACATACAACTTGGTAAGCATGCAAAGGCAATTGAATCGATTAAGCATGCGGTGGATATAAATCCAGACTATCCTGATGTTACTGATGTAGCACGAGTTTTCTTTGAAGACCAACAGGATTGGGACAATGCTGTTGAGCTAGCGGTTAATGAAGCAATACGAACAGAATCATTATCATGGTTTATGACCTTAGAAGAGTATGTAGAAAATGGGCATACTGTAAAAATAAAACCAAACTATTTCCGCGAAGTATTAATGACTTTATCTAACATTGATCAAAATCGCTTTGAAAGTTTAGCAACAGCACTATGGAATAGTTATAAACAAACGGATTCATATTTTCCTTGGCTGGAAGAAATAAATGATCTAATGCTAAACATGGAGCCGGGGCCTTCCTGTGTTTGGAGTAAGCTTTCTAATCAGTTTAGGGGAACATACTTTGAATTAATAAATGGTACATTTTTGATTAGAGAATTTTCTTATTTAATACCAAGTCATTTAACCAATTGGATGAAAGTATCTACGGCTTCAGATGCTGCGATAGCATCATCAGCTGTACTAGCGTGGAGCGAAATGTATCCATCCGATATGGAAGCTTCTATTATTAATAAGGCGGAAAGTCTGTTAAGCCGGTCTGCTTATGATCAGAAAGGTATAGAAGATGGATTCAAGCTTTTCAAGTCGATTATGAAATGGGCAGGGAGTGAAGGCTTGTTATTGGATAAACGTTTCGAATGGATCGTTCACGAATTGCAGAATTTAAATCAATACCACTTGATGATTACAGGAACAGAGACGAGTGGAAAGGCGTCATTTGTGAACATGTTGCTTGATGAGGAAGTTTCAGAAGAGCCTGCTAATGCTACCATCATTTATAAAGATGCAGATAATGCGAAAATTCATGCCATTACGAATGAAGAAGAAAGAAGTATAGCTGAACATAACGAGTTTAAAGAAGCAACAAAAGATAAGCAGACATTTGTTTCTTGTAAGATGCCGGTACCGTTTTTAAATGAAAATAAACTTACCTTAATTGACACTCCGCAGACTGATGATAATCATTATCTGTATGTAGCAGACAGCTTATTGTTTGTATTAAATGCGGACTCCAATTTGACAGGTAATGAATTGGATATGGCTGTTCAAATCAAGGAACAGGTACCAGAACTCCCTATTCATTTTCTATTATGCAATACAGGCCGAAATACGGACAGTCAGGAAGTGATGGAACGGACGGAGAAAATAATATCTAGAATTGATGCTTATTTCCCAAAGGCAAAAGCATTCACTTATTCCACATATGGAGAAAGAAATAATCAAATAAACGAATTTTCTGCTTTTACTAGGTCTATAATGGGTGGACATAGCTTAGAACAAGAGCGTGCGTCAAAGATTTTGTATTATATTCGGAAATCGATTAAGTATTTGCTTTTAAAACGTGAAGAAGTAGAAAATTCATTAATCGATAACATTAAATGGAATGAAGATATAGTCACTAAACTGAAGGGTGCTCAACATCAGTTAAGTGATTTAGAAGAGAATACGGTTCAAGTTATTAAAAAGTCATACAGCAAAATTATAGAAGAATGGAAAAAGGATTTGACGATAAAGATTCCAGAATTGGTTCGACAAAGTTCTGAAGTGATTAAGGAAGATAGTGATTTTGCAAAAATTCATACTGTGCTTAACGATGAAATAAATAAGCGAATTAATCATTATATTGAAGAGACAGTTTTACCAGATTTATATATAGAACTGCAAGAATGGATGGAGAATAGTGAAAGGGAACTGAATGACAGCCAAGAGTACTTAGGTGAAATGAGCGAGAGTTTTAATCATCTATATGGTGAAGACAAGATATTTTTCGAGTGTGACAGAAGGGTACTAGATGACTGGAATCGGGATATGAACCGAATGACAAGAGGGAATATACAGTTGACAAAGGCGACTTTTATGAGCAATGCTACCATTTCACAATTTTTATGGAAAAGTGCAGGAAAGCTTGTGGGTGCATTATCAAAAAATAAAGAAACTCTCCATGAGAAATATAAACACTATATGGAAGGGAAAGACTACAGCAAAACAAGCGAAGTACTTATAGATGAATTTATGCAGCAATTCGAAATATTTGGGAAATCTTTAGAACGGGATATTAAGATATTCTTTACAGATCCGTATGATGAATTAGATGCAGTCTTAGCAGAAACATATGATGAGATTGAAGAAAATAAAGATATCCTAAGCGAAATGCAACAAAAACCAGAGGTATACCGCAACCCGATTACCTTGTTTGAATTAAGACTACGTCAATATGAATGGATGTTTGCTACAAGAGAACGAATCTATGAAAATAGTTAATCAAAATAAACTTAGTGGTATTGTAATGGCTTTTTAAAGAAGGGAAGAAAGGATATCATCCGCCGCGAAACAAAAGTATTTTGAACTATAAAAAGCGAAACTGGAGAATAACCCAGGTTGCCAAGTCTGACGTATGTTGTAGAGCAGATTAACGAAGGCTGCTCATTTCCACTCTTGTGGGAATTGTTTGACCTAAAGATCCACTTTTTCGAGCGGTTGCTCGAAAAAGTTAGCTGAAGGGCAAACCCTCAGGAAAGGGAAGTGGGCAGCCGGAGTCAACTTGTTCAAATATTTCATCATTACTACCAAAGTAATAATCGACCGGCGTGAGTTGCCGTTTTTTCTTAATACCTACTTTTGCCAAGGGTTCTACGTGACATTATAATAATTCGATTCTTTAGATTTCGTCATACAATAAACGCTAAGTCCATCGATTATGGTTGTATTTCTTAACTCATAGCCAAATCGTTCATAAAAGGCAACATTCTGCTGATTCTCTGTATCAAGTGATATGGAATAGGAGATTGGTGAAGACGCAGCAATTTCATCGAGCTGTTTTAGAACCTTTTTACCTATTCCCTTTCCTTGATAGGAGGGATCTACCCCGATCATAGTTAGATAATAATGTGGTTCATTGGGGGCATTTGAAAAAGTTACTTTTTGATACTTAGTTAAATACCTAAGTACACGAAAAGGTAGCTTCAATACTAATAAAAGCATTTCGATATTTAAGTTAATCTTAGCTTTTATAGATACGTTTGTAAGATTGCTAGGTCGATCGACAATTGCGATGTAACTTGGCTTCGTAGCATGGTCTGTGAGGATCAGCCCATCTAATAAATGATTTCGTTTAATGATAAATCGAATTAAACTTTTCATTTGCCGCTCTCTTTTTTGATTTGAGAATAAGTGGATAAACATAGGGTCTTTCGCAAAAGCTCGAGTAAGTAAGGATATATGATTTTCGTTAATTTGTTTGTTCATGATGAGCCCCCCTGTGATGAAAAACAGAAAAGCTGTACAATACCTTAAAAACATAAAAAATGAATATAGCGGAAGCGAAAAGTGGAATTGTCTGCCCAAGGTAAACCACCATTAGTAATCCTAACCCAGTTAATCCACCGGCTAAGAGGTTATGGATGGAGGAAGACCTCATCCAATTTAAGACTACGGCACTAATTAAAGTGTAGAGACAAACTATAATCCCATAGTAAATGGAGATTTCCATTGCCCATGAAAGGATAATCGGTTGAATATGGATGGCTATAAATATCCATCTCATTCTTGGGTGCTGCTCATAAAAAATATCGGTTCCCTTCGTTAAGTTTGCGACAACACCTCCTGAAATATCTAAAAACAAAAACCAAATGACAATTTGTTTTAGCAAAGATAAACCGCGCCATTCATCAAACGTTAATATACCTATTGTACTGCCGGATATCAGTACAAAAAAAGCAATCACAAGTAAGGATGATTTCGTCTGGAACTCACCTAATAGCTCATGGAAAAACGAGGGAATTTTAATCATAGAGCACTCCTTCTAACCGTTCGATCGGTCAATTTTATTTTTGGAAGAAATGGCAGTAGTTATTTTAATAAAGACTGCCATGCTTTTATTTGTAAAGTCCAAATTTCTTTAAACGTTACGACATCTGATTCTAGTAAAGAATGGAGACCGTAACCATCTAACGTCATAATAATCATTTCAGAAATTTTGAAAAGCCTCTCTTTTTCTTGAGTGCTATAGTGTGATAATTGTGTAGCAATAGCGTCAACGATCTCGTGCTTAGCCTTTAACAAATAGTCCCTGTATTTTTCATTGTGTAAGCACGTATTATAGAAATGAAATAAAACAGAATAAGATAACCTCTCTTCGTCACTTAGGGAGTAGATACTCTCACCAAGAAAAAGGAAAAATCCTTCCAAATCCTTACCCTGATAGGTTTTAACAGGTTCGACTAAATCAACAAGTATATGCTCGAAAATGGTATCTAAAATGCTATCTACAGAGCCAAAGTGGTGGAAAATATTGCTCTTACTAATCCCCAAAAGATCTGCTATTTTTTTTGCGCTTAATCCTTCGATACCTTCTTCAGCAATGATTGTCATAGAGGCAACCAGAATACGCTCTTTTGTTTCATTGCCTTTTGTAATCCTTAAATCGTGACTCATTTCAACCTCCTGATTGAACCTTTATATAATTTTATCTTAACACTAACTGTCCGATCGGTCAATATTTATAGGTGACCTTGAACCGTTTTGTTTATTGTCTGGCTTCACCAAACTTTAAGATTGCAATTTGAATTAGGTACTTTATTCCTTTTACTCCTTAGAAGCCAACAATGTAAGCAATTTTATTTATGGCTTATCTTTTGAATAAACTTCCAATGGATAATAAGGGTAAGAAAGATGAAAGGGTATAATAACGCGGAATACCAAAGTTTCCAGCTAACGTAGTAAAAAAAAGCTGTCTGCAAAGAAACCCATTCAAAAACAACGGAAAATGCAGTCCAAAGTAAGATATAGAGAACTTTATTGCCTAACTTTTTAGTAGAAGGATAAAAATTCAGAAATAAAAAACTAATGGAAGGAAAGTACAATAATATTCCTAGCAGGGCAAGCCAGTCAAATCCTTCTTGAAAATAACCATATAAATGATAATGTAGGTTAAGTATCATATCAGTTAAAAGTCCATATACAAAAGCAAAAATGGATGTAGCATAAATTTCAATCTTATTTAGCTTTTTAGGAGAAAAAAATGCAATTAAGTTGAAGAATACAAAAATGACAAAAATGAATATCCACACATCTATATTCCTTTCTATTTGGAGGTTACTTTTGCGACTCCAATCGCAAAGTGATTCCACAGTATATTTTCTACTAATTCTGCTTGTGTTTCCTCACACTCAATGATTACAATAACTTCTGAATGTTTTCCTTTTAATAATCGTTTCTTTCTTTTAATAACCCGTTCAGTAAAAAGACGAATAATAAGTCCGATTATGAAGCCTATGACTGCACCGATTAACCCCCAATATATTGGACCTAATGCTAATTCAAAGCCTATACTTGCTCCAATAACAGAGAAGGCGGTCGCAAGTGCTAAACCAATATCAATCATGCTTGTACCGTCTGAACGATGCAGTGTATCAAATAATTTCCACTCTTCTTCTCGGTTATCAAGTGGAACAGCATATATATTTTCTTTCATAATTCCCTTTTTCTCTAGCGTAGAAATAGCTAATTCTAAAAAGGTATTATTTTCAAATGTTGAAAATAGTTGCATTATAATCACTTCACTTTTTGTCTTTTTAGAATCTGAAAATTAGCGTTTTGATAATGGTCTTTTAAATATGATCTTTGTTCTTTTTCATAGAGTTTGTTGTTTTCAACTGTCGCTGAATATGAATCATAAATAGCAAAGCCATACAGAGACGGAAAAAATAATAACCATTGTGGATTTAAGATTGTAGTTGCTTTTTGGATTTCTCCTAAAAATAATAAAGACACAGCCTCGAGAGCATGAGATTGATAAAAAAAGACAATAGCCCAAATGCCTACAAAAGCAGCCGTTAAGATTCTATGGATATATAATTGCCCTAGACCAGGCATGAATAACGACCAGATACAAGCTAGTATAGGATTTCTCTTATCTAGGTAATTTATTTCTATTGGTGATAAGACAAAAGAGTTAAAACGATGATTTTCTCTTTCTGCCAATAGGTAAATTTTATTCAAGTCGATGGTTGTTCGATAGCTATCCCAAATGGCGAAAAGGTAAACAGGGATATAAATAAGCAGCCATCGTGTATCTAAAACCTCTTTAGCCATGTCCATTTTCCCTTGAAACGAATAAATCATTGCAAGGTTAAGATTCGTTTGGACATTGATTATAACTTCCCAGATAAACAATAAATAGCCACGTATATATTTGGAAAGTAATAAATGTCCGAATCCTGGACATGCCGCACTCCACCAAGCAATAATATCTGGATTTCTTAGATGAACTTGTGTTGTTCCCAGTATACTGACATGTGCCTTGTAACGCCTTGCTGTATTGTCATTATTGTAGTTTTGCATTTTTAATCCACCTAAAAAATAATCTTTAACATGATTTACATGATATATACTCTATTTCAACCATTCTGGGCCTCTGAATAACAATCTCTTACAAGTTCTTCTTGTAGTGGAGAGGTCACGTTATTCGCTTCTTTATTTGCCAATACAATAGATGGGGATAGAATGGTTAATATAAATGCTACTATTACAACCTTATCATGTTGGAACACCTCTTAATGATTAATGTCTCTCTAGTTTTCAAAATTATGTAAATAAAACGTCATTAGAGATGTTGATTTAATTATTTAGTATAAGTGTATCTCTTCTTTGGTAAATGTTTTATACTTAAGAAAAAGAATTAGAAATCAATCAATATAGTAACGATAGGAATGGGTCTATCCAAATATTAGTTGCTATTCCAGACATTATCTGCTATTCTAAATAAGACTTATTTTTGTTCGGTATCGGTCTGAGAGAAAAGAGTAAATTTTGCACTTTTCGCCTTTTATCTAAATTGAACATTGATAGTAATAAATGGTGGGGATATCCACATAGGAGGAAACAAATATGCAACAAGGTACAGTTAAATGGTTTAATGCAGATAAAGGTTTCGGTTTTATCGAAGTAGAAGGTGGCGAAGATTTATTCGTACATTTCTCAGCTATTCAAGGTGAAGGATTTAAAACTTTAGAAGAAGGTCAAACAGTTACGTTTGATACTGAAGAAGGTCAACGCGGACTTCAAGCTACTAACGTTAATAAAGCATAATGATTAAAGGGCTCTTCCATAGAGTCCTTTTTCTTTTTAGCAGGAAAAACATCCTCCAATAATGTGATCAGTCTATATTACAGCAACAGTGAAAAAAGATTCGCTTTTCTTATATTTGAATATGATGGACAGTCTGCGCAAATAGTATAAATAAATCTAATAAAAATGAGGGTAACAAATGAATGAAAGAGATTTTGAAAGCTATCTATTAAGCACTGAATTAAAAAAGGCACTAGATGTATTAAAATACAATAAGCCTACAGAGGTACAAAGTGAAGTCATTCCACGAGTATTGGATAACCAAGATCTAATAGTAAAGTCTCAAACCGGAAGTGGAAAGACTGCTGCTTTTGCAATTCCTATTTGTGAAAAATTAGTCTGGGAAGAAAATAAGCCACAAGCATTAGTGCTAGCCCCGACTAGAGAATTAGCTGCTCAAGTTCGTGAAGATATAACCAATATCGGCAGGTTTAAACGGATTAAATCATTAGCTCTATATGGCAAAGAATCCTTTACTATTCAAAAGGATGAACTGAAACAAAAAACACATGTAGTTGTAGGTACTCCGGGTCGAGTAATGGATCATATCGAAAAAGGGACATTAGATTTAGAGCAAATAAAATATCTTGTTATTGATGAAGCAGATGAAATGCTTAGAATGGGCTTTATAGATGAGGTAGAAGCTATCATTAAACAGGTACCATCAAACAGAGTAACGATGTTGTACTCGGCAACCTTACCAAAAGAAATCGAAAAGCTTTGCCATCAATATATGAAAGACCCTGTAAATGTTGAAATTACAACAGAAGTCACAACTGATCGAATAGAGCACAGTTTATTGGAAGTGAAAAAAGACGCGAAAATGGCTCTACTTAAGGATGTAACCATTGTTGAAAATCCAGATAGCTGTATCATTTTCTGTAATACACAAGAACAAGTAAACGAAGTATGGAGTGAGTTGGAACAGTCTCATTACTCTTGTGAACAGATTCATGGTGGACTGGAGCAAGAAAAACGATTTGCGGTAATGAAAGGATTCAAATTGGGTGAATTTCGTTATCTTGTAGCAACAGATGTAGCTGCCAGAGGCATAGATGTAGATAATGTGTCTCTCGTTATTAACTTTGATGTCCCAATGGAAAAAGAAAGCTATGTACATCGAACAGGTAGAACAGGCCGTGCAGGTAATAAAGGAAAAGCGATCACCTTTGTGGCTGATTATGAAAACAAAAAATTGCGACCAATTGAGGAGTATATCGGTTTTGAGCTTCGTAAACGAGAGATACCTTCGAAAGATGCAGTAAAGGAAGCAAAAGAAGCCTTTAATCAAAAAATGACGGCACGACGGATTGTTAAAAATAATAAAACAGCTAGAATCAATCAAGATATTATGAAATTGCATTTTAATGGTGGTAAAAAGAAAAAAATTCGGGCTGTGGATCTTGTTGGTACTATTTCAAATATTCCAAATGTAACAGCAGACGATATTGGGATTATTACCATTAAAGATAACTGGTCTTATGTTGATATATTGAATGGCAAAGGATCTCTAGTTTTGGAAGCGATGGAACATACAAAAGTTAAAGGAAAGAAATTAAAAGTAAGTAAAGCAAGGAAATAGAAATATTCAAATACGTAACTGGCCCCCTTAAACTCTATTATTAATATCTCTTTAGCAAGCTATCAAGAGCTTGAGAGTTATATAACATTAAGAAAAGGAAAGCGCAAAGTCATCCTATGCACTTTCCTTTTCGTTTTTCTACTAGTTTTCCAATAATTTAAGTGACTCTCTATTGAATGCAGGAAGGTCATCAGGAGTTCTGCTAGTTACCAGGTTGTTGTCTACAACCACTTCTTCATCTTTTACTATTGCGCCAGCATTTTCTAAATCTTTACGTACAGACACAAAGCTTGTCATTTCTCTATCTTTTAATAGATCTGTTTCTACAAGGAATTGTGGCCCGTGGCAAATGGTGAATACTGGCTTGTCTTCTTGTAAAAACGCCTTTGCAAATGCACCATTTTTCGGGTTAATACGTAATAAATCTGGTGAAAACCCTCCAGGGATTAATAAAGCGTCATAATCACTAGGATTTACCTCATCAATACCTTTATCAGCTTTGATTTTGTCACCATTTTTACCGGTTATTTCCTTGTTTGCTTCTTCACTAATAATCTCTATTGTATGACCTGCATCTTCAAACGCTTTTGCGGGATCAGTTAATTCGATTTCTTCTACCATATCTGTTACAAGTGCAGCAATTTTCTTACCCATGTTAACTCATCCTTTCTATTTTTGAATTCAAATCCAATCATAAGAAATAAGTTTTAATAAGTAAAGTAGACTGCTTAAAGAAGCTTTATTAAATAGAGTGAATTCTCCGTTAGACCTAAGAATCCATCTAATAGACACTTTTTTTCACTGTTTCAATCGTTTTTGTCTTTGAGAGCGCTTCTCTAGGGTTTCAACTTTTATACAAGTAAGTATATTTTCTTCCTCATAAACGTTATTTCGCATGAACAGTCTGTGTTATAATATACAAGTTGCTTTTCAATACTTAGACTAAAAGCATGTTTATAAGAA
This sequence comes from Gracilibacillus saliphilus, assembly GCF_010994085.1. Lineage (NCBI taxonomy): Bacteria > Bacillati > Bacillota > Bacilli > Caryophanales > Bacillaceae > Gracilibacillus > Gracilibacillus saliphilus. Next base: position 11,186 of record NZ_WJEB01000016.1, on the reverse strand, counting down.
CCAATAAAATCTCGTTTTTGAATATGTTTTCATATGCTATTATTTTATCATGGTGCTAATCGCCTGTATGACCGCCAATTCAAGCTTTAAGTGCTCAGTGGGGGAAAGTTTTACTTTATTATTTGCATAGCTTCGAGGGATACGGGTTCTAGATTTTTTAAAAGGGGCTAAATAGAATGAAAAGCTTTTATCAAGATTGTTTAAAAAGGTTAAAAAGGACAGAAGGAGATGGATGGAAAATGATTACGATAGATGGTGTAGTAGGTGTAGGGAAGACAACTTTAATGGATATAGTTGTAAACGAGTTAGGGTATACACCATTTGAAGAACCCGTTGTGAATAATCCAATTTTAGATAGATTTTATTATGACCGTGAACGGTACAGCTTTCCGTTACAAGTATTCTTCTTGAATGAACGGTTCAAACATATAAAAAATGCTAGTAAATTGAACAAGGCAGTGCTGGATCGCTCTATCTATGGAGATGTTATTTTTGCCAAAATGTTAAAGGATAATGGTGAAATGTCTGAAGAGGAATTTAATATTTACTTAGACCTATTCAAAAATATGATTGAACACTGCGAGCCACCTGCATTAATGATATATCTTGAAATATCAACAGATGAAGCGATTCGTCGTATTAACAAACGTGGTAGAAGTTATGAAGTTGATACAGAAGATGCATATTGGGAGAGGTTGAATAAAGAATACAGAGAATATTTTGAAGCATATGACGCATCGCCGGTTTTGAAAATTAATGTGGATCAATTAGATTTTGAAAACAATCTATCTGATCGTGAATATGTCATAGCTCAAATAAAAAAAGAATTAGAGGTACTAAACGTATAGAAGCCATTGCGAGAAGTACTCAGTTTATTATAAAAAGACCGCACATGCCCAAGCATGAGGCGGTCTTGCATGTAACAGGTGGGTGACTACTCTTGTTGTGTTAAAGCAAACCAATCATTTAACGACGGATGATCTTAATGATTGTCTTATCTTCTTCATCGTCCTCTTTTTTCTTATACCCATAAGCGATAGTATTTCCATCCCCGCTTACTAAAACTTTTTTAAGATCTTCTTCTTCACCAAGTTCGATCGTATAAAATGGAGATGTTTCATCTGTTTCAGTATCATAAACTGTCAGTTCATTTTCTTTTTGTATTACTATCTTACCAGCAGCAATGGGGAAAATATTTGTACCTTCACCAATTTCTTTTTGTTCAAAACTGTCTCTGTCTGTAATATAAAAGTTAGCGAGACCCATGATCTCCTCACTTCCCGTATATTTCCGCGTGACAGCATATTGATTATCTAACGTTACTTTGACTGAATTAGCATCCATATCCTCACCAATCGACACTTCATTTAATTCACCTGTTTCCGTATTATAGTGCGAAATTCCTTCTGTGTAACTGATATACAATGATTTTGCATCGCGTGATAAGGCTAGTTTAGGTTCATGAGTTCGTTCAATTTCACCAAATAGCTCATATAATTCTTCTGTCAACTCATACATTTCTATTTCATCATTTTGATAATCCCATAAATAAAAATTCAATTCATCATATCCGTCACTTCTCACTGGAATTAATCCTTCTTCTTCACTTACATACCTTGGTCCTACATGAAAGAAGTCTTCAGGTTCAACCGTTTTTAAAAACTCTTCAGATTCCCCTGTTCGAGGATCATATATCACGAGAGTGTAGGGAGTTGTTTCATTATTCGAGTCATTCACAGTTGTATAAATGTTACCTTCAGGATGTAAATAAGAAAAGTGATCAAAGGTTTCCATATCAAGTTCTTCAATCTCTCCATCCACCCAAACTTTCATTCGATCTGGTTCAGCAAGCCTATCATCTTTTTCCCCGTAATTTAAAGCTTCTCCATCATCTCTTATAAAAAAATTATTAAGTGCGAGATGACCTTCAACATCAATAGAATCTATCTCTTTAAATTCACCTGATCCTCCTTTTGACCCTGAAGCGTCATCACTACCGCATCCAACTATTCCAAAAAGCAAAATAATAGATAGTCCCGTAAGAATATTACCTAGTTTCATCTTTCTTTCCCCTTTCCATTCTATATCCTGAATAAGAATACCATAACTTTCCATCATACTATATAGTATAAAAGCTTCATTTTTTCCTAGTTATTATATTTGTGATTGAAGGGAAATTAGAGGAATTACATCACGATTCTAATGATTTTGCGAAGAAAAGCATGTAAGTACCTAAGAGAGGGTATTTGTTTTGGAAATACGCTTTATTCGTATTCGTTAATACAGTATCTCTCCTGTTTTTTCAACTATGTCTGCATAATTAATAGTGAAAAGTAAAATGCCATGAAAGTAAAAGAACATGTAAATAAAATGGTATTGATGGTTGTAGATTCTTCATCTTTTATTTTCCTAATTATTGAAATCAAATTCACACATAAAATTATGGAGAATACAGGCAATAGATAAAAGCCAATAATACTTATAGCCATCCAGATAATATCCCTCCTAAAAATTAACAACACTTAGCATAACATATTTGCAACTAACTACAACATTAATGCTTGAATTTTGATGAAAAAAACTAAAAACTAAATAACTAATCAAATAGCATGCCAAATCGTACATGGAGTGGTATGCTATTTTGGTGATGCTTCAATAAAGTGAATCGTTTCTGCTACTGAACATATTAAAATGTTCAATAATGGCGAGGAAACTCATTTCGGATCTATTTCAGGTAATTAGTAGATTAACAGGTCTCAAGACACCAAGCGGTTAGCTAGGAAGGAAGAAAAGTGAGTATTCAATCTGAAGAAAAGAGCAAAAAAATTTATTTTCTATTATTTTTGGTTCCACTCTTTTGGGGTGGGGCTTTTGGAACAGCTCAACATGTTATTACGGAGATTTCACCACTAATAGCAGCAACATTACGATTTGGTTCCGCTGGACTGTTATTATTGATTATTGTTTTACTACGCGGTGAATGGAATTGGAAAGTATTAAGAAGACGATGGTTCGGCCTTTTTTTGATGGCAATTACAGGAATATTCAGCTATAATGCTTTCTTCTTTATCGCTTTAAAATATACCAATGCGGTTAATGCCTCTTTAATCATGGCAACTTCTCCTGTTTTCATTACATTAGGGGCGATTCTCCTTTTTAATGAAATATGGAGCAAACGCTTAGGAGTTGGCTTATTTCTATCCTTAACAGGTGTAGTTCTGGTCATTATGCAAGGGTCCATTCAAACTTTACTTTCCCTCTCCTTTAACAAGGGGGATTTATTGTTTATGGCGGCTTTAGCTAGTTGGGTTATCCACGGCTTAATAGGAAAAGTTGTGATGCAAGGGGTTTCTCCATTATTTACAACAACTATTACTACTTTAATTGGTTCGATCTTTCTTGCGATAGGCTCATTATTCGATGGGGAATGGAAAGCAGTATTAGCTATGTCTGGTCAATCATGGCTGGAGATGATCTACATGGTTGTTTTTGCAACTGTCATTGGTTTTCTTCTTTGGAATATGGGGATTCACCAGATTGGTGCGAGTAAAGCGAGTATTTACATGAATCTTGTTCCGATTAATGCTGGCTGGATTGCTGTTGTCTTGTATGGAGAAAGTGTAAAATGGCAACAGCTTTTTGGTATGTTACTCGTCATTACCGGAGTGTTCATTGTTACATATAATAAAAGTTTAAGAGGGTTGAAAGTACAAGCGAGATGATAAAATATAACAATTAGTATCAAAGAAGTCGTGTTCCATTCATTAAAAAATCACTCAAGATATACCTGAGTGATTTTTTTAGTCTTTTAGATCGCAACAGCATTCATTAATCCAAAGTACAGACTTGTGGCACCAAGTCCGGCCATAACTAGAGCGATATAAGGAGAAGTTTTTTGGACGAAAGTGTAGAGTATACAGCCTAGAAACAAAAGACCTATTAGTAAGAACAATACACTTAGACCGTTTAACTCTAAGATTATATCTGTAGTGGTGGGAACAGAAGCGATTGTCTGAAATAAAATGGACGATTCTCCTGCTTGCAGTGTCTGTTCTATGTTGTGTGGTGGTTCTTGTTCAGTCATTATTGCCGTTACCGCAATAACAGTTAAGATAATGACGCTTTCTGCCCGCCACCAATTTATAGGAGAATATTGTGCATCCTTCTTTGCTCTTTTTCGAATAAGCACGCTATTGATAAAGGCGAAAAAGAGAATCGGAATAAACAATAAAACCTTCCATAATAATGCTTGGCCATATGGCAATGTCCATGAATTAATGAAATTTTCGTTTAGAAAATAGTTCATAAACATTCCAGATAAAGCTAAAATAGCTACACAGCCAATGGCAAATGGGGTAAACCAACTAATAAACGCTTGCCAATTGTCATCATTCTTTGAAAACCAACTGGTGATAAATAATACGCCAATCCAAGCAGTAACAGCCGTATAATGAAACAAATGTGCTGTCGCTCCAGGATAGCTTCCCATACTGGCTGAATGCCCAACGATAGCCTGTGTTAATAACATTCCGAACGTTAAGAAAAGCCCAAGCGTATACAAAATTGGCATTGTCTTATTGTGACGTAACACAAACAATAAAATGATAAATAGAAGAGCTAACACACTTAATGCTAGCCAAGCTTGTCCTAGTGCAATATTGCTGATCACATAACCTATACTTGCAATAATAGGCTCTTCACTGTAATGGTTCAGTGAAAAGGCAAGATCTAACAATGAAATAAATGAAAGCAAAGGGATAAGGATAATAGCTATAGCCATCGTTTTTTTGGGTATGTCGACAGATGCTTTCTTATCCTTAGGAATAACCCCAAGCAAACATACTCCCATAAGAATGGCGAAACAAATGTATAACAAGCCATTACTTATCGATACAATCATTTTTTCTTCTTCCTAAGCATCAAGATGGCAAGAATAGCAACAATGACAAGGGCAATTGCGAATACAACTATCAGTGTGTTATTTTCATTCTCCTCATCAGTAGCGTCGTTAGCTTCATTTTCCTTCGCCTGGTCTGTTTCAATTAATTCTTCTTCTGTAGTTTCTTCAGTAGCCTCTTCTGATGTTTCTTGATCATCAATTGCTTCTTCCGTTTTCTCTTCCTCTACACTTTCAAATTGATAAGCTAACTCTTGTTCCATCACATGTCCGTCTTCACCAACAATACTGTAAAACAACGTGTAATTTCCATCTTCCAATGACTCTGGAAGCGTGACAACGAATGTGTCTGCTGGTTCATGGGTCACTTCCTCTAGTTGGAATTCTTCCCCATTTTCATGTGTTAAGTTGATTTCATTTAGCTCTTGGACAGTTGATTCAAAAATTAAGGTGATTGTTCCCGTATCTTCATTCAAAACTGAATTTTCTTCAGGCTCTGATGTTTCTAAGTGGGTATGTGCACCAACAATAGTTGGGAAAACAGTCAGTAATACAATAATAAAGAAAAAGATTCGTTTAAACATTTTTCATCTTCCTTTCAGTTATCTAACAATAATATATCTCTTTTATAACAGATCACCCCCCTTTTTACTATGGATAACTTTCGACAAATCTATGATGAAAATATGAAGGGATGCAGTTGATGAGTTCAAAACAACCTCGGTCAAATAAGAGAATCAATCACACCAAGGAATAACATTCGATTTGTGTATAAAGTGTATTCTGTCAAGAAAAAATAGGTTTGTCATCAGCCGTGCGACAAAGTTAGTTTTCAAGTATCTTGAAGGTAGGATAACTGTGTCATATGATTTAATTGAGGGATATAAAAAACTACATGGAAAGGGAGAAATATAATGGCTCAGTCAAACATAAAGGTGAAAGTCCAGCAGTTTGGTAACTTCCTTAGTTCGATGGTACTACCAAACATTGGTGCATTTATTGCATGGGGACTTATTACTGCGTTATTTATTGCAGATGGTTTTCTTCCGAATGAAAACCTTGCAAAATTAGTTGATCCAATGGTGTTTTACTTACTTCCATTGCTAATCGGTTACACAGGTGGTAAATTGATTCATGACCAACGTGGTGGTGTCGTAGGTGCGATCGCTACAATGGGGGTTATTGTAGGTGCACCAGATACACCGATGTTCTTAGGTGCTATGATTATGGGTCCGCTTGGTGGTTACGTAATTAAAAAGTTCGATCAAGCAATTGAAGGAAAAATTAGATCTGGTTTTGAAATGTTGGTGAACAATTTTTCAGCTGGGATTCTCGGTGGACTACTTGCGATTCTTTCATTCTTGGGTATTGGCCCAGCTGTAAATGGATTTACTCAATTACTTGTTGCAGGTGTGGATTGGTTAATTACTGCAGGATTATTACCATTAACAAGTATATTTATCGAACCTGCCAAAATTTTATTCTTAAATAATGCAATCAATCATGGGATTCTTTCTCCAATTGGTCTGGAACAGGCTAGAAGTACTGGTGAATCTATTCTTTTCTTATTAGAAGCAAACCCAGGCCCAGGTCTTGGAGTTTTATTAGCATTTATGCTGTTTGGAAAAGGTTCTGCAAAGCAATCAGCTCCGGGAGCAGGAATCATTCATTTCTTCGGGGGTATTCATGAAATTTATTTCCCATATGTATTAATGCGCCCAATGCTATTAATTGCTGTTATTCTAGGTGGTATGAGTGGAATTTTCACCTTAGTACTATTAGGTGGAGGTTTATCAGCTCCTGCATCACCAGGTAGTATATTTGCGATTGCTGCAGTTACACCTGGAAAAGCAAGCGTCTATTTCGCCAACTTCGCTGCTGTAATCGTAGCTACGATTGTTTCGTTCGTTGTTTCTGGATTTGTGTTAAAATCAAGTAAACAAGAAGACGAAGATATTGAAGAAGCTACACAAAAAATGCAAGAAATGAAAGGGAAGAAAAGTTCTGTTGCTGGAGCACTACAATCTAATCCAGGAACTCTTCCAGAAAGTGTAAATAAAATTGTTTTTGCTTGTGATGCCGGAATGGGTTCAAGTGCAATGGGAGCTTCCTTATTACGTAAAAAAGTGAAAGCTGCAAATTTAGACGTTTCTGTCACCAATACAGCAATTAGTAATTTACCAAATGATGCACAGATAGTTATTACACAAGAAGAATTAACTCCGCGTGCGAAAGATAAATTACCTAATGCTTATCATATTTCAGTTGATAACTTCTTATCAAGTCCGGAATATGACAAGTTAATTGACAGTCTACAAAACGGTGTCTCTGAAGAACAAGCTGAAATGGTTGAAGAAACAGAGGCAGATGTAACGGCTGCAGATCATGATCACGATGATGACGATTTGTTACGCGAAGAGAACATCTTCCTTAATCAGGAATTTGCTACGAAGGAAGAGGCTATTCGTTTTGCAGGTGAAGTGTTAGTTAAAAACGGTTATGTAGAAGAAAGTTATGTGGATGCTATGATCGATCGTGAAAATGTGACTTCAACTTACATGGGAAATAATGTGGCAATTCCACATGGTACAGAAGAAGCGAAAAAAGCGGTATTACGTTCAGGATTTACTGTTCTTCAAGTTCCTAATGGTGTTGATTTTGATGGTCAAGAAGCGAAACTAATCTTTGGTATCGCAGGAAAAGATGGTACGCATTTAGATATTCTTTCTGGGATCGCTGTGGTTTGTTCAGATGAAGAAAATATTGAACAGATGGTACAAGCGCAAACAACGAAAGAATTGTTAGACATTATCAATAGTAAATGATCCAAAAAAGAGTAGAAAGATGGTATCTTACTGTCTTTCTATTCTGTTATATTACCTGAGAATCAAAAAAAGAAACGAGTGGGTAGCATGTTTATAACGTCAAGAGAAAAATCAATCATTGATTTAGTAATGAAGACGTCTGGTAAGCACACACCACATTCACTTGCAAGCTATCTTCATGTAAGTGTGAGAACAGTACAGCGTGATTTGAAGGCTGTTGAAAACATTTTGAAGTCCTTTGAATTACAATTGAAGCGCACAACCAATGATGGTCTGATGATTGATGGAAAAAATGAGAATATTTTTAAGCTAATGCAGCAGTTGTACCATGTACATCCAACAGATGAAACACCAGAAGAAAAAAAGTTGCAATTACTCATTACATTATTACATGAAGGATCGTTTTTTAAGGCACAGGTGTTGGCAAAACAGCTAGGCGTAAGTGTTACAACACTTGCTTCTTATTTGGATGATCTGACAGATTGGTTAGCGAATTTTTCGATTGAGTTGACACGAAAAAGAGGCGTCGGTGTAAGTATAGATGGTAGTGAAGCAAATATGCGCAAAGCATTAGCAACTTATTTTTTGTTTCATTTCCATGAAGAGTTGTTAGAAAGCTTGTATCTTTTGCAGAAGAATAGCCAATTGGAAAGTCCTGTACTCAGTTACTTTGCTCCGGATAATCTTGTCGTCATTGATGAGATGGTACATCATTTGTTTGACAGAGGGCAGACAAGGTTAGCAGATAATGATTACTTAGGGCTTATCGTTCACATAGCAATAACATTGCAACGGGTAGAGAATGATTTTGTGTTGGAGGAAGCAACAGAACTAGATGATGAAGAATCGACAAGAGCATTTGAGCTAATTAGTCAGTTATGTGACGATTTGAAATCCGAATTATCGATCCCATTAACAAAAAAAGATGTTCATTATTTAGCGGTTATTTTAAAAGGGTCCAAATTGCAAGATTCTGAAACGGTAGATTATGACAGTATTATGCTCGGGCAGATTATAAAGAATATTATTCAAGATGTTTCAAGCCAATTACATGTTGATTTATCTCGAGATTTTTCGCTATTTCAAGGACTGCTAGCCCATATGGAACCTTCGATCTTTCGGTTAAAGCATCAGATGGGACTGTTTAATCCATTAACAGAACAAATAAATAAGAAATATCCTGTGTTATTTATGGCTGTTCGGAATAGTTTGGAGAAAGAATTTCCTGACATCAGCTTCCCAGACGATGAAATTGCTTTTATCGTTCTGCATTTTGGCTCGGCATTATTAATGAATGAAGAGAAGACAGCGATACATGCTGTTATTGTTTGTCCAACCGGAATAGGTACTTCCAAGATGCTAGCAAGTCGGATCCAAAAAGAATTTACGGAAATCAATTCTGTTGAGATCAAATCCATGAAAGCAATGGAAATGTCGAATTTAGATAAGTTTGATCTTGTTATTTCCACTGTCAGGCTTCCTTTTGATGATGTTCACTATATATTAGTATCACCGTTATTAAGTGATGGAGACATCGATATGATTCGCAGCTACTTGCAGAATAATATTCAACAATTAACCAGTAAGAATGAGTATGTGAAGGACAATGGTAAAGTGAAGTTACAAGCACCATCAAGCTTGCAAGATGTTTTACAGGAGATGAAAGATGTTCAAACGAGTATCGAATCGATCTTGAATAATTTACGCATATATTGGAAGGTTAACACAGATTATCAGCAAGTGTTAAAAGAGATGACAGCAGACTTAGAACAAGAAGGATTAATTACAGATGCTACTAAAGTTTTTGAGAAGCTACAGGAAAGAGAGAAAGTAGGCGGTCTAGGAATTCCAGGTACGAATATGGGATTATTTCACTGCCGAGATGACAGTGTTCAACAGCTTATTTTTCAAGTATGTCATTTAAAACATCCTTGTGTGATTAAAGGTATGGATGGCAAGGAAGTACAGTTAAAAAATGTACTATTAATGCTATCTCCCGAAAATCTAAGTTTAAAAGAACAAGAAATATTAAGTCTCATCAGTACTAGTCTGATTGAGAATGATGCAGCATTGATGATTTTTTCATCATCAAGTGAAGCAATGATTAAAGGTAAGTTAGAGGAGTTATTTTCAGATTACCTTCAAAATAAATGGATAAAGGAATGATCATCATGAAACAAGCAGTTCATTTTGGTGCTGGAAACATCGGTAGAGGTTTTATCGGAGCATTATTTTCTGAGTCAGGATATCATGTAACTTTTGTAGATATTGCCGATAAAATCATCAATCAATTAAATGAACAAAAGAGTTATCAAGTAAAGTTAGCAACAGATAAACAAGAAACAACTACGGTTAACCATGTATCTGGCCTCAACAATTTGACCCAGGAAAATGAAGTGATTGAAGCAATTACAAACGCAACCTATTTGACTACTGCTATTGGCCCTAACATCTTGCCAAGAATTGCACCGTTAATTGCACGTGGTATCTCTGAACGAGTGTACCAAACAGATGAAAAGCTATATGTAATTGCTTGTGAAAATCAGATCGGTGCAACAGATATTTTGAAGCAACATATTTTAGACAATGTTGATGAAGATACAAAAGAAAGATTAGCAGGACGAGTGCAGTTCTTTAATTCTGCTGTTGACCGTATTGTACCAATCCAAGAAGATAATGAATCACTTGATGTATTAGTGGAGCCATATTACGAATGGGTTGTCGAAACAGCAGAAAATATTCCAACTGTTGAAGGAATGACCATTGTTGATGAACTTGCTCCTTTTATTGAGCGAAAGCTATTTACTGTAAATACAGGACATGCAGTCATTGCCTATCTTGGCTACTTAAATAGCAAGTCAACGATTGATAAAACCTTAGCAGATGAAGCAATCGAGAAACAAGTGGAAGCAACGTTACAAGAGACCGGTGATTACTTAGTGAAGCAATATGGTTTAGATGGAAAAGAACACTTTAACTATATTCGCAAAATTGTCGAGAGATTCAAAAATCCATATTTAAATGATGGTGTAACTAGAGTAGGCCGTGCTCCAATCCGAAAACTTGGACCAGAAGACCGTTTGGTTCGCCCAGCAACTGAAGCACAAAAAGCAGGCTTGCCGTTTACAAACTTAGCCAAAGCCATTGCTGCCGCGTTATTATTTGATCATCAAGAGGATGAAGAAGCAGTAAAACTTCAAGCAATGATCGAAGAAAACGGAATTGCCAAAGTGTTGCAGGAAGTGAGTAATCTTGCAGAAGATAGTGAGATTACACAAGAAGTTGTGAAACAATATGATTTGTTAAAATAAATAAGGAAAAAATGGTTCAGTTACGTATAAAAAGTAGCTGGACCTTTTTTATTTGATAGTTTTTCTTTAGGGAAATAGTTTTGTGATAATATGGTATCTTAGAATTTTTGTTTCTGGTGTTGCTTGTGAACTACTCCCACCACTTACCACCCT
>NZ_WJEB01000015.1:0-18237 GCF_010994085.1 Gracilibacillus saliphilus | reverse complement strand
TGAGGGGTGTCTAGTATAACCTTAGGAGATCCCGTATGGGGAACCGCCTTTCCTCCTGCAGCTATAACGACCGCCTTCGTTTCTATATTATCCTGATTATCTAATACGACTTGATGTGTGCTTTCTCTGTAATCAATCGCTTTTACGACCGTATTTTTCTTTACAGTGACATGCAATTCATCTAATCGCTGTAGTAATGCATTGACTACATCATTTGCTTTGTTACTGACAGGGAACATTCTGCCGTGATCTTCTTCCTTTAGAGCAACACCTAAGCCTTCAAAAAAATCAATAATGTCATAGTTATCAAATATAGAAAAAGCACTATAGAGAAAACGACCATTTCCAGGAATATGTTTAATTACTTCATCAGCTGGTAATCGATTCGTTACGTTACATCTTCCTCCACCAGATATCGCTAGTTTCTTTCCTAGTTTATTTCCTTTATCAATTAATATGGTTTTGGCTCCCTGTTCAGCGGAAGCTATTGCTGCCATCAGTCCAGCGGGCCCACCACCAATAATCGTTACATCCATCATTTTAACAATTCTTCCTTCCATTCATATCTCATTGTAGTAAAAGCTTATAAAGTACACATGGAAATTAAGTGTGGTCAAAAGCTAACATTCTTTCGCTAAAGATTACTTTATCGTAATTCGACGAGATTCACAAATTATCTGTCGAAATCAATAACATTCTGTGGACTGCTATGTTAAAATATTAACGTTACATAATTTAATGAATAAAGGTGAAAGCATGTCAAGTTCAAATTTTTTACGTGGTACACTATTGCTCACAGGAGCAAGTTTTTTATCTAAATTTTTAGGGATGATTTATGTTATTCCTTTCGCCAATATGGTAGGAGAAACGGGAACAGCCTTATATTCATATGCTTATATCCCGTATACGATATTGTTAAGTATAGCAACGGTAGGCGTACCTTTAGCAGTTTCCAAATTTGTAGCAAAATATAATACATTAAATGACTATTATACAAGTATGAGAATGTTAAAAATAGGCAGTTTGTTAATGTTAATAACAGGCTTTTTTGCCTTTTTAATTATGTATTTTGGAGCAGATCTCATAGCAAGCTGGACAAAAGATGAAGACAGTAAAGGTGTAACTTTAGAGGAAGTGAAATCTGTTATTCAAATGGTTAGTTTCGCTTTAATAATTATTCCAAGTATGGCTATTATGAGAGGATTTTTTCAAGGAAACCAATCAATGGGTCCAACGGCAGTATCTCAAGTAATAGAGCAAATTATCAGAATCATGTTTTTACTTGTTTCCGTATTTGTAGTTTTAGAAATTGTAGGAGGAACGAATGCAACTGCAATTGGTTTTGCAGCATTTTCTGCTTTTGTTGGTGGTATCGCATCTTGGGTTGTGCTAGCTTTTTACTGGAAAAAACGTAAAAAGTATCTGGACACAGCGATTGAAAATCAAAAAGAAAAAGTGACTATTCCTGTAAGAGATTTATTAAAAGAATTATTTCGCTATTCAGGTCCTTTTGTACTTGTTGGAATAGCTATTCCGATGTATCAACTGATTGATCAATTTACATTTGGTCATGCAATGACGGCAAGAGGTGATGGAGATATAGCAGATATTGCTTTCTCAGCATTTAATTTACAAGGACACAAATTAGTTATCATTCCTGTTACTATCGCGACAGGATTATCGCTTGCCTTAATACCTGAAATTACTAGTGCTTTTAATTCGAATAAGATGCAAAAATTAAATGCTCAAATCAACCAGGCTTTACAAATTATTATGTTTTTTGTACTTCCTGCTGTATTTGGATTAATTCTTCTTGCAGACCCGATCTATGGTGGTTTATTTGGTATGAAAAATCTTGACATAACGGGTGAAGTTTTTGCATGGTATGCGCCAGTAGCGTTAACCTTTGCATTCTTTACGGTTACCTCATATATTCTACAAGGGGTCGAAAAGCAAAACTTTACCCTAATAAGCTTATCAGCTGGTATCCTTACGAAGATACTATTAAATTCAATATTCATTCAAATATTCGCAGCAAAAGGGGCTATCATTGTCACTTTAATTAGTACTTTTATTGCTGTCTTGCTTAACTTGTGGCAAATAAAAAAAGCGATCAGTTTCAATTACCGTAAATTTTATAAATTATCGCTTTTAATGCTGATTTTTACAGGTATAATGGTTATTGTGTTGTTAGTAGTAAAATACGTATTTGGCTTGTTCTTAGATGTTCATGAAAATCGAATTCATGCTGTATTAATGATGGTGATTGGTGTCACTGCTGGTGGTTCCGTTTATCTATATTTAGGTTATGCATCAACCTTATTTGAAAGGATTACAGGAAGAAGAATTGCTATTTTAGATCGATTAATCAGAAGATAGAAAGGAGGCAACCATTATTCGTTTAGATAAATTTTTAGCAAATATGGGTTACGGTAGCCGCAAAGATGTCAAAACATTAGTAAAAAAGAAGCGAATAACTGTTAATGATCAATCGGTCCGTAAAGCCGATATCCAGATTGATCCGGACAAAGACCAAGTAAAGTGTGATGATAAAGTAATTCAATATCAGAAATATATCTATTTAATGTTATACAAACCAGCAGGATATCTGTCTGCTACGGAAGATCAAAGGCAAAAAACCGTTCTTGATCTGATAAAAAAACAGGATAAGGTACTATCCCCTTTTCCTGTTGGACGATTGGATAAAGATACAGAAGGCTTATTATTATTAACGAATGACGGTCAATTGGCACATGAGCTACTATCACCAAAAAAACATGTAGATAAAACCTATATTGCAAGGTTAGCAAAAACAATTACTGATAAAGATATTAAACAATTTGCTGAAGGTGTTATGTTAGAAGATGGTTATGTTACTAAGCCTGCGAGATTAAAAACTATCGAAGATAAAATGGTAGAAATTACGATTACAGAGGGGAAATTTCATCAAATTAAGCGAATGTTTGAAGCAATTGACAATAGTGTGTTGTATTTGAAGCGATTGTCAATGGGAAGCTTGCAGCTAGATGAGAAACTAAACATAGGAGAATATCGGGAGTTAACAACAGAAGAGGTGGACCAATTAAGTAGCAAATAAAATACCAGTATTAGACCAATACTGGTTAAGAATATATTTAATCAATTATATTAGGAGATTTTTACTTTTTTATTTGTGATTTTCCAACGTCCCCGATTTGGACTATTAACAAGCCCATTGTATGCTAGCAAATGTAAATCTCGTTGTACGGTGCGATCAGTAATGCCAAACTCTTCAGCTATTTGGCTCGTGGTGACCGGTCCATTCTCTCTAATAAATAGGTAGACAGCCTTCACACGAGTTAGCATGCGGGTGGTTGATTGACTCAAAAAATCACTCCTTCAAAGTTTTCAAGTTAAACCTTGTTAAAGTATATTCATGATGTACTTTCTATTTTACACTTTATTTCATGTATTTTCTATAGATAACTTTTAATTTACAGATAATTAAAAAAAATCGAGGTGAATATTTGATGCACATTCTTAAACAATTGATGAAAAAAGTTATCCATATTCCGAATTATATGCTATTTATAACAAGTATTCTGTTAGTTTTACTTTCATCTATATTAATTGTCTTCATTGAGAGAGACTCCTTCCCAACCATTTTTGATGGTTTCTGGTGGGTGATGACTACTGTTACGACAGTGGGATATGGTGATCTTTATCCAGAAACAGTTGGAGGTAGATTGTTGGCATTATTTTTATATGTTTTTGGTATCGGGCTAATTGGTGTAGTGATAGGGAAAATTATAGATAGTCTGGCGATTTACCGTAAAAAAAGACAGGAAGGTGATATTATGTATAAAGGAAAAGGGCATTATATTATTATCGGATGGTCTCAAAAGGCGAAGTTCGCAATTAAGGAAATGCTTGCAACCCATCAGGATATAGATGTTATTATTATCGACCAATTAGAGAAAGCACCAATGTTAGACTCTAACATCTTTTACATAAAAGGAAATCCTTCTGAGAAGGAACCGCTAGAAAAAGCGAATATAAAAGAAGCAAAATCAGTTTTAATCTTTGCGGACGATAAGATCACGGAAGGTCAATTAGCTGATGGTAAAACATTATTGATAGCTTCTACTATTACAGAAATGGCACCAGAAGTACATACAATCGTAGAGGTTATGGTGGAAAATCATATTAAGAATTTTAAATATTTGCAAATTGATGAATTTATCATATCAAATGAAACGATTTCGTCATTATTTGTACGTTCAGCTTTTCGAAACGGGATGTCTAGCATATTTGGTCAGTTGCTTCGGAGATCACAAGGTGACGATTTATTTTATGTACCGGTAAAATCATCGTGGAATACGTATAAAGATGCTTTTGATGATTTATTGAAACAAGGGGCGACACTTGTTTCAGATCGTGATCATTTAAATATCAATCGAATGCTGGATGAGACCATACCTGATAACGCTGAATTGTTTGTTATATGCGATAAACCAACATATCAGAAAATAATAAGAGGGTAATAAGATGAATACTACACGACATTACTTTATTGCGGTAGAAATTGACTATGAGACGAAAAAATGGCTTTATCAGATTCAACAAAGGCTAAAGACAGACTTTCACTATAAAAGCTGGGTTGACCAGAACGATTTTCATATCACTTTACATTTTTTCGGTGCAATCGATAGAACGATGCTAAATCGTGTAGCGGATCAATTGCAACAGTTGGACAATCGAGCTTTTACAGTTAAAATTGCTGGACTTTCTACCTTTGGATCAGTAAATAAGCCACGTGTATTATGGGTAGGAGTTGAAAAACATCCTTCCTTAGTACAATTACATCAAGATATAAAACAAATAGTTGGGAAGTATGTACAGATAGATAAACGACCCTTTACTCCCCATATAACGCTTGCTAAAAAATGGGCTAGTGAACAACAATTACAGAATAAAGCCATTCTTAACCAACCAACTGGTGAAAAACAGCTACACATTAATAAAGTGGTTATATATGAAATACACTCAGAAAAAAAGCAAAAATATCAAATTTGGCAGCAATTTGAATTGAAATGAGGTGACACAAGTGGCTCAGTTAATTAAATTAGAAAATTACATTTCACGCTATCAACGAGATATTTTTCATTACCCGAGCCAATTTTCGCGGTTGAAGAAGGAAAACTGGGAGCGTTTAAAATATTTATGGGAAGATCAGAAACAACTTAAATTAGAAGTCGATAATGAAAAAGAGTTAAAAGAATCTAATTTTTCGAAATGGCGTTCTTTCTTCAATAGTCGGTCTGAAGCAGAAGATATTGATATAGAAGAAAATACAAATGACATCAATTTTTTACCAGCCTCAGAGGACGAGTTGAAACACTATTTCTTAGATACATTAATCCCATTTCAACTTAAATGGGCATCGACAACCATTAATGAAATGTCATTTATAAATCGCTCATATTATCAGGATTTTTTATTGAAATACTTTTTACAACGCATACCTGATACGCACTTACTTATGTACTTTCCCATTTTTCAATTAAAAAATGGACCAATGGAAGGGGATATTGTATTAATTAGCCCCTTAGAAATTGAAATTATCACACTACTTGAAAAGCCAAAGAATCAGGTAATTATTCCAAATGATTCAAGACTATGGTTTATAGAAGAAAACAATATACAAAGTAAATTTCTAAGTCCATTAATAAGCACAAAACGGACAGAAACGATTATTCAAAGCATCTTAAAGAAATACCAGCTAGATTTTCCAATTAAAAAAGTAGTGTTATCTCGAACAAATGTGATGGATTACCAATTAGAGCCATATCACACCAATTTCGTTGACCGAGATGATCATGAGGAATGGCTTAAACAGAAGCAGCAATTATTTACACCATTAAAGCATCAACAGCTAAAAGTAGCAGAAGTATTACTAAAACATTGTGAGTCGATAGCTGTAAAAAGACCGGAATGGGAACAAGATGAACCGTCAGATTCTTTTTCAAAATGACAAAAATAGATATATTTTTTGTCGAAAATTAAATTTTCTCTTGAAATTACACCTGATTTTGCGTTAATCTATTATTACTATTCCCTTTTTAAAGATAAAGAGGTTAAGAGACTACTAAGAGGAATTGAGGGTGACAAGCTGTGGAACATATTCTAGGTGAAGATTGGACGATTATTCCTGCTGGTGGATCAACCGGTGCGGCTTATTATGCCCAATCAAAACAGAAAAAACTATTTTTAAAACGAAATTCATCTCCATTTTTGGCTGTATTATCTGCACAAGGTATTGTGCCAAAACTTGTTTGGACAAAGCGCCTTGAGAACGGTGATGTAGTAACAGCTCAACAATGGCTGGATGGTAAAGCCTTAAATATTGAAGAAATGCAGCACCCTAAAGTAGCAAAATTATTAAGTAAAATCCATCATTCCTCTGAATTATTAGATATGTTGTTACGGATAGAAAAATCTACTATCCTACCAGATCAAATGTTAGTAAGAGTGAAACAATTCGTACAGGGTAACAAATTTGCACGGCATTCACTTACGATCTATAAGGCGATTAAATACCTAGAAGAGCGGTTATTAGACGTTTATTATGATCAGCAAGTTGTGTGCCATTGTGATTTGAATCATCACAATTGGATGTTATCTAAAAATGGTGAATTATATTTAATTGATTGGGATAATGCGCGTGTCGGTGATCCCGCTATGGATATAGGGAGAATTCTTCAATCCTATATACCAAAGCAGGAATGGGACCAATGGCTTGAACACTATGGTATGGAGAATAGTCGATATTTAATGCAACGCATGCACTGGTATTTATTAGTTGAAGAAATACTTGGTTATGTATGGTCTGAAAATCGTCATAGGATAAAAGAAGCTGATACCCATTTAAATGAGTTGAATCAGCTTCTACATCAAATTAATGATTGGAATCTTTGATCACTTGTAACCATTGTTGAATATCTGTTTGGTGTTGATTGATATGATCATCTAAGTTATTAGAAACAGCACCTGACGTCCCATAATGGTCGATCACATCTACTATTTGGGATAATTCGCTATTTTGGATCGATGGTTGTTGTTGAAGAGATCTGATTAATCTTGATATTTGTTCGCATTCTGAAGCACTGCCACAACATTCTTCAGCATGCAGACTTAAAAGATCATGCAGTAAATCTAGTTGGTTATTTACATTTAATGCCATAACTTATCTCCCACCTTTATAATTAGCATGTTCTAAAAAAGAAAATAGTATACAGAAATTCAAAGTAGAAGGCTTTTGCTAAATAATTGGCAAAAGCCAATTTAGTGTATGATTAAAGTGACAAATGGCAAAATGAAACATAAAAGATACTCTGGTGTCACGATGCTATTCGTCCGTAAAACCCTCACTTCAAAATTTAAGCAAATCAAGGAAGCTATGTGGGGATCACGCCGTTTCGCTAACCATTAGTATTACTTAAGATAAAGACTTACTGTATAAAGGAGCTAAATTTCATGAGAGCAAGACATAAACCATGGGCAGATGATTACTTGAAAGAAAACAACGAGCTTGTCGAATTAAAGCCCGCTGAATATAAAGGTAAATGGCGACAAGAGATTAGTGAAGGTAAACCATTACATCTAGAAATCGGTACAGGCAAAGGTCAATTTATTGAAGGAATGGCGGGACAATATCCGGATATTCATTTTATCGGAATCGAGATTGTCAAAAGCATAATTGTGTCTGCGGTGGAAAAAGTGAAAGATGCCGAGCGCGCTAATGTGACATTAATAAATGAAAATGCCCAGGACTTATCGGATTTATTTGAAGATAATGAAATAGATCAAATGTACCTTAACTTTTCGGATCCATGGCCAAAAAACAGACATGAAAAAAGAAGGTTGACGTATCACACTTTTTTAGAGCAATATCAAAGAATTTTGAAACCGAATGGAGAATTAGTATTAAAGACTGATAATAGGGGATTGTTTGAATATTCCTTAGTAAGTTTTTCTCAATTTGGCTGTACATTGAAAGAAATCACATTAGACTTGCATCGATTAGAAGACCCAACAAATGTGATGACTGAATATGAAGAAAAATTCTCAGCGAAAGGACAACCTATTTATCGTTGTCGAGTGCAATTTCCAAAATAAAAATAGGCAGATTTATCGCCCACTATTCATTAGTAGTAGAAACACACTGCGAAGTAATGAAAGGTGAAAAAGTGAGGTCTTCTCCCATTCTGATTAATGATGAGTGCTCACATGCGCTCCGGCAGAATACTGCGCTTTCCGTGGGCTCGGCTTCAGCTAACTTGGTGAAGAAAGGCACTTCACCAAGTGGATCTTCAGCTCTCGCTGTCCCACAGGAGTCTTCGTATTCTGCCTCCGCTATATTCAGTTTTCTGAATTAGGGATTGGAAGGAAATACTTAGAATATATACGCTTACTTCCCTCTCTTTTTTCCGCAACGACGACTATACATTCATCAAAAATCAGGACGGAAGAGAGCATATCCTTACTCACGTTACTGCGCAGTTTATGTTTATTGTTCGCCATTTCATCCTTTTCTCACCTAAAAAACCGAGCTCTTTTGCTCGGTTTTGGCTAGTATGATAAGAAAGTATAAATTTTACGTAGATGTCTAGCTCCGAGCGCCCAGAAACTAGGCGACTTCACGAATTGCCCTACGATAAAGAAGACTTGCCGATTGGTGAAACCAGAGGCTTAGTCGCACTTATGCCTTTAGGTGAAAGTCATCATCGGTTCGTAAACTCACCGTGATTCCTTTATCTCAGTTAATTCGTTCCAGTCGCTACGTTTCTAATCGGGCGCTCTGCGCTTTTCTTAGCATTATTAAGTATTAGTATGGACTTGCTCTGGATGTTGTGGAAAGATATCAATTACAGTTCCAGTGTATGCATCTACATAAAATTCATATGGTACATATTCACTATCGATATGCTTGGTAATGCCACCGTGATATACTTCGTATTCAAGACCATTTTTTTGTAATGGCTCCGACTTCATATAGATCCACGAACCACTAACTTCGTACTTCTTTTGAAAATAATCTTTTACAGCTTTCAATGCTTTTTCTGGCTTTATCCGTTGTTTTTCACTCTGTTGATGTCTCAGAAAATATCCCAGCATAAAAGCAAAGCCTGCAATAATAATCGTATTCTTCTTATTCATCGTTTCACTCCATCCATTTAATTAAGTTAAATGACGAAACATACATCTTCATCTTAAGGATAATAATAGAAAAAAAGCAAGTAAAAAGCTATGTAGGCTTAATTTTCTTTTAAATGTATAATGCTTTTCGTATAATAATTAATAATGATATAGTGTATGAAAGAAAGGATGACGATAAATGAATAACGAAACATTAGAGCTTTTTCGAACGTTGACAGAACTTCCGGGTGCTCCAGGTAATGAGCATGCAGTTAGAAAGTTTATGAAACAAGAGTTAACGAAATATGCTGATGACATCATTCAGGACAGGCTAGGTGGGGTTTTTGGTGTAAAAAAAGGACAAGGTCCGAAAGTTCTTGTAGCAGGTCATATGGATGAAGTAGCGTTTATGGTAACACAAATAACAGATAACGGTATGATTCGCTTTCAGCCATTAGGTGGCTGGTGGTCACAAGTGCTACTATCCCAACGAGTGGAAATACATACAGAAGATAAAAAGGTGATTGGTGTAGTTGGCTCCATTCCACCACATAACCTAACACAAGCTGAACGTTCCAAGCCAATGCAACAGAAAAATATGCTGATTGATATTGGGGCAGACAATAAAGAAGACGCAGAGCAAATCGGGATAAAACCTGGTCAATCTATCATTCCTGTTTCAGAATTTACGCCAATGGCTAATGAGAAGAAAATTCTAGCGAAAGCTTGGGATAATCGTTATGGCTGTGGTTTAGCGATAGAATTGTTAAAGGAATTGCAAGGGGAAACTGTACCGAACCAACTTTATTCTGGTGCTACTGTTCAAGAAGAAGTAGGTCTTCGTGGCGCGAAAGTTGCGGCCAATATGATTAAGCCGGATATTTTCTATGCATTAGATGCTTCACCTGCTAATGACATGTCAGGAGATGATAAAGAATTTGGTCAGCTAGGCAAAGGTGCACTCTTGCGTATATTTGACCGATCAATGATCACACACCATGGAGTAAGAGACTTTGTTTTAGATACAGCAGAAAGTAACAATATTCCGTATCAATATTTTATTTCTCAAGGTGGAACCGACGCTGGCAGTGTTCATTTATCGAACCAGGGGGTTCCTTCAGCAGTTATTGGTATTTGCTCTCGCTATATTCATACACATGCATCCATTATTCACGTAGACGATTATCAAGCAGCCAAAGAATTGTTACTCAAATTGGTAAAACAAACAGACAAAAATACGTTAGATGCAATTTTAGGTTAATGGGTGCCACTCATGAACATTGTAGTAGGATCGCATAATAAAGCAAAAGTAAATGCAGTAAAACGTGTATTCACTGAAGCATCTATTAAAAGTGCTGATGTTCCCTCGGGAGTAAACGCGCAACCGAAATCGGATACGGAGACAATGCAAGGGGCAATCAATAGAGCGAAAGCATGTAAGCAAATAGAAGAAGATTGTTATGGTATCGGGCTCGAAGGCGGAATTATGCAAATGGAAAATCAATTGTTTTTATGTAATTGGGGTATTCTAATTACACCACATGATCATTTGTACATGGCAAGTGGAGCAAGGATCCCCTTACCGGATGAAATTGCTCAGCCTTTATTAAATGGGCAAGAATTAGGCGATGTCATGAAAGAATGGACAAATATTCATAATATTCGTCACCATCAAGGTGCGATTGGTATTTTTACGGATTCACATGTGTCGCGTGAAGAGATGTTTACACATGTAGTAAAGCTTCTGGCAGGACAAGCGCAATACCGACGCAACAGTAAATAAATGGCATGAATTTTCTCTTGTGAAATAACTAAAAAATAGTATGATAGTAAAAGGGGGAAAATAGGACTAAAATATCAGGAGGATTTATATGAAAATGGAGAAATCTGGTTTGGTAGTTGTTTCCTTATTAATCGTTTTTTTAATAGGGATGAATTTATGGACAATCAAACCAACTGAGGAAGTCTTATCAGAAGCTGTTGAAGTAGCAGAACAACAATTCCAACAAAGTGCAAAAGACCAAAATCAACAAGTAGATAACTTTTCTTTATATGTACCAGAAGGATTTGAAGTAGAAAAACAAACCGCTAATAATTTGTTACTCGCGAAAGAAGAGCAAACATTTATATTATTTTTTAATGCATTAGAATCGCAAACGAGCCGATTAAATTATGAAGCTGCAAAGGAAGAACAGGAGGACTATGAGTGGTTAGTCTCCTTTGAGGACCAGAATCGTTTTGGTTATATTAATATAGTGGAACATGAAGAGCAATTTGAAGTACAAATAGGTGTTGGTGGTGTGAAAGTTACGACTATTAGTGCGAAAAGCGAACTAGAGCAAGATGTTAAAGATATGATGGATATCGCCAACTCTATTGCATATGAAGAAGGAGCATCGTAATATGAGAACTTTACAATCAGAACAAGAATTTGAACAGTTACAAAACGAAGAAAAAGTAATCTTTTTATTTTCAGCTGACTGGTGTCCGGACTGCCGAGTAATTGAGCCGATATTGCCTGAAATAGAAGAGAAATATCAGGACTATCTATTTGTATATGTCGATAGAGATCAATTTATTGATATTTGTGTGAACAATGATATTTTTGGAATTCCCAGCTTCTTAGCTTATGATCATGGAAAAGAATTAGACCGTTTTGTAAGTAAAGACAGAAAAACACAAGAAGAAATCGAAAATTTTATTGAAAAATTAGCTTAAATCATCTGCAAAGAATCTATCCATTCAGGTAGATTCTTTTTGCTGTGATCTACATAAATTGTGAAATAACGTGAAGATAGACTTGAATAGTATTGACTGCTTAAATTAGGAATAGGGGGGGACGATTGTTCCGCTATTTTGAAAAAAATCGCGATTTTGGCTTGCCTAAGGACATCTATTCCGCTATTCGTGGCACCGGAAATAACCGAATAAGGGATTAAATGCCCGGTTAGCACTGTGGCAAACTCATTGCTTCTCATTTGTTAGCTATTGTTCAATAGTTCGACGGAAAACATACTTGTTTTATAATCAATTTTTAGTGATTTGCAATGTCATATTTTGCACTTTCATAGGGATTATAACCCAAGTTGCCAATGCATAAAGCGAATACCGCCCACTTTAACTCCCGTGGGAATCGTTTGGCCTGAAGATCCACTTTCTTATAGCAGATTGGTTATTTTTCATTTCTATAAAAAAGTGTTACAATACCATTTAGTGTTTTCTTCCGCAAAAGGAGGACGAAGATAATGAAAATGACTTCAATAAAAATGAAAAGAAAACTTGATGAATTATTCCAGCGTGATGACTGGCGAGTCTCGTTTAATCGAGATAAAGACACTTATCGCGTTGAGTGGAAGGACACCAAACAAGGTGTTTCAATAAATATTCCTAACGTGATTGCAAAATATGAACGAAGAGGCGACGTTGCACTGGAGGAATTACAATTCCATGTGAGCGAGTCGCTTAAAATGATGCGTGAGGAACACGAGCTTGAAGGACAGGAAAAGCAAATCTATCCTGTTATTCGTGCAACATCATTTCCAAAGAAAACAAAAGCAGGTACACCTTTAGTTTATTCAGAACATACGGCAGAGACGAATATCTACTATGCTTTAGATTTAGGGACAACGTATCAGTTAATTGATGAAAAGATGTTAGCAGAACAAGGTTGGTCATATGAAAGGTTAAAAGAAATATCCTTGTTTAATATTCGTTCTTTATCTGTTTCACCGAAGAAAGATACGGTGGCAGACAATGATTTTTATTTTATTGCAACACAGGACGGATATGATGCCAGTCGTATATTAAACGAGGTTTTCTTAGAAGAAATGAAAGCTAATGCACTTGGAGAGGTAGTTGTAGCAGTCCCTCATCAAGACGTATTGATTGTAGCAGATATCAAAAATGAAACAGGCTATGATATTATTGCACAAATGACGATGAAGTTCTTTGCTGAAGGACGAGTGCCGATTACATCATTACCGTTCATCTATGAAGATAAGCATTTAGAACCAGTGTTCATCTTAGCAAAAAATAAACCAAAAGAATAAGAGAGGAATTAAGAAGCGATGTTTGTTTACTATAATCAAAAAGGTATTGGAGATGTACTACTATTTCCCGTTAAAAATAATGAGAAAGTAACATTTGAATCATTTGGAGATGTTGTTAAAATTATCGATGAAACTACAAATGAGCTTGTAGGATATAATATTTTCCATGCTTCGAACTATTTCACTGATTTATCAGACGGTAAAATGAAATTAACGGAAGAGATGCTTGCAGAAATGAAGGAAGCATTTAAACAAAATAATCTGACAGATTCACTAGATTTAGATTTGTCACCTAAATTTGTTGTCGGTTATGTCAGTGAGATCAAACCTCATGAAAATGCGGACAAATTACGGGTCTGTCAAGTTGATGTCGGCAATGATCAGTTACAAATTGTCTGTGGAGCACCGAATGTAGACCAAGGGCAAAAAGTAGTTGTAGCAAAAGTAGGAGCTATTATGCCAAGCGGATTGGAAATTAAGCCGACTAAACTAAGAGGTGTAGATTCTCATGGTATGATATGTTCACAAAAAGAATTAGGTTTGCCGAACGCACCACAAGAAAAAGGAATCTATGTATTACCAGCTGATCAAGAAGTAGGTAATGTGTTTCAATTTTAGAACCTTTGTCTCCGGACAAGGGTTCTTTACACGTTATAAAGTAATTTTTCAAAAAATATAACTATTACAAGGAGCCTTTTCATGATAAAATAGGGGAAGAGTTCTCGATTGTAAAATCGTACATAAATTAGGAAGAGAGCGTGAACGTACGATGTGGAAAAATATAAAAAAAAGATGGGAACACTTATTTGAAGAGAACGAGCCAGAATTAGCGAGTGAAAAAAAACCTTTACAATATAAAACGATAGAAACCAAAATGGCATATAGGTATCCAAAAAGTCATACAACTGATACTATTTTAAAAAGAAAAACTGTACATAAAAAAGAAAATCATTCGTTAGATCAACATCAGGAAGAACATGCGGAGCACCAAGATAAACAACAGCCTTTTAGAGCACAGGATGTACCATCACCTGTACATGGTTTTCGAAGTCGTTCTAAACGAGTTATAGAATCCGATGAATCGTCGTTGGATAATCACGACGAACCGATACCGGAAAATCAAACGGTCGCTTCAGAAAATGAAAAGGTCGAGGATGAACCAATTGTAGAAAGTGAATCTCGATCAGCTTCAACTCTACCTGTCATCGAAGAGAAAAAGCAGCAAGACAGTGAAATGAAATCTAGTAAAACAGTTGAGATATCGAAAGTAATGGAAACTAGAAAAAAAGATAAAAGTGAACGTAAAGCCAGTGTGAAGCCGATAAATGTGATGATGACACCTCGTGATAAATGGAAACACCATAACCAACGGAAAAAACCAACACAGCAAAATACGGCTAATCATTACGCAACTAAAGGCGATACACAAATACAAAAATCAGTGCCTATTCACTTGCTCAATGATGTGGAGCAAACCGAGCAACAACATGATGGTTGGGTTAATGAACAAGCGGAAAAATTACAAACAACGTTACGTTACTTTAACATAAAAGCTAAAGTCGTTGATAAGACACAGGGGCCGTCTGTGACCCGCTTTGAAATTCAACCAGAACCAGGTGTGAAAGTAAGTAAGATTAAGAATTTAAGTGATGATATTAAATTGAATTTAGCGGCAAAAGATATTCGGATTGAAGCACCTATTCCTGGGAAAAACACCATTGGAATTGAAGTACCTAACTTGAATCCTGAGCCTGTCTTTTTGCAAAAGATGTTAGAGAGTAATACATTTCAAGAAAGCACATCACCGTTAACTGTTGGACTTGGCTCTGATATTGAAGGTCAATCGGTTGTCACAGATTTGAAGAAAATGCCGCACGGGCTTATTGCTGGTGCAACTGGCTCTGGTAAAAGTGTTTGTATCAATACCATCTTAATTAGCTTGTTATATAAAGCGAATCATGAAGAAGTGAAATTTTTGTTAATTGATCCGAAAATGGTTGAATTAACACCTTATAATGATATCCCACACTTGGTAGCGCCTGTTATCACGGATGTAAAGGCAGCAACCTCTTCATTAAAATGGGCTGTTCAAGAAATGGAAGACAGATATGCCAAATTTGTTGAAGAAGGTGCAAGAGATATTAACCGCTATAATGAGAAAATGAGAAGACAAAGTCGACCAGAGGATCACATGCCATATATTGTTATCGTGATTGATGAGTTAGCAGACTTAATGATGACCTCTCCACAAGATGTGGAAGATGCGATTTGTCGAATTGCCCAAAAGGCAAGAGCGTGTGGCATTCATTTGCTTATAGCTACACAAAGACCATCTGTAGATGTTATTACAGGTTTAATAAAAGCTAATATCCCTAGTAGAATTGCATTTAGTGTATCTTCACAAGTAGATTCCAGAACAATATTAGATACAAATGGTGCAGAGAAATTACTAGGTAAGGGCGATATGTTATTTGTCGAGAATGGATCTGGAGAAACAAAAAGGATACAAGGTGCATTTGTGTCTGATGATGAAATAGAGCGAATTACTAACTATGTCAAGCAGATAGCAAGCCCAAACTATTTATTTGAGCAAGAGCAACTAATCCAGCAAGTTTCCTCCAGTGAAGGTACAGATGAACTCTATCATGAAGCGGTTGAATTTGTGCTCGATTATAATGGAGCTAGTGCTTCTTTACTACAACGTCGATTTAAGATCGGATATAACCGTGCCGCAAGATTAATTGATATGATGGAGGATAATGGTATTATTTCTGGACAGAATGGAAGTAAACAACGAGAAATATTAGTATCTCGTCATGATGTCATGAACAATAATTAATTTGTATTAAAAATGTTATCGAATAGTTCAAAATGATTAATGAACATTCAACATCGATTCGGTATATAATGGCAGAAAGTGAGACTTTCATCAGTGAGGCTTTTTATTTCCTCACTGATGGTCAGCGCTGTGAAAAATACTTTTTAACGTAATAAATATGCATAAAGACTTGACACAAACCGAGATTTATTAGAAGATAATTTCTTGTGTTATATAAATTCTAAAAGATGATTAGAAAAATAATCATGATGAGACGAGTTAATTTTATCATTGATTTTGGAGGTTCTGTTTTATGAAAATTTACCATTTTATTGGTATTAAAGGGACAGGAATGAGCGCCCTGGCACAAATCCTTGCAGACTCTGGCGAACAGGTACAGGGTTCTGATATTGAAAAATATATATTTACACAAGATGCTTTAGAAGGTAAAAACATACCAATATTACCTTTTTCAGAAGATAATATTAAAGAAGGTTTAACCATTATTGCAGGAAATGCCTTTAAAGATAATCATGAGGAAATAAAAAAAGCAAAAGAATTAGGGCTTCCATTCTATCGCTATCACGAGTTCTTAGGTGAATGGATTAATCAATATACAAGTATTGCAGTTACCGGTGCACATGGAAAAACATCAACAACCGGCTTACTTGCACATGTTCTGGATCAAGCTTGTCCAATTTCCTATCTTATTGGAGACGGAACCGGAAAAGGTTCAGAAGACAGTAAGTATTATGTGTTTGAAGCATGTGAATATCGGCGTCATTTCTTAGCATATAAGCCAGATTATGCGATTATGACAAATATTGATTTCGATCATCCGGATTATTTCAAGGATATCGATGATGTGTTTGATTCTTTTCAACAAATGGCAGATAACGTAAAGAAGGGTATTGTTGCTTGCGGGGATGATGAGTATCTACAGGCAATCCAAGCAAAAGTACCTGTGCTTTATTATGGTCTAAATGACACGAATGATTTTTGTGCAAAAAATATTCAAGAAGATGAAGAAGGTACTACGTTTGATGTCTTTGTTCGTAATAACTATTATGACACGTTCCAAATTAAAGCATATGGAAACCATAATATATTGAATGCTTTAGCTGTCATTACCATATGTCATTATGAAGGTTTCACAGCGTCTCAAATTAAAGAGATTGTATCATTTAAAGGGGTAAAAAGAAGGTTTTCAGAGAAACAATTTGGAAATCAGATTTTAATTGATGATTATGCTCACCATCCAAAAGAGGTAGATGCTACGATTGAAGCTGCTCGCAAGAAATATCCTGAAAAGGAAATTGTTGCGATATTTCAGCCTCATACCTATTCTAGAACGAAAACCTTTATGAATGAATTCAGTGAAGCTTTATCACAAGCGGATGCTGTATACTTATGTGATATTTTCGGGTCTGCAAGAGAATCTCAAGCAAACTTATCGATTAATGATTTGAAACAGTTAATCGAGCAGAGTGAATTATTGGATTTAGACAATATTCATCTTTTAGAAAATCATCAAAATAGTGTCCTAGTCTTTATGGGTGCAGGAGATATTCAGAAATATCAAGAAGCATATGAAAAAAGTATAAAATAAGAAGGATTCGACCGTCTTTTGTCTATTTTATTAGAAAACGTATCAAAAAGAAGGGGGAGAATCCTTCTTTTTTTTACAAATAAAGAAAGCATATATCCATTGGTAGGACAACCTTTATAACCATTATTAGTGATTTCCAATACCAAACCCTGCACTTTCACAAGGACAATAACCCAAGGTGTGTCTGGTCTAACAAATGATGTAGCACATACAAAAAGCTTAGCTTGCCGAGTAGTTATTTTGAAATGTTTGAGTATATTGGCAACGCTCCGCCTAATTATTTCCGCGGCACGCTATTAACTAACTTTGCAAAGAAAAACAAGTTGCAAAGTGGATCTTTGGCTTGAGCTATTCCCGTAGGAGTTAATTCTCCGCTATGATAAGGAGCAACAATTTAATAGATTGACTTTTTACAATAGGTTGAAAATCGCTATTTGTGAGTAAAAAAACTGTGTTACCTCATGCTAGCGTTGTAAAGCAGATCCTAGCGAAGGCCGCCCACTTTCACTCCTTTGGAAATTGTTTGACCTGAAGATCCACTTATTCGAGCGTTTTGCTCGAATAAGTTAGCTGAAGGACAACCT
>NZ_WJEB01000014.1:0-118559 GCF_010994085.1 Gracilibacillus saliphilus | reverse complement strand
TTCACTCCTTTGGAAATTGTTTGACCTGAAGATCCACTTATTCGAGCGTTTTGCTCGAATAAGTTAGCTGAAGGACAACCTCCACGGAAAGGGAAGTGGGAAGCCGGAGTGGTGGTTATGCAATTGATAAATTTCACAATGGCCACTAAAACAACCGCAAATCCACTTAGCATGTAGGGATAAGGACAGAGTGGATTTTGCTCGAATTATCTTATTTAAACTTGACTTTTCCAACCATTGTTTTCCTTATTACGTGCAATTTAATATTATCTTGTTTAGAATAGCAAATAAAGGGTATACCATAATTATTAGGTTAATTAGTAATACATAATGAAGGAGTGAAGGTTCGGATGGAAATTCTCTTATACCTTGCAGCTATTATCGCAGCGGTTGCATTTGCCATTTTAGTCATCTACTTAGTAAAAGTCTTAAAAGAAACTAGACGAACTATGTCACATGTGGCAGATACACTAGAAGGTTTAGAAAAACAAATGGAGGGTATTACAGTAGAGACAACGGCTTTATTAAATAAAACAAATAAACTAGCCGAGGATATTAATGAAAAAACAACAAAATTAAACACATTAGTAGATGGTGTTAAAAATATTGGGGATAGTGTCAAGGACTTTACCCAATCCATTCGTAACGTATCACAATCTGTAAATCGTATTGCAGATGATAATAAGGAAACAACGGCAGAAGCTATTAAGTGGAGCACGGTTGTAATGGAATTGTTTAAAAGAAATAGAAATAAATAATATCATATAGGAGGAATGAGAAATGACGAATAAAAATCAAAATCAGAAAGAAGTAAACCAGAACATTAACAGCAAAGACTTTTTAATAGGCTCATTAATTGGTGGTATTGTTGGGGCATCATTAGCATTAATTTTTGCTCCAAAGTCAGGTAGAGAATTAAGAAGTGATCTTAACCAAGGAGCACACTACGTAAAAGATCGCGCTAATGAATGGAAAGATGTCGCTTATGAAAAAGGAAGTGAATGGACAGACTATGCCAAAGAACAGTCTCAACAACTAGGTCAGACAGTTTCGGAGAGATCACAGGATCTAACTAGTAAGTTGAAGGAAACTAAAAATACAATACAAGAGAAAATATCTAAAGATGAAGATCCGGAAAAAGCTGCAGAAGAAGTAGCACAAGCGATTGAAGAAGCAGCAAAGGCTGTAGAAGAAGAAAACGATGCAAACCGATCATAAACCATAAAAGGTTGTCATAAAGAGTTGTTTCATAACGTAAAAACCCGTTTCAGTATTATCCATGAAACGGGTTTAAATTTGAGACAAGCTTCTTATCAGGCGCAAACAATCAGTGAGGAGTTAAGTTTCCTATTCTCAAATTATCAATAAGGATGTGGTAAAAATGGAAATAATAAATATCGAATCGATTGAACAATTTAAACAAATTGTAGAAAATAATCAGGAATTTGTTTTGCTGAAGCATAGTTTAACTTGTCCAATTAGCACATCAGCCAATCAAGAATATGAAAAGTATAGTGAAAAGTCTAATTGTCCGTTATTTAGATTACATGTCCAGCATGCAAGAGAACTATCTAATTATATAGCTGATACGTATCAAATAAAGCATGAATCACCACAAGTCATAAAAATAGCAGATAGAGAACCCACTTGGAATACAAGTCATTCCGATATTACCGTAAGCAGCTTAGAAAGCAATTGTTAAAAAAAGAGAGTCGCACAAATTAGATTTGGCGACTCTCTATATTTATATCAATCGTATCATTAGGTTGTAACTCTTCAAAGAACGTTGCAGGATCTCCGTTTCGTTTTAATTCGACTCTGCCTTTTGCCTGTGTTAAGTCTAGTGATATGAACCGGAAGATATCTTGGAAAATAAATGGATCTGCTTTTTGCTCAATGATTTGCAGTTTATCCTGATCCTCTATAAAATCTCCCAAAGATAGTACTTCACCGCGGCGATAAACTTTAACTAACTCTTTTGTAAGAGTCAGACGCTTTTTATTGTAGGTAATCGTCAACTCAGTCTGATAATCAATCTCTAGTTTCTCTAAAAGTTCTTGTAACGTAGGAGTATCTGCTAAATATGTCTCCACTTTATCACCATTTTTAAGAGAATGATTTATATTAGCTGGTTTTCCATTGTGCAGCAATGTTTGACTGTAATCTTCTAAGACTTTTTTGTTATCATCAATCCATATTGTAAATGGTGTGTTGACATGTTCTGCAATTTGAAAATGATGTAAGAAGTCTTGTAACGTAATTTGCTGATTGTATTCGATTTTATCTCCATCTTTTAATAGATAGCTAGATTTAACACTTCTATTATTCACGAGAATTTTAGGTTTCATTTGGAAATCTTCTTGATTGTAGTAGACTGTTATGGCAGAAGTTTCCCCAATCAATTCTTCTATACTCATTTCTGCAGGTGCTCCGTCCAGCCCCTTCTCAACAACTAATATATCACCATTATGAACAATATCATCAACGTTAGATTCGTTACCATTCAATAAAATCTTTGGTGTTGTTCCGAATCCACCTGGTAACGTGACTGGTTTACCATTGTATTCAACCATGGCTGCCATTCCTGGTCTACCATACAGTTTTTTAATATTAATTCCTGCAGCCAGAAGGCAATCTGCAACTGCTAAGTCTTTCATTTCGAATAACCGAATGACTTGCTCGTTAACGGTTACACTTATGTAATGTACCGGGTTTTGTTTTGCTGCAATAGCAATACCGATAGGGGTGATAAATTCAGGACCAATAGGCAACCCTTCATCTTTTGATAATAGTTGAATAGCATCTACATCTCTAATCGCTACTCGGTTTGTTGGGAGTTTCAATTTGATCGCAAGTCTTTTTGCTAACTCAGGTGTTTGACTGCCACCACCAACTAACATGACCGCTTTAGGCGCTTTACCGTTCAATGCAATTATCTCTTCTGAAATCGAGTTTGCCAGGGTGTCTACTGCAGGAGAAATATGTTCGATTAATTCTTCGTAATTTACTTCTTGTTCAAATCCAAGAATATCTGAAACAATAGCTTTTTTATGTAACGTAATTTCTTTTTTGAATTCTTCAGCTTGATTAAAGTCTAATAGGTAATGATCACTAATTGCCTCTGTAATCTCATCTCCTGCTTTCGGGACCATACCGTATGCTGTGACCGTTCCTTCAGATGTTAGTGCAATATCACTCGTACCTGCACCAATGTCCACTAACGCAACGTTTAACCGTCTCATAGAAGGTGGTATTAACACATGGATTGCGGCAATCGGTTCTAACGTTAACGCTTCTAATTGTAACCCAGAACGATTTAGGGCAGATAATAATGATTCTACAACGACTTTCGGTAAAAAAGTTGCAATTATTTCTACTTCTGCTGTTTCACCTTGTTGATCAATTAATGAACCGATTTCTTCCCCATCTAATGAATACTGAATGACAGAGTAACCAACACAATAGTAGTGATGACTCGCATCTTCCTCACCTGTTGCCAATTCATATTGTGCTTTTTGCACAGCCTCTAATTCTAAGAATAGAATGTCTTCTTCATTCATTAATGGTTGTTTCCTGATTTCTTTCGTTGTTTGAACCCGTTTTGTTTTTAAAGCACGTCCAGCAGCAGCTACACAAACTTTTTCTAACACAGTATTATGCTTTTCTTCTAAACGAATTTTTACTTGTTGTATCACTTTTGCTACAGAGACTATATCATGTATTTGGCCGTCTAACATGGAGCGTTCATCATGTTCTACCATATGATAGTCAATTAATTGATATTGATCATTTTTCTTTTCCATTAACAGACCTACAACAGACCTGGTACCGATATCTAGTGCGAACATTTGCTCATTCATAACTGTTTTTTCCTTTCTATTGTGAAAAAATAATAAATATTCTATAAAATATTTCTTCTAACTGGTGACAAGTCGCCATATTTTAGCTATAATTATCCGTAATTCTATAAAAAGTATAACATTTTTTCAGGAATTTAAAATAGGAGTAGGGGGATTTATAATGAGTAATGAACAATTGGATCAGCTTCGTGAAAAACTCGACCAAGCTAACTTAGAGATCCTAGAGTTAATTAATAAACGTGCTGAATTAGTAAAAGAAACTGGTCAAGTAAAAGAAAAGCAAGGTGCTAATCGTAGTTATGATCCAGTTCGTGAACGCGATATGCTCAATTTAATTACAAAGCATAATAATGGTCCATTTGAAAATTCTACGATTGTTCACTTATTCAAAGAAATTTTTAAAGCTGGCCTTGAATTACAAGAAGATGACCATAGTAAAGCATTACTAGTATCTCGTAAGAAAAAACCTGAAGATACTGTAATTGATATAAATGGTGATAAATTCGGTGATGGTAATCAACACTTTATTTTTGGTCCTTGTGCGGTGGAAAGCTATGAGCAAGTTTCTGAAGTTGCTTCTGCTATTAAGAAAGAAGGATTGAAATTAATTCGTGGCGGTGCGTTTAAACCGAGAACATCTCCATATGATTTCCAAGGTTTAGGTTTTGAAGGACTTGAAATATTGAAAAAAGTCTCTGAAGAGCAGGGATTAGCAGTTGTTAGTGAGATTGTAAATCCTGCACATATTGAAGAGGCAGTTAATTATATCGATGTGATACAAATTGGCGCACGTAACATGCAAAACTTTGAACTATTAAAAGCCGCAGGTGAAACAAATAAACCAGTTCTGTTAAAACGTGGTATGTCAGCTACTATTTCTGATTTTATTAATGCAGCTGAATACATTAATTCTAAAGGAAACGGACAAATTATTCTCTGTGAACGTGGAATTCGAACTTACGAGAAAGCAACTCGTAACACGCTAGATATAACAGCTGTTCCCATCTTAAAACAAGAAACACACTTACCTGTTATGGTTGACGTAACGCATTCGACAGGTAGAAGAGATCTATTATTGCCAGCTGCAAAAGCAGCATTAGCAATTGGGGCGGATGGTGTCATGGCAGAAGTACACCCAGATCCTGCAGTAGCATTATCTGACGCAGCACAACAAATGGACATCCCAACATTCCACAACTTTATGAATGAATTATTAAATAAATAATGTAAAAACTCCTGTTAATTAATGGCAGGAGTTTTTATTATATGAAGAGAAAGTATATAATCCCCCGTATCAAAGTATCTTGTTATCCCGCGATCACAGCCTCAACTAAACACGTTGCAAAATGTTTTTATCAATAATGTGGTATCTTTATGAAGGATTTTATTCGAGTGTACGCGAGTAAAATGAAAATTTTTCATAAAATAATTGTTTTGATGTTAATTTTTGTGCAAAATTTGTTATAATATGAATGATATACATAAATAATGTAGATATCGTTTATTTTTTGCAGAAATACTCTTTGTAGCGTATGATGAGAGAAATATACCGTGAATTAGAATATTGGAGGTTATAATAATGAATGTAACAATTTATGACGTAGCAAGAGAAGCTAACGTCTCCATGGCTACTGTATCACGTGTGGTGAATGGAAATCCGAACGTGAAGCCAGCAACAAGAAAGAAAGTATTAAATACAATTGAAAGACTAGGCTATCGCCCGAATGCCGTTGCACGAGGTTTGGCAAGTAAAAAAACAACGACAGTAGGGGTTATCATCCCTGATATTTCAAGTATCTTCTTCTCAGAATTAGCGAGAGGTATTGATGATATTGCTACGATGTATAAATATAATATTATTCTGAGTAACTCAGATCAAAATAAGGATAAAGAGTTACGCCTGATTAATACCATGTTTGAAAAGCAAGTAGATGGTTTAGTTTATATGGGTGCTACTATTACTGAAGAGCATGTACAACAATTAAAAACATCGCCTGTACCTGTCGCATTAGCTGCTACTATTGATTCGAGTGAGACGATTCCATCCGTTAATATTGATTATGAACAAGCGGCTTATGAAGCAACTTCGCTTCTTATCGAAAATGGAACAAAACACCCGATTTATGTTAGTGGAGAAGAAGATTCTGCTGTCAACGAAAAGAAATATGCAGGTTATGTAAAAGCAGTTAAAGAATCAAATAAAGAAGTAAATGAAGATTATATCATTACCGCAGATTTCTCTTATGAATCAGGTATGGAGGCTGCTAACCAGATCATTGACATTAAAGATTATCCAAAGGCTATTTTCGTAGCAACTGATGAAATGGCATTAGGTGTTATCCATGGTCTGCAAGATAACGGAGTAAATGTCCCTGAGGATGTTGAAGTAGTTGGTTTTGATAACACAAGATTAGCGACAATGGTACGCCCAACACTCTCAACAGTTGTACAACCTATGTATGACATTGGTGCAGTAGCAATGCGTTTATTGACTAAATTTATGAATAAAGAAAATGTAGAAGAACAAAATGTTGTATTGCCACACCAAATTGTGAAAAGAAACTCAACAAAATAAAATAAATGCCGATAATAATGCTAGGGTGATTTCATGACACCCTGGCATTATTAATTTTTAAGAGGTTTTTCAAAAAGTCAACGAATAATAAGCTGCGAATCTCTACGTTTGCTGTTTCTAATTTGGAAACTTTTTGAACAGATACTTTAAGAGTTTTTTACTGGGGAGAGAATACGAATGAACAAAAGAGATTTTTTGACTCCAATCGGTATTACCATTGGTTTTCTGATGATTATGTTTGGTATTGTTAGTAGTGGTGGTATGGGAGGATTTGTTGGATTTATACAAGGGTCCTCAGTTTTAATCGTACTTGGTGGCCTAACAGCTGCACTACTCGTAAATTTTAATATCAAACAAATCAAAACAACGAAAAATGTGATCCAAGAAGTTTTTAAGCAAAATGAACATAATTTGGCTGAGCTGATTGAATTATTTGAGCGATTATCTGAACGTGCTAGAAGAGAAGGACTATTGGCACTGGAAAACGAATTAGAAGAAGTCGATGATCCATATATTAAAAAAGGTGTATTGCTAGCCATTGATGGAATTGAGCCTGAAGTGATTAATGATATTATGAATGCAGAAATTGATGCAATGGAAGATCGTCATTACCGTGGCCGTCTAATCATTGAAAAAGCTGCTGAATATGCCCCGGCCTGGGGGATGGTCGGTACATTAATTGGTTTAATTCTTATGCTTCAGAATTTAGAAGATCCTACTACTCTTGGCCCTAGTATGGCTGTAGCATTACTAACCACTTTCTACGGAACTGTTTTGGCGAACCTAGTATTTACTCCAATGGCTGGTAAATTAGAAACGAAGACAAATGAAGAAGTCTTTATGAAACAAGTTATTATAGAAGGAGTAATCGGTGTACAATCTGGACAAAACCCACGTATTCTAAAAGAAAAACTAAGCGCATTTTTATCCAATAAAGAAAAGAATAAGAAAGAAGAGTTAGAAGAGGAGAATTTCACGGAGGAATCCTTTAATGAAGCGTAGAAACAAACGTCCAGAGAATAAAGGTGCACCAAAATGGATGGTAACATATTCTGACATGGTAACATTAATTTTAGTATTTTTTGTCCTCTTATTTTCCATGTCCCAAATTGATGCAGAAAAGTTTAAAGCGATTGCGGAGGCATTTAGAAGTGAAACAATATTTGAAGCAATGCCATCGATTATTGAAGAGCAACATCCAACTGAAAATGTGGAAGTCCTAAAAGAAGAAGAAAATGATGATAAATCTGAGGACACCATTCCAGGTGAAGATCAAGAAGCAGAAGAACAAACTGAACCCGAACTGAATACAGTCGATGGTATACCAGATCAAGATGAGTTAGATAAGTTATTAGCTGAAGTGGAATCCTACTTAAATGAAAATGATCTAAATGATGTTATTTCTGCTACTAGAACTGATCAAGGTGTTGTATTGGTATTGCAGGAAAGTGTTCTATTCGAAACAGGAGAGGCAGTAGTTCTTGATCCTGCAAAGCCCTTTTTGAATAAAGTTAGTACGTTACTGGCTAATATACCAAATGAAGTAAGGGTAGAGGGGCACACAGATAATCGTCCCATCTCAAGCTATCGGTATCCATCAAATTGGGAGTTATCAGGTGCTCGAGCTAGCAGTGTTATTCGTTTTCTCTTAGATTCCAATGATTTTAATGAATCTAGATTTATTGCTGCTGGCTTTGGAGATACAAGACCAGTAGCCTCAAATGATAGTTCCGAAGGATGGAGCGCCAATCGTAGAGTAGAAATAGTAATACTTGATTCGACGGATGAATCTTAAGGATGACGACAGAGTCATCCTTTTTACGTTATAAAATTTAAATACAGGTGTTAATGATGACTCAATCAGATATTTTACCTTGTTTGATATCAATGAATTTTAGAACTTGTTGATACATCCTTCGATTATTTTCTTCGATCTCTTTACGTCTAGGAATTTCTCGATAATCTTGTAAACTATCGTGCCATGTATTAGGTAAGGAAACAGGTGAGTATGGCTGCCATTTATCTAACCAATGCTGTGGTATTCTCCCTTTAAATGTTTCGTTTGTATTCATTACTTGCCATAGTTGTGACCATGCGCGTGGAACCACTCTCCAAATATCATAACCACCACCGCCTAACGCTATCCACTTTCCATTGCAATACTGATGGGCAAGTTGATGAATGACCTTAGGTATTTCCTCGAATAGGTGAAGGGTACTATGTAAATGAGTAAGGGGATCAAGGTAATGAGCATCAACACCATGTTGGCTGACAATAATATCTGGTTGAAAGTACGTAGCGATTTCCTGGATCGAAGCATGAAATACTTCGAGAAAAGAATCGTCTTCCGTAAAAGCATCCAAAGGAAAGTTAAAAGAATAACCAAATCCGTCTTTTATACCGCGTTCACTTGTTTTTCCTGTCCCTGGATATAAATAACGACCAGTTTCATGAAAAGATACCGTACAAACATGAGCATCCTGATAAAAGCAATGCTGCACCCCATCCCCGTGATGCGCGTCTGTATCAATATATAACACTTTAACATCATAGTGCTTTCTTAAATGTTGTATAGCAATAGCTATATCATTAAAGATACAAAAGCCAGAAGCACGGTTTGGAAATCCATGATGTAGTCCGCCGCCAAGACTTAATGCATGGGATACCTTACCTGTCATCACTTGTTCAATTGCCTCAACTGATCCGCTTACCGAAGCCAAAGATGCCTCAAACATGCCTAAAAAACTAGGGGTATCATGTGTTCCTATCCCATAACTTTCATCCGAAATAGGATGTTTTTTACTCGCTTTCTTTACTACCTGAATGTAATCGGCGTCATGAATAGAATATAAGATCTCTTCATCTAGTTGTACCGGTGCAACAATTTGATCCTTTGTTAATCCCTTGCTTATTTCTAGTAGTTCTTTCGTTAATAGTAGTCTTTTCTGATTAAAAGGATGTTCTTCATGGAAGGAATAATCTAGGAAATCATCTGTGTAAATAAAAGCGGTGTTCTCAGATTTCATCTTGATCCTCCCTGTATGGATAGAGTATTTGATATTCAGTTGACTGAAAATCGTTCACAACCGGCATTGGATTCATCGTTTGGATGCGAAAAACGAGCACTTTATATTCTGAATCAATAGGATCTGGATAGCTGTAAACGGATACAATTTTAATGTTTCTATTGGTGAAATATTGACACACATCTGATAGAACGCCTATGCGATCGGGGACTTTGATTTCAAGCTGTGTACTTGGTGAATGAGTGCCAGTTAATTGTATAAATGCGTATAACATATCTTTTTCCGTAATCATTCCAACTAGTTGATGGTTTTTAACTACTGGTAGGCACGCAAATTCCCTCTGATAGAATATGGTAGCAACTTCTTCAAAAAATTCATAGGGATGTGTAGTAACAACAGGTGTAGACATAATATCTTGAATCGATCTTGACAGTACTTCTTTGTTTATTTCATAATCTAAAATTGAGGGACTGGCATCACGTACATCTCGATCCGATACAATACCTAGGACACGCTTATCTTGGTTGATAACAGGAATATGACGGATACTGTGTTTTTGTAATAACTGTAAGGCATCTGACACCGTAGCATCAGGAGATAAAGTAACTATTTCCTTTTTCATAATATCTTTTACTAACATTTGCCCACTCCTTAGGTAAGAAATCG
This sequence comes from Gracilibacillus saliphilus, assembly GCF_010994085.1. Lineage (NCBI taxonomy): Bacteria > Bacillati > Bacillota > Bacilli > Caryophanales > Bacillaceae > Gracilibacillus > Gracilibacillus saliphilus. The sequence continues at coordinate 108,432 of NZ_WJEB01000014.1, read as the reverse complement.
TAGTTTTTTAAACAATACTTGGTCTTCTTGAGAAACATTTTTCCCAATTCGAACCATTAAACAATTGGCAGGATGAGCCATTATTTCGGGTTCATTTGTGGGTGCGGGATATAGATCGCCAGCTTTCATCATTTTTTCCATAACTTTTCGATAGTCCCAGACACTTAATTCTGAATAATTTAAGTCCCAATGCCAATAGTACTCGGTTGAAATAATAATATAATTTTCCATATTTTCATCTTGCATAGAGGTTTTGATTAAACGGGAACCGAGTTTGTTTCCGCGATAGGCAGGTGCAATTTCAATAGCCCCTAATTCTAATAGGTTATCTTTTGGATACTGTGACCATCGTTCAATAGGGTCTGGATGCAAGTATGTTACATAGCCAATAATTTGCTGATTCACTGTTGCTATCAAGATTCTACCTTCTGGTAAGTCAGCTATTTCCTCTAATGCTTCTAGCTGCTCATTAGCAGGTCGAAAAGCAGTTAACGCTTCGTGCATGGTTAATCGTGAAAGTTTTTTAGACGATACAGGTCCCTCTATCAAAATACTTGAACTATCAGATTCAATTTTTAACGACTGGTAAAGTTTATCGTGTATCACAAGTTCTATCACCCCAAGTCAATTTCCCTTTATCACGGTGCCAAACGTCTGTAATCTCCCTACTTCACTAACACCCTGATAGGTTTCGTTAATGATCAGTTTGGGGTTAAAACCCTCGTTGATCATAGTCTCACTTTATGTCATTATAACGTAGAATGAAAGCGGTGAACAGTAAGGAAAACCGGGAAAGCCCACCCGGTGCTTTTCATTGACCAAAATAATATATCGATGGTATAAAGTAGTTATTTTAAGATGGATATTGGGCGTAACAACCGCTACGGCTTGCCCACTTCGCTTTCTGTGGGGCGTGTCTTCAGCTAACTTTTGTAAAGAAGATCGCTTTACAAAAGTGGATCTTCAGATCACGCTGATCCCACAAGAGTCGAAGTGGGCGCCTACGCTAATTAATGCTCTACAATGAATGTACTCGCTGACATTCCAATTTTATTACACAGGTTAAGAAAGCTCGAGAAGTTAGCAGTCACATACGTAGTAGAACAGTTTTATAGCGGAGGCCGTCCACTTCCACTCCTACAGGATGGTGGAAAGGGAAGTGGACAGCCGAGGCGATGGTTTCCTGTACAAGCTATTTCAAAATGGCTACTCTGCTTACAAATGCGTTGATACCGCGGATTATATGCTTCCCTATATTACAAGAAAAGCATAGGACGACCGCTTAGTTTTTCGGCACTTCGTTAGGATGTGGCTCAACATGGCCATATATAACTATATGATCAAATTTTATAATTTTCTATAACATAAAGAAAAGAACTCTTATCCAAGTCTGGATAAGAGTTCTTTTAATTTTAGTCATCATTTTCGTCTTCTTGGTCTGGTTCTTGCTCGGTCTCCGGTTCTTCAGACTCTGTTTCAGAATCATCATTGGATTCCTCTTCATTGTTATTACTTTCACCTGAATTATTATTAGTTCCATTGTTACCAGAATTGTTGTTCTTTTTCTTTTTCTTAGGTTTTTCATCATCTTTGTCTTCGTCGTCATCTTCTTCTGGTTTTGAGAAATCTCCTTTTTCTACTACGTTACTCGGCTTAGACTCTTGTCCAAAATAATCAACTGCCTTAACATGGTAGACTGCATCACTGCCAGGAATGGAGAATGATGTATCAGCGGTAGAGCCAACCCGCTGAAAATCATCAGAATCAGGATCACTTGTACGGTAAATGCGATAGCCAACCACATCAGAGCTCTTCGATTTATTCCAGTTCAATTTTTGTCCATTTAGCTTTAAGGAAGTAGGGGCACTTGGTGCATTTCCATCATTTTTGACCTCTTTGTCATCACTTGGATATTTAATTTTTTCCCATGCACCGCCCTTACCTGATGTCAGTTGTTTAATATTTGCTAGTTTATTATAGCCCATATCCTCCAACCATTCAGGGTTAAAGCTTACACCGTCCCCGTCCGAGAACTCATCCGGAGTATTGTTACCAGCTAGTACTACCTCTCCGTCAATTGTCGCATAGTTTTCTTTAATTAGACTATAATCTCGTTTAGAAGGGACATAATTGGCATTATAAATATCAGATTGAACCAACCCAAGCTTACTGCACTCATCTGATGGTAACAGACCTGAGACGGCACAATAAGATCTAGAAACTATACCACCAGGTCGCTCAAATTTATCCGAAGGTGCCATTAATTCAGGACGAATTTCAGTGGCAGCATTGACTAGTTTTGCCCAGAATGTGTTATTACGGGTACTATAACCGTCTTTGTCTAACTGTTGATTATAGTCATATCCCATCCAACTACTCAACGTTACATTAGGGTTTGTTGCGATAAACCATGTATCTTTATACTCACTAGTTGTACCTGTTTTTCCGGCCCAATCAACATTTTTGTTAGCAAGGCCTGCTCTGGCAGCAGTACCTGTACCGCGAGTGAGTACATCACGCATCATGTCAATCATCAAATAGCTTGTTTGTGGACTAAACACTTCCACTGGTTCGGATTCATGTTGATAAACAACTTCTCCATCTTTGGTTTCGATTTTTTCAATCATATATCCTTCAACAAACTCTCCTAAGTTTCCATACGTTGCATAAGCATTCGTATTTTCTTCAACTGTTATATTACGAGAACCTAATACAATTGATGGATAGCCACCAGCTTCTTCTGGTATACGAGTTAAGCCCATTTTCCATAGAAAGTTTCTTGCTAGGTCGGGGCCTTTGATTTCGTTGAAAACAGCAACAGCAGTAGCGTTATGTGATCGATATAGTGCTTCCCTGACTGGTGTTAAACCGTAAAACCGTTGAGAATAGTTAGTTGGCGTATAATTACCAGGATAAGTTTTTTGTACATCTGCAATGACTGAACCAGGCTGTATCACACCCAATTCCATTGCTGGTCCATAACCAGCAAGAGGTTTCATTGTACTCCCCGGTTGTCGTGCAACGTTTGTTGCATGATTTTTTTCAGATTTTTCAAAATCACGTCCACCAACAAAACTCAATATTTTACCTGTACTATTTTCAATCAGTACACTGCCAACTTGAACAGGTTGTTCGCCAAGCTGTTCCATTTCGCCAGTGTCCGGGTTTTCCACCATAATCGGTTCTTTAGTTTTTTCATTTCTGGCTAACTTATCTCGTCCGTAATTATCATATTCTCGAGCAACTTTTTGAAATTCATCATATATTTCTTTATCAATGGTAGAGTGTATTTTATAACCATTGCTGCCGATTTCCCGACTTGCTCTTATCTGATATTCTTCTAGCAAAATATCACTGGACTCTAAATCTTCTTTCGAATAACCATCTTGTTCCGCAAGAACTTCAACTAAAATATCAACTGCTCTATCTTGTAATTCACGCATTAAAAAAGGATATTTTTCCAGAACGGAATCTTCTGGCTCTTTAAAGTCAGCAACAATATCATATTCTAACGCATCTTGATATTCCTCATCATTAATGTATCCTGCTTCTAACATTCTGCTTAAAACAGATCGCATCCGATTTAGCCCAGGCTCGAGACCAGCCTCTTCTTTTAATCCACCACCGTTTAAGAAGGGGGTGTAATAAGATGGACTTTGAGGTAGGCCTGCAATGAATGCTGCTTGTGGAAGGTTTAAATCTTCAGCATTGACACCGAATATACCATCCGCAGCGGTTTGAATACCAGCTATGTTTTGACCAGAAGCGTTTCGTCCAAAAGGAACAATATTTAAATATGCTTCTAAAATATCGTCTTTTTCAAAGAAGCGTTCCAATCTCATCGCTAACAGCATCTCTTTTGCCTTCCGCTCAAAGGATACTTCATTTGTTAAGATTTGATTTTTAATTATTTGCTGTGTTAATGTACTTCCACCTGACTTGGTAGAGGAATTGGTTACCTCTTGGAAGACCGCACGTAAAATCGCCTTTGGAACGATCCCATTATGTGTTTCAAAATATTCATCTTCAGTAGCGATAACAGCATTTTGGGCATATTCACTTACATTTTCAAGAGATGTTTCATCTCGTAATAATTCCGAGCTAACATCTGATAGGAATTCATTATTGGCAAAATATAATTCAGATGTTTCTTCATAGTTGTAAATAGCACTTGCCATTTGTTCTTCTGTTTGGATTTCTTCGTCATCAACTAAAGATGCAAAGTAACCTGCACCAAGACCGGCAACGAAAAATCCACCAACAATACCAATCGTAATAAAGAATAATACAATATTCCAAATGATATGATAGCTAATTCTAGTAGATTTTTGAATAATTTTTTTATTCCAAATTTCTTTCATAGACTGCCACATATTATGAAAAAAATCTTTTAAGTTCATTCGATACCCTCCTAAATAATCCACTACATATTATAGCACAACAGTCAATCAGTTTTGTTATAAAATTGCCAAAAAAATATTGCATTTTTATTACAAATATGCTAATAATGATATAACAATTAAACATCCATAATACTATGAAGGATTGAAGTAGTGTAAGGTTCCCTTTTATAGAGAGCTGGCGGTTGGTGCAAGTCAGTAAATAACCTTGGCATGAATTACGTTCTGGAGTATCTTCATGATGAATGAAGACGGTGTGGTCTGCATCGTTATTTCCTTAAGTGGCAGTTCATTGGAATTGCAACAAGGGTGGTACCGCGAATATCTCGTCCCTTACTATGAGGGAGGAGTTTTTTTTATGGATTTTTTTACCAACAAAAAAGGAGTGTTTATTAAAATGCATATTTTAGACGAATTAGCCAAAAGAGACCTGATTCAACAGACAACCGATGATGACGGTTTAAGAAAACATTTAGATAACAATATTGTTACCCTATACTGTGGATTTGATCCGACAGCTGACAGCTTACATATTGGACACCTGTTACCGGTTTTAATGCTGAAAAGGTTCCAAAAAGCTGGTCATCGTCCAATTGCTTTAATTGGTGGTGGAACAGGTTTAATTGGTGACCCAAGTGGCCGTTCTACAGAAAGATCTTTAAACAGTCCGGAAGTAGTAAAAGGATTTAGTGAAAAAATTAAAGAACAGCTAGCAAGCATCTTAAATTTCGATCAAGGGGAAAATAGTGCTGTAGCTCGTAACAACCATGAATGGCTAGCGAGTTTAACCTTCATTGAATTTTTGCGTGACATCGGTAAACACTTTAGTATCAACTATATGTTGGCTAAAGATTCTGTAGAATCCAGATTGGAAGGCGGCCTTTCCTTTACAGAATTTAGTTACATGATGCTGCAATCGTTCGACTTTCTGAATCTGTACGAAAAAGAAAATTGCACCCTGCAAATTGGTGGTAGTGATCAATGGGGGAACATTACAGCGGGAATGGAGCTAATCCGTCGTAAACGGTTTGAAAACGAGAAAGAAGAAGCAGAAGTATACGGTTTAACAGTACCTTTGATTACCAAGAGCGATGGAACCAAATTCGGGAAAACGGCTGGTGGAGCAGTATGGCTTGATCCGGAGAAAACAACACCATATGAATTTTACCAATTCTGGATTAATACCGATGATCGTGATGTAATCCGGTTTATTAAATACTTTACGTTTATTGATTTTGATGAAATAGCAGCTCTGGAGAAAGAGTTAGAAGAAGCTCCGGAGCAACGTATACCGCATAAACGCTTAGCAGAAGAAATGACCAAACTGGTTCATGGTGAAGAAGCGTTAAAACAAGCACAGAAAATCACTGCAGCTTTATTCAGTGGGGATTTAACAAGCTTGAATGCTGCTGAAATTGAGCAAGGATTTAAAGATGTACCTTCTGTGACTATAGAGAATAAAGAAATTGGTTTAATTGATTTATTGGTGGAAGCTAATATTTCCTCTTCCAAGCGTCAAGCACGTGAAGATATTAAGAATGGTGCCATCTACATTAATGGTATTAGAAATCAAGAATTAACGCATCAATTAACAGAGAAAGACCGAATCGAAGATAAATTTACGATTATTAGAAGAGGGAAGAAGAAATACTTCTTAATTCGCTTTTAATGATTGAGGATAAAACCAGGCTTAAGAGTTAACAGCCTGGTTTTTTTAAAGAGACAAGAAAGTAATTTGCGAAGATGTCTAGCTCCGAGCGCCCAGAAACTAGGCGACTTCACGAATCGCCCTACGATAAGTCATCATCGGTTCGTAAACTCACCGTGATTCCTTTATCTCAGTTGATGCGTTCCAGTCGCTACGTTTCTAAACGGGCGCTCTACGCTTTTCTTACTTTATTTTGTTGTTTTTCGCAACGAACCAGAATGTAAATATAATACTGATGATTAAGATAATAAAGGGAGCATAAAAGTATATAAACTCGTTCATATGTGAGTCCTCCTTTTTTTAGCGCCAATATGTCTCACTTTATTTTCCCTTCTACGTAATCCTTGTTGAAAAGAAATAGACGTAATAGTAACCATAAGGAAGGTATTAATAAGCAAAATCCCGCAATAAAAGCAAAAATTAGCGCAATAGCCATTCCTTCGTTTGTGAAACCTTCATCTATCGTCAAATATGGATAAAGTAAGTAAGGATAATGAGAGATTCCATAAGCATAGAAAGCAATAAAAAATTGACCAGTAAGTAAGAAAAATGCAAGGCCATAAGATTTTTTCTGCCAAATAAAATAGACGGTTGCGATAAACAAAATTCCCGAAAGTGCAAACATCCACCATAGATCAAGCATTCTTTGAAAGTGAGCAGGATTATGGGTTCGCAATTCAACAATAATCCCAGTAGCTGTTATCATTGCAGGCCCAGCCCATATTAAGGCATATTTCCTTAATAGAGTGGTTGCTGGGCGATCTTTTGCCTTATGAGCATACCAAGTAAGAAAAACAGCTGAAATGTAGAGAACAGAAGTTAAACTTAAAATTACAATACTCCATGTCAAAGGGCTTGTGAATAAGTTAGCATATTGCAAAGAAAGTTCATTATTTTTTTTTACAATAAAACCACCTTCTGAGATTGTTAATACGATCGAAAGCGAAGCAGGGATCAACAAGCCTGAAAAACCATATAAGTAAGTCCAGAAATTGCTTCTTAGTTTACCATAAGTAGTGAATGCATAATAGGCACCCCTAATTGCTAAGAGGATCAGAGACAAACTGGCAGGCACTAATAATATAGTGCCATAATAATAAGCAGTACTAGGAAAGAATCCTACAATACCAACGAAGAAAAAGACAAGAAAGACATTGGTAACCTCCCACACAGGAGAAAGGTAGCGTTGAACAATCTTACTAATAATATGTTGTTTATTGGTTAAGACACTGTAGGCGTGAAAGAACCCTGCTCCAAAATCAATAGAAGCAACAATAATATATCCAAATAAAAATAGCCAAAGTACTACAATACCGATGATTTCATAGGACATGTAGTTCACCTTCCGTTTCTTTGTTGATCCAGTAGTTCTTGCTCTACAGGATTATTTTTAAACATTCGGGTTAAGACAATAACACTTGCTAACCCGAGTACCAGATATAATCCAATAAAGAGTAGAAGCATAAAATCAACATGATTACTTGTCGTAGCAGCATTTTCTGTCCGTAAGATGCCGCGCAATACCCATGGCTGTCTACCAACTTCAGCTAACCACCATCCGGCCTCAATAGCTATCATGGATAATGGTCCTGTACTTACGATCAGCCAGAGAAAAAATCTGTTCCTAATAAAAGTTCTATTTAAGGCATTACCAATAATGTAAAATAGTGCGATTATCATTGTAATCATACCGATAATCACCATAATGTTAAATAAATAATGGATGTAGAGCGGAGGGATTTCATCTTCTTCAAACTGATCTAAGCCGATTACTTCTGCATTCGGGTTGCCATGAGCGAGAATACTTAATGCATAAGGAACCTCTAACGAGAATTTAATCTCGTCCCCATTAGTCAAAAATCCGAACAATGTTAGTGATGCCTGATTTTCCGTTTCAAAGTGCCATTCCATTGCTGCTAGCTTTTCTGGTTGATATGCTGCGAGATATTTACCAGCAAAATCGCCGATAACAGCAGAAGCTATCGAGAATATTAGTCCAACTTTCAGGGTCAGTAAAAGAGCTTTTTTATGGTAGATATGATTGGAACCTTTTAGTAGACGGAATGCGCCAATTGCTGCTAATACAAATGCTGACGTCATATATGCTGTTGCTACAACATGGGCAACTTTTGTCGGCATGGCTGGATTAAACATGGCAACAAGCGGTTCAACATTAATGAGTTCGCCATTCATTAATTCAAATCCTTGTGGTGCATTCATAAAGGCATTGACCATCGTAATAAAAACAGCAGAAAAAGAAGCGCCTATTGCTACAGGAATTAAAAGTAACATATGCTTACGTTGATCACGAAATCTGTCCCACGTATATAAATAAATACCAAGAAAAATAGCCTCAAAGAAGAAGGCGAATGTTTCCATAAATAATGGAAGTGCTATTGCCTGGCCAGCTAACTCCATAAAGGTTGGCCATAGCAAGTTAAGTTGTAAACCAATTGCTGTTCCTGTTACCACACCAACTGCAACAGTAATGACGAAACCTCTTGTCCATCTTCTCGCTAATAAAATGTAGTGCTCATCCTGTTTCTTTATGCCAAGCCATTGTGCGAGAAATATAAGAAAAGGAATCCCTACACCAATGGTTGCATAAATAATATGGAATGAAAGTGTTAATTCGGTTAATAGGCGACTGTAAAAAACAGCTTGTTCACTTTCCATAGTTGCTCCCTCTCATCCTGAAAGAATACGTCCGAGTATTGATAAACCGATCACAAAAGCGACAAAAAAAGTTAAAATAATTAACCAGTGTTCCTGTTTCTTATACATGGTGATATCCTCCGGTTAGCGATAAGCTATTGGTAGTGTAAACTCTCTAGAGAAGAATATACCTTTTTTACATAAAATAAATACAAAAATGTGAATGATCGTTCAAAGTTCTACATATGAAATGATAAGGAGGGATTTAAATGCCGAATGGTACACATTTTGTCCAATTGGATTTACCGATTGAGAAGGTCTGGGAATTTGTCAGCGATATAAACAGATGGGCACCGTTAGCACCGGGATATATCGACCACAAGATTATTGATGAGCATCAATCAACATGGCATTTCAAAGGTGACGTTGGCAAGGTGCAAAAGAAGATAGGACTGAAAGTAAATATAATAGAATGGGTGGCACCGACTAGTGTCAGGTTTAAGTTGAAAGGAATAAGTGAAAACTTAGAAGGAAGTGGATATTTTCAAGCAGAGAAAATTACTGCTGAAAGAACGAATGTTACTGGATGTTTATCTATATCTGCTGGTGGCATGATGGCACCGATGATTAATAGTGTATTAAAATCGGTAGTTCCAAAGACAACCATTGAATTTACAGAATCAGTTGCAAACAGGTTGATGAAAGAGCAAGCTGTTTCAAAGTAACTACATATCCCTTGTCCATCCAATGGATAAGGGATTAACTTGTTTTTTTGGAGAATGTGTATTATATTATGTAATTTGGGGATAGTTTTTCATACGAGAGGAGTGGAACATCATGGACAAACTAGAATGGCTAGCTTCCAAAATAGTCGAATGGGGTAATCTGATTCTTTGGGATTATGTATTAATTTACTTACTGATAGGGGCAGGTATATTCTTTACCCTTCGATCTAAATTTGTTCAATTCCGTTTATTCGGGGATATGTTTAAAGTTATTTCAGAGGAAGCACTTGAACAAAGCGGTAAAAAAGGAACCAATGCCTTCCAAGCATTCAGTATTACCATCGCGTCAAGAGTTGGGACAGGTAACCTAGCTGGTGTAGCGTTAGCCGTTGCAATTGGTGGACCTGGTGCTGTGTTCTGGATGTGGGTGATTGCATTAATTGGAATGGCAACTGCATTTATCGAAAGTACACTTGCTCAAGTTTATAAAGTTCCAGATAAAGATGGTTTCAGAGGCGGACCGGCTTATTATATGGAAAAAGCTTTAGGACAGAAATGGCTTGGTATTCTATTCTCGATATTGATAACCATTACATTTGGCTTTATTTTTAATGCTGTACAAGCCAATACGATTTCAGCTGCAGTAGAACAAGCGTTTAATATTGATAAAGTATGGACAGGTATTATACTCGTTGTATTAGCAGGGTTAATTATTTTTGGTGGTATTAAACGTATTGCTTCTGTTGCAGGAGTGATTGTACCTATTATGGCAGTAATATATATGGCTGTTGCCCTTTACGTGGTATTCACCAATATTACAGCTATTCCAGATGTGTTTATGCTGATCATAAAAAATGCATTTGGATTAGAAGAAGTATTCGGTGGTGGTGCAGGTGCAGCGATGATGTATGGAATCCGTCGTGGTCTCTTTTCCAATGAAGGTGGTATGGGTAGTGCGCCTAACGCAGCTGCAACAGCAGGGGTCAATCACCCAGTTAAACAAGGATTAGTACAATCGCTGGCAGTATTTTTTGACACGATTGTTATTTGTAGTTTAACAGCCTTTATTATCATTCTCTATGATAATTTTTATCAAGCATCAGAAGATGGTATTCAGTTGACACAGGTTGCCTTAAGTGCACATGTCGGTGAATGGGCATCAATTTTCTTAGCGATCACGATCTTCTTCTTTGCCTTTAGTTCTGTAATTGGTAACTATTATTATGGTGAGACGAATGTCAGTTTCTTGAATCCAAAGGGGATATGGGTTAACGTTTATCGTGTTGTCGTTTTAGGGATGGTAATGTTCGGTTCACTGGCCTCTATCCAGATTGTTTGGGATATGGCAGACCTGTTTATGGCAATGATGGCTGTAGTCAACTTAATTGCAATTTTATTATTGAGTAAAATTGCAATGGATGTACTGCAAGATTATGTGAAACAGAGAAAACAAGGAACAGATCCTACATTCCACTATAAGAATATTAAAGGTTTAAAAAACATTTCTTGGTGGGGAGCACAGGAAAAGAAAAAATAATATAACAAACATTATTTTATCTAGATAAGCAGTTTCATTTTGATTTCATTCATTTGATTTCAAGATGGGCTGCTTTTTTTATAATGCACGAGATAAATATGGATTGACATATACAGTCTGACTTTATATAATCAAACTATACAGTTTAACTATATAAATACTCTCAAGTAGTTAATTATTGGAGGATTACTCATGAATAGAGAGAAATATTTGCCTTTAACGGAGACAACATACTATATACTATTATCTTTATTGGAACCGGCACATGGATATCTTATTATGAAAAGAGTTGAAGAGCTAAGTAATCAAAATGTGGTGATTGCAGCAGGAACGCTTTATGGTGCTATTGAAAACTTATCAAAACAGAAGCTAATAAAGTCAGTTGAAAGTGACAATAAACGTCGAAAAATATATGTCATTACGGATAAAGGAAAAGAAGTATTAAAACTAGATTATCAAAGAATGCAGACATTAATAGACATTACTGATAAGTTACTAAATGAATAATGGAGGTTTTTTAAATTGAGAAAATTCAGGGTATTCATTGATCAGGAAAAGGAAGAAAAATGGTTAAAAGAGATGTTACAAAAAGGATATCAATTGGAAGACACTAGCTTCGGATATAAATTCAGAAAAACCAAGGCACAAGATCGAACGATAAAAATAGATTATAGGATTTTTAATGAACAGATAGATTTTATGGATTATTGTACTTTATTTGAAGACAGTGGCTGGAAGCATATAGAGGGTAAAAAATCGTCAGGAAAGCAATATTTTATAAAAGCTGCTGAAAACGGTGCCAAAGATATTTTTTCAGATGAACTATCAAGAGCAAGTAAATACAAAAGGCTTTCTACTAGGTGTTTAAGGACAGGAATTGGCTATATTCCATTATTTTTAGTATTGATTTATACCAAAGTGATAAACGTAGAGGCATTATATAATCCTATGTACTTGTACCTGAATACAGAAATCTGGGAAATGCAAGGTCTTTCATTTTGGACACTATTCCTTCTTGAAACTCCTTTTGCACTACTTCGAGGTTTGCTGTGGTATTTCTTTCCTGTCTCTATCATTTTATATATATATTTCTATTTAAAAGCAAAAAAACTCTATCGTTTAATTTAAGCTGAATAAATAACCGTTTTACCCCTTCGCTACGGCCATAATTTGCACTTTATGAAGATCCACTTTTTCGAGCGGTTTGTGCTCGAAAAAGTTAGCTGAAGGACAAACCTACGGAAAGACCAGTAGGCAGCCGGAGTGACAGTCAAAACAGCCGATTTATTTCATAATGGTTACTAGAGGAGGCGAAGATCTAGTTAGCATTTAGTGATAAGAACTGAGCGGATTTTGCCCAATTTTCTTATCTTCAAGTATTAGATAAGCGTCAATTTTTAGTTCTCTAAAGTCTAGGTAGACACTGCAAGTAAAAAAGTGAGATAACAAGTCTTGTAAATACTTTGTTTAGATAGTGTGAACATTCTTAATTATATGTGAAAAGATAGTAAATTTGTCCAAAACTTCCATGGTTTATGATTTAATGTGACTAGCTTCAGGTAGACGACTTCTCAGTTGAACGAAAAAACTACTTATGAATCATGGAGGGAAATGTCATGCAAAAGAAATGGTTACTTGGTGTTGTGTTCCTTGTAGTTACCGTAATGTTAGCAGCTTGTTCAGAAAGTGCAGAAGGGGAAGAAACAGGTTCGGATGATGTCATTGATATTGTCTGGTATCCAAATGAATCTGGTAATGATTTAAAAACAGCACGTGATGCAATTGGTGATGAAATTGCTGAAGCAACTGGTAAAGAAGTAGAACATCATTTAACGACTGATTATGCAATTGCAATTGAAACGATTGTTAATAATAATGCAGACCTAGCATTTATGGGGGCGCAAGGATATATCGAAGCAAGTGATCAAAATGATGCTATCCAGCCGATTGTTGTATCTACTGGTCCGTCCGGTACTTTAGATGACGCCATGTATCACAGTTGGTTGGCAGTTAAAGTCGAAGATCAAGATGATTACAAAGTGGATGGAGAGTTTTCATTAGATACTCTTGAAGACACAAGATTTTCTTTTGTTTCCAATAGTTCAACATCTGGGTTTGTGGTGCCTTCTTCAACGATAATAGGGCATTTCGCTGATAAGGACTTAACAGAAGAAGATTTAATGGAAGGCGGACCACTTTTCTCACAAGTATTGTTTGGTGGTTCTCATCAAGGTTCAGCTGTGAACTTATTAAATGATAGTGCTGATATTGCAGCGTTTTGTGATTCTTGTGTAGACAATTATGTAGAAGTTGCAGAAGGTGAAGAAAACACAGTCGGTAGCGTATATCGAGTAAAAGATGACGCGGCAGAACCATTTAATACGGTGACTGGTAGCGAGTTTATGTTAATGAGTGTGACACCAGTATTGAATGCCCCATTCGTTGCCAATATGGATGTATTGGGACAAGAAGACTATGATCTCATTCAAGAAGTGTTTGCCTCTGATGAAATCGCAAATAATGAGGATATCTTTGTGCCAGAAGATTCTGACGCATCTGGCTTATTCTCTAAATCAGATCAAGAAAGATTTGTTCCGGTAGAGGATGAGTGGTTCAATCCAATTCGTGAACTTTCTCAAAATTAATAAGAAAGCCCAAGAGGGGTATGCATGAGTAATGCATACTCCGTATTTTCTAAATAAAACGATAAAGGAGTTTGTTCCATGTCATTACTTAAAGTGGAAGGACTAAGTAAGTTTTATGATGGGGAGACCAAGGTATTAAAAGATGTTAATTTTGAAGTGGAAGCTGGGGAGTTCTTATCTGTTATTGGTCCTTCAGGTGCTGGAAAGTCCACCCTACTTCGCTGTATAAATCGCTTGGTGGAAATAAATAAAGGGAAAGTCATTTTTAACGGATTAGATGTAGGCGCAATGAAGAAGAAGGAATTACGACAGTTGCGCACGAATATCGGAATGATTTTTCAGCACTATAATCTCGTGCCACGCTTAACAGTGATCGAAAACGTACTGCATGGTCGGTTCGGCTATAAATCAACGATCCAAGGTGTACTTGGAAGATTTACAGAACAAGAAAAGGAACAGGCATTTTATCTACTAGAGAAGCTGGGAATTTCAGAGCACGCCTACAAACGCTGTGATCAATTAAGCGGTGGTCAGCAACAGCGTGTCGGAATATGTCGTGCACTTATTCAGGAGCCGAAACTGATTCTTTGTGATGAGCCGATTGCCTCCTTAGATCCAAATTCCTCCAAAGTTATTATGGATTATTTGAAATCGATTAGTACGGAAATGGGAATTACTTGTATTGTTAATCTCCATCAAGTGGAAGTAGCAAAGGAATATGCCAGTCGAATTATTGGCTTAAAAAAAGGTGAAATTGTGTTTGATGGCCCTAGCAAACTTCTTTATGGTGAGCAGATTGAGAATATTTATGGAATTGAATCAAGAGAATTAATAACGGTTTAAGGGAGTAGGTAACATGGACGCAAAGCAAATGCGCAAGAATAAATGGCAAACAACGATATTTTTAATTCTCATCATTTTGATCACCTATTTATCTTCTTTCATAACGAAGTTTAATTTAATCGAAAGCATTGCAACTATACCAGCTGCGTTTAGTTGGATATTCTCTAATCTCTTGATTACCGAGGAGTCTTTGGAAAAGCTACCTCAAATTTTGGAAAAACTAGGGGAAACCATTTTTATGTCGATTGCCGCTACAACATTGGCGGCCATTGTATCACTCTTTCTAGCAATAATGGGATCAAAAACTACGAAAGTGAATCAAACATTTAGTGTTATCGCAAGGTTTATCGCCTCGTTTTCAAGAAATATTCCGGTTGTAGCTTGGTCACTAATTTTGTTAATCTCGTTCGGGCAAAATTCTGTAACAGGCTTCTTGGCTTTATTTGTTGCAACAGTGGGTTTCTTGACTAGAGCATTTATTGAATCGGTAGATGAAGCCAATCAAAGTTCTGTTGAAGCACTAACTGCGACAGGTGCAACCTATTTCCATATGATTAGTAAAGCTGTCATCCCACAAAGCCTTCCGCAAATGCTTAGCTGGATCTTGTTTATGATTGAGACTAATATTCGTAGTGCTACGTTAGTTGGGATCTTGACAGGTACAGGTATTGGATACATGTTTGACCTTTATTATAAAAATATGAATTATAACATAGTTGCACTCATTACATTTACCATTATTATCGCCGTTATTGCCATTGAATTAGTATCTAATAAAATACGGAGGGTGATCTTATAATGGAGATGGTGAAAGAACTCGATCCAGCTCTTATTAAGCGTAAGAGAAACGGTCAAATTAATATTAAATCTGGGAATAAAATTGATTCAGTCGTGAAATGGACGATATGGGTGCTAACTGCGTTAACGATATTAGCTTTTTTCTTCTTTGATTATACAGGACTTCAGTTAGAACGTGCGATTACAGAGACAATCCACAATATTCGAGTGATGTTTTTCGAACCAGGATTAAGTCATTTTAGCTGGGGTGAGGCGTTTTATCAAGTAGGAGTAACTCTTGGTTTAGGTGTGTTAGCAACGATTTTTGGTGCGATAATTGCTTTCTTTCTTGCCTTAATGGCAGCAGAAAATCTCTCTAAACCATGGCTATCCAACACTGTTCGGGTTGTAGTAGCGTTTATTCGTGCAGTACCAACAGTACTATGGGTATTAATATTTGCTATTGCTGCTGGTCTTGGAAGTGAAGCAGCAGTACTGGGGATGTTGTTCCACTCCGTAGCCTATCTGGTTAAAGCATTTTCTGAATCATTTGAGGAAGTGAATCCGGGGATAATCGAAGCATTACGAGCAACAGGATCTAGTTGGTGGCATATTGTGATCAATGGTGTCCTCCCATCCACTTTCACTTATTTATTGTCTTGGACGTTTTTACGTTTTGAGATAAACTTTTCTGTAGCAGTGGCAATGGGTGCGGCTGCCGGAGCAGGTGGTATCGGATTTGAACTATTCATGGCATCTGGATTCTATTTTGATTTACGAGAAGTAGGTTTTATTACATACGCGGTATTAATTATTGCTATTATCTTAGAGGTTATTTCAACTCGTTTGAAAGAACGTTATTTTCCCTCTTCGGTTAAAACAGGATAGAGTTCAGTGGCATTGGTAAATGATTTTTGACTGTTAATATGAAAAAAAATATCCCTCATCTAATTTAGGTGGGGGATTTTACGTTTACAGAATAGTCAGGTATTGAATTGCTTGACCCATTTGTTTAATTCTTTTTGTGTATCTTTATCAAGAGAGTTCAATTTTTTAATGAAATGCTGTTTTGCCCATTCATATAGTTCTTTATCATGATGATTGACTTGATCAATGGACTGAATGATGTTGGGAGCAATGTTATTCATCTCCGGTCTGCTGTTTGTTTTATTCTTTCTATTAATAGATGCAATGTTCCAACCATAAATTTGCTGCATACAAAACAAAGATTCAAGATACATGTCGGTAAATCCTACTAAGTCAAAGTGTTTAGTGATATGATGTTTTGCTCTTTCTAAATCATTGGGATCACCACCGGATAAATATCGTGTCGCGAGGTTAACCGTTCTATAACGAATATTACGAATATCGTTTTTGTTATATGGTTGGTTATCTATTTCTTCATTTTGCATATTTTCGACAAATTCTTGCAGGGGCATATCATTTACTTTTTGGTATAACGGGTCTCGTTCATAACTTCTTATATAATAATAAGTAGAAATAACACGGTCAGCTGGGTCTCTTAGAAACGTGAAAAAGCGAATTGGTTTTTGATACTCCTTAAAATATCGGTTGTGCCATACATGGATAGTATCTTGTTGTCTTTCGAATAAGTCCCACAAAGTCTTTCCACCTGTTTTCGGTATATGCAAAAAAACTGGGTTCTCAGGGGTCGTAGCTTCTTTATCAAAAATGATCACGCTCTTCAGCCTTTCTGTATCATTCTTATCTATAAAATTATTACTGTATTATAAGCAGGTGACAGAAATTTGTGTAGGTTATATAAAAGGAGCTTAAAGGCATATTTTTTTATGAGTGAAGAAAACTTGGAAATGGATATTTGGTGTTATAACAGTGTCGTCTTGAATAAGGTGTTTTTTTATTTTAATTTTACTTACAATTGATTAATAAGGAGTGAACGATTCCTCCTATTCTTTATTATGTTAACGTGAATTCAATAATTATTGTTAAAATAAAGGAAGAATTGTATTTAATTAAATTTAATTTGCAGGAGGTTCCTATGAAAAAAGGAATAATTAGACCTTTAGTTATTTGTATATTTAGCAATCAAGATTATATTCTTGTAGCAGAAGGATATGATAATTTGAAGAATCAATTCTATTATCGGCCAATTGGCGGTGGCATTGAATATGGAGAATTAAGCTCCCAAGCACTGATTAGAGAAGTTAATGAGGAAATAGGTCAAGAAATAAATAACCTTAAATATTTAGGAACCATTGAAAATATTTTTACATACAACGGCGATATTGGACATGAAATTGTTATGGTGTATGATGCTGAATTTGTGGATGGTTTAGTTTATAGAACTAATTCTTTTCTAGGGATAGAAAATGATGGAACAACATTTAAACTGTTCTGGAAAACGCTAAGCGAATTCGAAAAAGGTGAGTTAAAGCTTGTACCTGAAAATTTAATGACACTAATACGTGAAAAATAAAACCATAATGTTCTATTGTAAATAAGTAAAATTGGAAATAAAGATCAAATTGAATTAATCTTTCCCTTTTTACAATCCTTTCATGTATTTCTAGTGCTTGACGGAGTAAAGTATGTAAATATAAGATGATCATTTATAAAGATAAAAACAAACAAAAACTCTAGAAAACTTGGTGAACAAGTCTTCTAGAGTTTTTAAAACTGCTAAAAAGTATGCTCTGAAATTAACGAGAGTAGAACTCAACGATAAGTGCTTCGTTAATTTCAGCTGGTAATTCAGAACGCTCTGGTAAGCGAGTGAAAGTACCTTCTAATTTGTCTGCGTCGAAAGTTACGAATTCTGGTGTGAAAGTGTTAGCCTCAATAGCATCAGCGATAATATCTAGCTTTTGAGATTTTTCACGTACACCGATAACTTGACCAGGTTTTACTTGGTAAGAAGGAATGTCAACGCGACCTCCATCTACAGTAATGTGACCGTGGTTAACTAATTGACGTGCTTGACGACGAGTTCTAGCAAGTCCTAGACGGTAAACAAGGTTATCAAGACGAGATTCAAGAAGGATCATGAAGTTCTCACCGTGGATACCTTTTATTTTACCAGCACGATCAAATAAACTACGGAATTGACGTTCATTGATTCCGTACATGAAACGTAGCTTTTGTTTTTCTTGTAATTGTAAACCATATTCAGATAGTTTACGAC
This sequence comes from Gracilibacillus saliphilus, assembly GCF_010994085.1. Lineage (NCBI taxonomy): Bacteria > Bacillati > Bacillota > Bacilli > Caryophanales > Bacillaceae > Gracilibacillus > Gracilibacillus saliphilus. The sequence continues at coordinate 89,979 of NZ_WJEB01000014.1, read as the reverse complement.
GTTGATTAGGTCCGTGTTGACCTGGTGCATAAGGACGTTTGTCTAACTCCTTACCAGTACCTGTTAATGAGATACCAAGACGACGAGACTTTTTCCATACAGAACCTGTATAGCGAGCCATTGTACATCTTCTCCTTTATATATGAATTTTGCATAAAATAAGACAGTGTGTCCCTATCTCGACAGCCATTTTGTTTTCATGCATCCTCGCCCTAGTAGCAGAGAGTTACTCGATGCACCTCGCTTTAGCTTTTCCAATGAGGAACAAAATGGTCAGCCAGCGGTTCACATAGGCTACCTTTTTTACACAAAGTCCATTATATGATGCTAGGGGAGTAATGTCAATAGCAATATGTGTTCTAAATATATTTTTCTAGAGTTTGAACGAATTGTTCTAAATATTTCTGGTCCGTTTCATCAAAGCGATTTTTATTAGGGCTATCGATGTCTAATACACCGAAAATTTCACCATCTTTGATAATGGGTACAACGATTTCTGATTGGCTTGCTGCATCACAAGCAATATGACCAGGGAATTGGTGTACATCTGCTACCAGTTGGGTTTTCTTTTCCGCAACAGCTGTTCCACATACTCCTTTGCCACTTTTAATTCGTACACATGCAGGCAACCCTTGGAATGGCCCCAACACTAATTCGTCGTCTTTCCAAATATAAAAACCTACCCAGTTCACATCTTCTAAAAATTGGTTTAATAATGCAGATGCATTAGATAAATTTGCAATTACATCAGGTTCATCATGTAAAAGGGCATCTAATTGCTTAATAACGATTGGATAATCTTTCTGTTTAGCACCGTTATAACTTTGTGTTTCAAACATATGTCCCCACTCCTCAATATGAATTTTATTTATCATACAACACATTAACTTACGTGACAAATCATCAAACTTAATTATATAAAAAAACAGATTTCGATAAAAATATTCAAAAATAGTAAAATTTTTAGCAAAAAGGTGTAGAAACATGGTATCATAACAAGTAACAATAAAGTCGTCTTAAAATATAAGGAAATTTAACTATACATATACAAGCTATCGGTTGTTTTAAAGGAGGATTACTTATGTTGGAATTCGTGATCGGTGGAATTCTTATTATTATTGTATTACTTATTATTGGACTCATCTTTAGGAAAAAGGTCTATGATAATGTCGATCGCCTGGAAGCATGGAAGATGGATATTATGAATCGAAATGTTACGGCAGAATTGGCCAAAGTAAAACAACTAAATTTATCAGGTGAAACACAAGAAAAATTTGAGAGCTGGAAAGAAAACTGGGACTTCATTCTGACAAGAGAACTGCCAGATATGGAGGAATATTTGTTAGATGCAGAAGAAGCTGCAGACAGATTTCGAATTAATGCATCGAAGAAAAATCTGCAACATGTTGAAAAAGCCTTGCAAAATATTGAAAAGAATATTGAAGACATGTATACGGAACTAGATCATTTGCTTAATTCAGAGAAATATGTTCGACAAGAAATTAAAGATTTAGATCCGAGAATTAAAGAACTGAAGAAATACCTCTTACATAATCGTACGCAATTTGGTAGAGCGGAAATTGTTTTTGAATCAGAATTAACGAAGTTGGAGAAACGTTTAACAGAGTACTCCATGTTAACAGATGAAGGAAATTATATGGAAGCACAAGATTTAATTGAAGCACTAAAAGACGAAATAGAAAATATAGAAGAAAGAATCAGTGCTTTTCCAGGTATCTATCGCCAATGCAAACAGCAAATTCCAGATCAGATGAAAGACTTGCTTAGAGGTATGGCTGAAATGGAAGAAGAAGGTTATCGTGTACAGCAGTTTGGTTTTGAAAAAGAATTAAAGCAATATGAAAATATGTTAAAAAATGCGATAAAAGAATTAGATAACGGTGAGACAAATAAAATTGAAGAATCATTAGAACAAATGGAAGAACGTCTGAATGAAATGTTTCAGTTATTGGAAAAAGAAGCAAAGTCAAAATCAATTGTAGAAAGTCAATTTCCGAATGCGAGACAACATTTAATCGATATTCAAGAGCAGGTGGAAAGCACTTCTAATGAAATTAAAGAATTACAACAAACATACTATTTAGAAGAGGCCGATCTTGAACTGTTCCTCAGCATTGAAAAATGGCTTGCTAAAACAGAAAATCAATTTGAACAAATTGAAAAAGAATATGAAGATCGTCAAGCAAATCATTTAGAAATTAAAGATAAACTGGATACTTTCTCAGAAGAACTGGATAAGTTAGATAAAGCACAAGCAGATTTCCAATTGCAGATTAAAGATTTAAGAAAAGATGAAATGGAAGCAAAAGAACAGATTGCTAAATTAAAGCAACAATTGATTCATACCGATAAAAAGTTACAGAAAAGCAATATGCCAGGAATTCCTTCTTTTATTATCAATGCATTGGAAGAATCAACGGAAAAATGTGAAGTGGTTTTAAAACAGTTACAAAAACATCCGTTAGATATGGGGAAAGTACAACATAGCATTGCGGAAGCGACTAAATCCGTTAATAATTTTGTCGAGCAAACCAATTTATTACTGGATCAGGCGCGTTTAGTGGAATTAGCTATTCAATATGGAAATCGATATCGAAGTAGTCATCCATTATTAGCTTCCCATTTATCGGAAGCGGAACAATTATTTAGAGATTATAAATACGAAAATGCATTAGAAACAGCGGTAAAGGCGTTGGAGGAAGTAGATTCCAATGCCATGGCAAAAATTGAAGAAATGGACAAAGCATTTCAACGAAAGGCTAATTAGGTATAGCAAAGGTGGGAAGACATCATGAAATGGTTAGTAATGGCACTATCTAGCGTGACAGTTACCATCTGGGGAATTGTTCTATTCTTTTATTTAGATCTAGGGCAAACAGCTTATGTATACGCTGATCAACATGAAGTAGTGCAACACAAACACGATTACAAACAGACCAATTTTATATTTAGATCAAAGAAAATGCCCGACAATACTGACACTGGAGCACAAGATCAAGAGTCGAGCAAGTCAGATACTGAATCTGAACAATCGCAACAAGCTCCAAAATCTTTAGCAAACATGAATTTGGAATTGAATGATGACAATACAGTTTCCATTGATGAGATAATGTCGAAGTTAGATATTGCGGTTGAATAGTAAAGTCGAGAAGATATTCCTGTATTGATATAGGGATATCTTTTCTATTGTCAGTAGCAAACTTTTGTCAGGCATAACTTATTTGCACGATCGGTAAAATATGATAAGATATCTCAATGTTAATCGAAAAAAGAGAGGTTCAAGGATGATTTATTTAGATAATAGTGCTACCACAAAACCAAATCCACAAGTATTAGACAGTTTTACGAAAGCATCTACCGGGTACTTTGGGAATGCATCATCTATTCATGGGATTGGGATGGATGCGGAACGTTTATTACGTAAGTCCCGAGAACAAGCATCATCATTATTAGAAGTTAACCCTAATGAAATTATCTTTACATCGGGAGGGACAGAAGGTAATAACTTAGCGATTAAAGGAATTGCGCTAGAACATCAAAATAGAGGAAAACATATTATTACTTCTTCTATTGAACACCCGTCTGTTATCGAAACTTGCCAAGGGTTAGAAGCTTTAGGTTTTGAAGTGACCTATTTAGATGTGGATGAGTCAGGTTTAGTGGATATAGACAACTTAAAGAAAAAAATGCGCGAAGATACAATATTAGTCTCTATCATGCATGTAAATAATGAAATAGGAACGATTCAGCCGATTAAAGAAATAGGAGAAATCGTACAAAGCTATCCGAAAGCATTTTTTCATGTTGATCATGTGCAAGGGTATGGAAAAGTCCCAATAAATATTCAAGCAAGTCATGTGGATTTATGTACGATATCTGGTCATAAAATTCATGGGTTGAAAGGAACTGGAGTTCTTTATGTAAAGCAAACGGTGAAGTTGTTTTCATTAGCTCATGGTGGTGGTCAGGAAAGAAGAATACGCTCAGGTACAGAGAATGTTGCCGGGATCGTTTCATTAGTAAAGGCGATGCGTCTTGCTAAAGAAAAGCAGTCAGAACTTTCTAAGAAATTGACTACTTTAAAGCATGCATTAATGGAACAACTGCAAACGTTAGATAGAGTTGTCATCAATACACCAAAGATCGCTAGTGCACCGCACATAGTAAATTTCTCTGTTCGTGGATTAAAACCGGAAGTAGTTATACATGCATTAGAGGAATTTGATATCTTTATTTCGACTAAGTCTGCTTGCTCATCGAAGAGTGCGGATGAAAGTGCTGTACTTATTGCCTGTGGTAAAGACCGCGATATTGCAATTTCCGGCTTGCGTATTAGTATGTCTTATGAGACAACCAAAGACGAGATCGATTATTTCTTTCAAAAATTAACCGAAGTTATAAAAAAATTAAGTGAAGTAATGGGGTAGATATCAATGCAATATGATCATATAGTAATTAGATATGGGGAACTCACATTAAAAGGTCGAAATCGAAAACTGTTTACAACGCAATTAGCTAAAAATGTCCGTCTTGCATTGCGCAATTTCCCAGCTATTAAAGTAGACAAAAAGCGTGACCGCATGTATATCGTGTTAAATGGTGAGGACCCGGAAGCAATCATCGACAGATGCCAAAAAATATTCGGTATTCAAAATATGAGTGTGGCACTTAAGGTAGAAAATGAGGAAACAGCCATTAAAGAGCAAGCACTTAAACTTTTAACTGAAACAGAGAATGTAAGAACCTTTAAAGTATCAACCAAGCGTTCCAATAAAGAGTTTCCAATTGGATCACAAGAATTTAATCAAGTGCTTGGTGGATATTTATTGTCCAATACAGATGGCATTACAGTAGATGTTCATCAGCCGGATTTGGAAATTACCGTTGATATTCGTTCTGAAGCAACCTATTTAACATCGCAAAAGGTTCCAGGTGCTGCTGGACTTCCAGTAGGCTCTTCAGGAAAATCATTACTGCTATTATCTGGAGGTATTGATAGCCCTGTTGCTGGTTATTTAACGATGAAACGTGGTGTCCAATTGGAAGCTATCCATTTCCATTCACCACCATATACAAGTGAAAGAGCGAAAGAAAAAGTGTTAGATTTAGCGGAAAAACTGTCTTTTTATGGTCATTCGATTAAAGTCCATATTGTACCTTTTACAGCATTACAGCAGAAAATACATCGTGAGATTCCACATGGTTATTCCATGACGGTGATGCGCAGAATGATGATGCGTATCAGTGAAGCTGTTGCCGAACAAGAAGGTATCTTATCACTTGTAACTGGTGAAAGTCTTGGACAGGTTGCCAGTCAGACCATGGAAAGCATGCACGCGATTAATGCTGTAACCAATTATCCTGTTATTCGACCATTAGTCGCAATGGACAAAGACGAGATCATCAGAATTTCAGAAGAGATAGATATGTATGATATCTCTATTCGTCCTTTTGAGGATTGTTGTACAGTATTTGTACCTAAACAGCCAAAAACAAAACCAAAATTGGAAAAAGTAGAGCAATTTGAAGCTAATATAAAGTTTGAGTCAGATATTAAGGAAATCTTGTCATCGATCGAAACCGTTGAGATTGAAGCAAAAGATAAACAAGAAGAAGAACTAGAAGACTTACTCTAACTGTTGGATGAATTAACAACAACTACCAGTCAATATTTTGCATGATTTCACCTCTAAAAGTTCATGATAGTAATGTAGTCAAGAGGAGGTGAAAGCAAATGGCGAACAACAACAGTTCAAACAATCTAGTAGTTCCTGGAGTAAGCCAAGCTCTAGATCAAATGAAAGTTGAAATTGCACAAGAGTTTGGTGTAAACTTAGGTGCTGACACTACTTCACGTGCCAATGGTTCAGTTGGTGGAGAGATCACAAAACGTCTTGTACAAATGGCTGAACAACAAATGGGTGGTCAAGCAAATCAATAATAAAATGAAGGATAGTGCTAAGTGCACTATCCTTTTCTTATGGATGACTTTTTGCTATCGTTATATCATAATCAACAGAAGAATATTAGGCTAGGTGATAGAATGGGCACACTCTTTTATGGCGGTACAATTTACACAATGGAAGATGAAACATCGATAGCAGAAGCTGTTTATGTAGAAGATGGAACAATCATGGGTGTCGGGAAAGAATCAGCGTTAAGAAATACATGGAGGAACAGTATAGACGACGAATACAATTTGAGTGGAGCAATCATGTATCCTGGTTTTGTCGACAGTCATTTACATATTATTGGACATGGTGAAAAATTGTTACATTTAGACTTATCATCTATGAAATCTGCAAATGAAGTATTGCAAGCTTTAGAAAGAAAAGCACAAGAATTAGAACCAGAGGAATGGTTAATTGCAGATGGATGGAATGAAAATCAATGGGAAGAAGTCAGAATTATTGATAAGAAAGAATTAGATGATATTTCAAGTGAACACCCGATCATATTATCCCGAATATGCCGTCATGCTCTTATAGTTAATTCTAAAGTGTTGGACTTAGCTGGGATAACGAGGGAAATGGAAGACCCACAAGGCGGGAAAATTGTCCGAGATCAATCTGGAGAGCCAACCGGATATTTATTAGATCAAGCCCAGGAATTAGTGAAGGAAATAATGCCACTAATATCAGAATCTAAGTTACAGGAAACCGTTAAAGTCGCAATTGAAGATCTTCTTCGACTAGGTTTAGTTGGCGGACATAGTGAAGATCTTTCTTATTATGGTGGGTTTGAACGTACCTTGAATGCGTATCACAAGGTTTTACCTGAGAAGTATAAATTTAGAGCACACCTATTAGTTCATCATCTTGTTTTTAATGAAATGTTAGACCAAGGTTTACACTATGGTGATGGAGGAGATTTTACTACTCTTGGTGCAATGAAGATATTTTCGGATGGCGCACTAGGGGGAAGAACAGCTTGGTTGAGTGAACCATACCACGATGACCCAAGTAATGTGGGAATCCCAATTCATAAGCGGCATAATATAGAGATTTTATTTCAAAAAGCGCGAAAAACAGAGCATCCCGTAGCCGTTCATGCAATAGGTGATCAGGCGGTTGAGGAGATAGTAGCTTGTATTGAAAAGTATCCATTAAATAATGGTTTGAAAGACCGGATCATTCACGCTCAAATTATGAATGACAAGTTATTGGACAGATTAAAGAAAATTCCGGTTGTGCTGGATATTCAGCCTTCCTTTGTTGCATCGGATTTCCCATGGGTCAAGGATAGGATAGGTGATAGAAGAACGAATGATGCCTATCCATGGAAAACCTATTTAAATAATGGAATTGCTTGTGCTGGTGGATCAGACGCACCAATTGAAGAGGTAAACCCGTTATTAGGGATGCAAGCAGCTGTAACAAGAAGATCAAACATTGATGGACAAGTGTATGGCAGTCACCAAAAGCTTTCGGTTTTTGAAGCGATCTCTTTGTATACCAAGGGTAGTGCCTATGTTATTAATCATGCCCATGACCGTGGCATGATTCAGCCAGGCTTTGTAGCGGATTTTACTATATTGGAAAAAGACTTGTTCAAACACGATCCTGGTCGATTCCACGAAATCGAAGTAAAAGCAACCATCGTAGACGGAGAAGTTATGTACGAAAAACCAGAGGCGTAACACCTCTGGTTTTTTTGTGAAAAGTAGTGTGGACATTTGTTCCGTTATTTGTGATAAAAGTGGCGATTTTAGGCTACAAGCGGACATCTATTCCGCTATTCAATGAAAATAACGTCATTCTATACCAAAAAAGAACAAATAACGGATTAAATGTCCGATCAAGATAACAGTAGAATAGCGTTCAACTTACAGGAAGGTTCGTTGAACGCGGTCCCAGAAGGAGTTGTTTTTCAGCTTGACTGTTTTAATTCGTTTATCACTTAGCTGAATCGTTAATGTTTGAATGTTTCTTATTGAGTATGCCTCATTATCAAGGCCTACAATCGGGTAATCATTACCATCCTGAATGACCTCTAGACGCAAGATTCGATCTTGATTTAATACAAATGAAGAACCTAACGTACGGTAGCGGTTATTGTTTAATGAAGCAAGCTCCGTTACTTGTAAACAAGGAATTTTCGGATCAATTACAGCACCTGAAGTTGACTTGTTATACCCCGTACTTCCGGTAGGTGTGGCCACGATTAATCCATCTCCACGAAAGCGTTCAAAATGATTATCATCAATAAATACATCCATTGCAATCGTTTTAATAATCGCAGAACGAATAGCGGCTTCATTTAAACAATGGAATGTTGACTGACCATTGATCGTAACATCAATTATTGGAAAGCGACGAACCTCAATACTGTCATTTTTCATTGATGCCACCATCTCATCATATTGGTCAATGTTAAAATCACAGTACAAGCCAGATTCATCTGCTTGGGTAATGCCTACATATAAGCAATCCTGACGAAAGTTTGTATGACGGACAGCTTGCAGAAATTCACCATCCCCACCAACACTAATGATAATATTAGCTTCTTTAGACTCTTCTACGATTTGAAATCCTTGATTTTCCACATATTCAAATAACGGTTCCAATTTGTTGATAAGTTCCTCGTTTTTCTTGTAGTAAAAATATAATTTACTTCTGTTGTCCATTTTCCTTCCTCCTAGCAAGCATATGTATCTATTCTCATCTTATCATGGTTTCCAAAGCTATCCTATTGATAACTTTGATTATTTTGTGTTGATTGTTACGACTTTATGATTAATCTACTATTTACTCGTAAATAATAATGAAGAGGTGAGAGTATGCTGATTGTCCTATTATTGATTATAATCGTTCTTTTCATTATCATTTTTTTCATTTTTCTGAGGTCGCGAGTATATATATCATTGGATTGGCAATGGGATGAAGAGGATAAAAATGTCCAATTTAAAATTAGTATATTACGTTTTACATTTTATCAAGAGACAATCGATTTCACCCAGTTCGATTTAACATCTTTAGAAACAGATAAAAGCGTGGATATGAAGGAGATGTATCATCTTGTAAAAAGTTTGTTGAAAAAATCAGAAATTGAAGCTTTACATACCGAAACAATTGTTGCTACATATGATCCCTCGATAACAGCATACCTTTACGTGTCTATCACCACGTTAGCTGAATGGATTAAAGCTCATTATAGTAGTAAACGAGACGTTGAAATTAATATAGCAGCAGATTTTGAACAAGAAACTTTTCAATCAGCAGGTGAGTGCATGATATCGGTAAATTTGAGTAAGACTATCAAAGAAATGAAGAAAATGAAAAAAATACGAAAAGGAGCCAGACAATAATGGAAGATAATAATCAAAATGTTCACCCGTTAGAAGGATTTATGAATTTAACGATGGCCAATTTAAAACAATTAATCGAAGTGGATACAGCAATTGGTAAACCAATAGAAGTTCCAGATGGCAGCTTGATCATTCCTTTATCAAAAGTAAAATTTGGCTTTGCAGCTGGTGGCAGTGAGTTTGTACCTGGGGGAGGACAAGATCAGCAAGGTCAAGAAAAAGGTCAAGAAAAAGGTCAAGAAAGTGGGCAAGATGATACTCAATCAGAATCGATCATCCCGTTTGGTGGTGGAAGTGGTGGAGGTGTATCCATTATCCCTTCAGCATTTGTCATTGCTAATAAAGAAGGAGTTCGGCTGTTGCCACTAAATGAATCGACAACAGCTTATGAGAAAGTGTTAGAGAAAAGCCCGCAAGTAATTGACCAGGTTTTAGATATGTTAAAACAAAGAAGAGATGAAAAGCAGCAAGGTAATGATATATAATGCTTCTCAGTAGACAATTTGATTTCACTGCCCTCATAAAATAGTGAGACTTCCAACAGTGGGATTTGAACCCACTGTTGGTTAGCGAAGCTTATCAGGGTGTTATAGCGTCCTATCTTGCAAGAACGGACATTTAGCACCATGATAAGTTAGGCAGTGAATCATTTTGTATATTGTGGAGGGAGTAAAAGATGTCATTTGATATAGAAAAAGCTTTTTCAGATTTGGATCAACTAACATCTACTATAGAAGAAACAGAAAATGAACCTTATTTAGAAAGTTTAATTTTTGCATTACGTGCTATTCAAACAGAAGAAGCCTTAGATTTACCTGATAAAAAGACAGCAGATAGTTTAGCATCACTAAAAGAATCATTTTATAGTGAAGACACTACAAGTGAATCGATTCGTAAAGTCATTCAATTAGCCTTAATTAAAGGAATGAAGGGATCAACTCAACATCAACACGTTGTAACACCTGACAGTGTAGCAATGTTTATGGGCTACTTTATCCAAAAATTAATGCCTGAAACAAAACAATTACGACTATTTGATCCGGCAAGTGGTGCTACGAATTTATTAACTGCTGTGATTAATCAGGTAGAAGCAGATGTTACAGGGTATGGAAGTGAAATTGACCCGACATTGATTCAGTTAGCAGTAGAAAGTGCGAATCTGCAGGAAGTTGAGGTTGAATACTTTCATCAAGATAGCTTAACACCTTTATTGTTAGAGCCGGTTGATGCGGTTGTAGCTGACTTACCTGTCGGATATTATCCAAACGATGAACAAGCCGCTAAATTTGAATTGAATGCTGCTGAAGGACATGCTTATGCACATCACTTATTCATTGAACAGAGTATAATGTACACAAAAGAAGCAGGGTACTTATTATTCGTCATCCCTAATTTTCTTTTTACTAGTGATCAAAGTGATAAATTACAAAAGTATTTGCACAATAATGCCCATATATTAGCTCTGCTGCAATTACCATTATCAATGTTTTCTTCCGAACAACATGCTAAAAGTATCTTAGTCTTACAGAAGCACGGTAAGGATACAAAACCACCAAAGCAAACATTAATGGCTCAATTGCCATCCTTTAAAGATGTCAATAAGACTCAAAACATCCTTAAAAAAATCGATGATTGGTTCAAATTAGAAAAGTGAGAATAGTCAGAAAATAAAAATTTCATGAAGCAAACGTTACCATTTGATATTCCGGTTGCAAACTTATTCTGACGGTGTTTAAATGGATATGGGAATGTTTGAACATATGTCAAAACATTGATTTTATTAGCCAGGATAAGTAAATGAAAGAATGAAAGGATTGAAAATGTTGCGTAAAATTTTAGCTGTAAACGCCGGAAGTTCTTCACTAAAGTTTCAACTAATTGAAATGCCGGAAGAAAAAGTGTTGTCAAAAGGACTAGTTGAACGAATTGGTATTGCTGATTCCGTTTTTTCTATTGAATTTGATGATAAAGAAGATGAAGAAACAAGAGATATTCCTGATCATGCTGTAGCTGTCAAGCTATTACTTGATAAATTAACATCATTTGGTGTAATTAAAAGTTTGGATGAAATCGATGGTATCGGTCATCGTGTTGTACACGGTGGCGAGAAATTTAATGATTCGGTAGTGATTACTGATGAAGTAATTAAGGAAATTGAAGAGGTATCTGAGTTAGCACCGTTGCATAATCCAGCAAACTTAACTGGTATTCGTGCTTTCCGTGAAGTGTTGCCTAATGTACCTTCTGTAGCAGTATTTGATACAGCATTTCACCAGACAATGCCTGAGCAATCATATTTATATAGTTTACCATATGAATACTATCAGAAATATGGCATCCGTAAATACGGATTTCATGGTACGTCACATAAATACGTCTCTGAACGTGCTTCAGAGTTAATGGGTGTACCTTTGGAACAATTACGTCTGTTATCTTGTCACTTAGGAAATGGCGCAAGTATCGCAGCAATTGAAAAAGGTAAGTCAATTGATACTTCTATGGGCTTTACACCTTTAGCTGGTGTTACAATGGGGACAAGATCTGGAAATATTGATCCAGCTTTAATTCCATATATCATGGAGAAAACTGGACAATCTGCTTCAGAAGTAATGAATGTTTTAAATAAGAAAAGTGGTATGCTAGCTTTATCCGGATTTTCTAGTGATTTACGAGATATCCAGGAAAAAGCAGAAAATGGTGACAATCGTGCCGAATTAGCTCTTCAAGTATTTGCAGAGAGAATTCATAAATACATTGGTTCCTATGCTGCAAGAATGCATGGTGTGGATGCGATCATCTTTACCGCTGGTGTAGGTGAAAACAGTATAACGATTCGTGAACGTGTATTAAAAGGATTAGAGTTTATGGGTGTATACTGGGATCCAAGCCTAAACAACATTCGTGGTAAAGAAACATTTGTAAACTATCCACATTCCCCTGTAAAAGTAATTGTTATTCCAACGAACGAGGAAGTAATGATTGCTAGAGATGCAGTGAGATTAACACAATAAATTTATTCTGAAATAGATCTTTTTCCTATTAAATAGGGAGAAGATCTATTTTTATTTGCATATAAAAAAGATTGGAAGTCTACGCAAACGGGCAGATGGCCTTCCATTCAGGAGTAAGCTAGCTTCCTTGTTGATGGTGATTAAACTTACTATTATAAGTTAATGATTAATATGTCAATATCTGAAAGTCAATAGTTTGTAACAAATCTTGAATTAAAAAAGTGTGGGAAGATATTTGACAAAATTGCTTGAAAGTTTGGGAAATTTCAGTTATATTATAACATGATTATATATTACATAATCTTTACAAAAACTTAAAAAGAGGGGGGTTTAGATTAATGAAATCTAAACATTTAGTTTTAATGTTATCTCTTCTGTTTGTACTATCGATTGCACTAGTTGGTTGTGCAGGTGACGGTGAACCGGAGGAAACAACAGATGAAAACGATTCAGCAGAAGAAGGCAACGAGAACGAAGAAGCAGCAGGTTCCGGGGAATTAGTGATCTCTCTTCCATCAGACGTAGTATCACTTTCTCCGCAAGGTAATAATGATACACCATCCAGTAATGTTCGTGAAAATATATATGAAACATTAACTACACTGAACGAGGATCAAGAAGTTGAACCCGGCTTGGCAACAGACTGGGAGCAAATTGATGATGTAACATGGGAATTCCAGCTTCAGGAAGGTGTTACTTTCCATGATGGGGAAGAATTCAATGCTGAGGCAGTAAAGAAAAACTTTGAACGCTTAATTGATGAAGACATAGCGTCCCCACGTGCTTTTTTACTTGAACAAGTTGAAAGTATTGAAGTAGAAGATGATTATACGGTAAGGATTATACTTGAATACCCTTATGCACCATTATTGGCGAATTTAGCACATGATGGAACAGGAATTATGAGTCCTGCAATCATCGACGAAGACTATGCACAGCTAGAAGATGGTGGAGATGTTGATGGATATATTAACCAAAATCCAACGGGTACTGGTCCGTTTGAACTAGAAGACTGGTCTCCAGGTGAGAGCATCACGTTAACTAAAAATGAAGATTATTGGGGAGACCCTGCAAAGTTAGATAGTGTTACGTTTAAAGTAGTATCTGAACAAAGTTCTCGTGTTGCAGAATTAGAAACGGGTGTCTCTCATGTAGCAGATCAAATTGGTCCAAACAATATCTCACGTGTAGACAATCTTGCTGATGCTAGTGTATTACAAGCACCGAGTGTTTCTGTCTCTTATATAGGATTTAATATGCAAAAAGAACCGTTTGATGATGAAAAAGTTCGTCAAGCTATTTCTATGGCGGTTAACAAAGACGAAATTATCAATGGTGTGATGAATGGAGTAGGGATCCCTGCGATTGGGGCATTAGCACCTCCTGTGTTTGGTTATGATGATTCGATTGAAGGTTTACCATATGATGTTGAACAAGCGAAAGAATTATTAGCTGAAGCAGGCTATGAAGATGGTTTTGAAACGACGATTTGGACAAATGATAATGAGCAGCGTGTTGATACAGCAGTAGCACTACAATCACAATTAGGTGATATAGGTATCGATGTTGAGATTGAAGAGTTAGAATGGGGTGCATACATTGAGCGTACTGCTAACGCAGAGCACGATATGTTTATTCTAGGTTGGTCTACGGTAACAGCTGACGCTGATTACGGATTGTATCCGTTATTCCATAGCTCTCAGCAGGGTGAGCCGGGTAACCGTTCTTTCTTAGCAGATGATGAAGTAGATGAATTATTAGATGAAGGCCGTCGTGAAACAGATCCTGAAGCACGCCAACAAATCTATAGCGAAGTACAACAAAAGCTTGTTGATCTTGCTCCAATGATGTATACGCATCACCAAGAATACTTATTAGGAGTAAGTGATTCAGTTAAAGACTTTGGCATCAATGCACAAGGTATTTACCAAATTAAAGACGCATATATCGAAGAATAATAATAAAAAAGGAAGCCGGCTATGGCTTCCTTTTTTATGGATTTTATAAAAGTAGTAACAACTAAATCAAAGTTTTAAGAAAAACCGGCAAACTCTGCTGGTCTATTATTACTTTGGTAGTAATGATGAAATATTTGAACAGTTTGACGACCAATCCGGCTGCCCACTTCCCTTTCCGTGGGGGTTGCCCTTTAGCTAACTTCTGCTCTCCAACTCTAGCATGATGTAACATTGCTGCTTTTATACTTATGGATAGCTATTCTTGCTCTTATCTATTTTATAAAAGTCAACCTATTACTTCTGACAAGAATTGCTGCACTTCCTCATAGCGAAGTAATTAGTCGGAGCGTTGGCAAACACACATAAAATATGTCAAAATAACTACTTCGTTAAACACGGCGATTGCGCTAGTTATATACTTTCATACCCTTTAAAAAAGATCTTTGACAACTTTTATAGTTGTCAAAGATCTTTTTTCAGATTATTGTTCTGCTGCGATTTTTTCAATATGATGACATGCAGCGCGATGGCCTTCTTTCATATTATCCAAATTACGTAACGCAGGAACTTCCTGTTTACAAATATCTGTAGCGAAAGGACATCTTGTATGGAACCTGCATCCTTGTGGCGGATTAATAGGAGAAGGAACATCTCCTTTTAGGATAATTCTTTCTTTCTTTACTTCTGGATCTGGTGTTGGGATCGAAGAAAGTAATGCTTTTGTATAAGGATGTTGTGGATTTTCAAATAATGATTTCTTATCAGCGATTTCCACGATTTTTCCTAGATACATCACAATAATTCGATCGGAAATATGACGAACAACACCTAAATCGTGTGCAATAAATAAGAATGTCAAATTGAATTCTTTTTGAAGCTTCTTAAGCAAATTAAGAACTTGCGCCTGTACGGATACGTCAAGAGCAGAAACAGCTTCATCACAAATGATTAACTTTGGATCAACGGATAGTGCACGTGCGATACCAATTCGTTGTCTCTGTCCACCTGAGAACTCATGTGGATAACGATCGATCTGGTCCGCATTTAGTCCAACTGTTTCAAGTAATTCGATCGCTCGCTCTCTACGTTTTTCTTTTGGTACAGCCTTCTGTATTGCCATAGATTCCATCAAGATTTGTGCTACAGTTTGTCTCGGGTTAAGAGAAGCATAAGGGTCCTGAAAGATTACTTGTAAATCTTTTCGTTTCTTTCTCATTTCCCGCTTGTTTAATGCTAGTAAGTCAACACCATCAAACTCGATGGAACCCTCAGTAGGTTCGTCTAAGCGTAAAATAGCGCGTCCTGTTGTCGATTTGCCACATCCAGATTCACCTACAACACTTAGTGTTTCACCTTCATAAATATCAAAAGTGACATCATCCACAGCTTTTACATGGTTTACGGTTCTTCCTAAAAATCCCCCTTTAATAGGGAAATGTTGTTTTAAATTATTCACTTTGAGCAGTTCTTTTTGACTCACGTACATTCACCTCCGGATCTCCGTCCCAACGGTCTGTGTATATCCAGCAACGTACTTCGCCACCGTCTGCCTGAGTATCTAATGTTGGGAGTTCTTGGGTACACAACTCTGTTGCGAACGGGCAACGAGGTGCAAAACGACATCCATCAGGCATATCTTTAGGACTTGGTACATTCCCTTTAATAGGCTCTAGTTCATCTACGTCTGTATCGTGGCGAGGAATTGAATTGAGTAAGCCTACCGTATATGGGTGTTTAGGAGATTTAAATATTGATTTCACATCTTGGTATTCTACAACTTTTCCACCATACATAACGGCAACATAATCACATGTTTCTGCTACTACACCCATATCATGAGTGATCATGATAACAGACATACCTAATTCTGATTGAAGATTCTTGATTAATTCAAGAATCTGAGCTTGAATAGTTACATCTAACGCGGTGGTAGGCTCATCTGCTATAAGTAATTCTGGATTACAAGCGAGTGCCATTGCAATCATAACACGTTGTCTCATACCACCTGACAATTCATGTGGATATTGTTTCACACGTTGTTCTGGCGAAGGAATACCAACTAAAGTAAGCAGTTCAATAGCTTTTTTTGTACCACGCTGTTTGTCAAGACCTTGATGGACTTTTAGTGTTTCACGAATTTGCTGTCCAATCGTATAAACAGGATTTAAGGACGTCATCGGTTCCTGAAATATCATGGAGATTTCATTTCCGCGAATGTTACGAATCTCTTTTTCACTTAATTTTGTAAGGTCTCTTCCTTTAAAATTAATCTCCCCACCCATAATTTTGCCTGGCTTATCTAGTAATTGCAGAATAGACATCGCTGTAATACTTTTACCAGATCCTGACTCACCAACAATTCCGATTGTTTTTCCTTTCGGTAATTTGAATGAAACGCCGTCGACAGCTTTCACTTCAAATCCATCCACTAGAAAGGAAGTTCTTAAATCATTTATGTCTAAAATAGTATCTTGATTCACATCGCTCACCTCTTTCTGTAAGGATTTAATCCATATTAATTCGTTTGTTTAAGAATTTATAAGAAATATCGACGATTAAGTTAACAAAAACAAAGACAACAGCAATAATGAGAACGGATGCCTGTACAACAGGGAAATCTCTTGCAAGGATTCGGTCGACCATTAATTTACCCATGCCATTAATAGCAAAAACGGTCTCTGTTAAAACAGCACCTGCTAGTAAACTACCAAACTGTAACCCGATTACGGTTACAACAGGAATAAGCGCATTTTTTAAAGCGTGTCTGTAAATGACTACTCTTTCTTTTAAACCTTTCGCTCTTGCTGTTCGGATATAGTCCTGTGAGATAACATCAAGCATACTGGACCTTGTCATCCTAGCGATAACGGCAGCACCCATTGTCCCTAAAGTAATAACTGGTAAGATTATTTGTTGTGGTGATCCCCAACCTGTTGGCGGTAACCATCCTAGTTGAAGGGAGAACCATTGCATAAGCATTAAACCGAACCAGAAATTTGGCATAGATAGCCCGAATAAAGCGACGAGCATTATCCCTACATCCGCAATGGAATATTGTCTCACAGCTGAGATAATACCGGCTATTAAACCTAAGAATATACTAAATATCGTACTATATACGGCTAGTTCAAGCGTAACCCAAAACTTGGGCGCAAGTTCTTGACTTACTGGTAAACTTGTTCTCCAAGAAGTTCCGAAATCTAACATAACAGCATCTTTTAGAAAATGAAAATATTGAACAGGTATAGGATCATTAAGGCCTAACCGGTTTTCTATTTGTTCAATGGTCTCTTTTGGCGCATTTTCTCCAGCAATAATTTGTGCTGGATTCCCCGGAGTAAGGTGCATAAGTGAGAAAACAATGATGGTTACACCTAATAGAACAGGGATCAATTGAATGAGACGTCTAACAATAAATTGAAACATTAGTGCACCTTCTTCCTTTATTTTTTATTCATTTTAGGGTCTAAAGCATCTCGTAAACCATCACCAAACACATTAAATGCCAATACTATTAACATGATTACCAAGCCTGGGAATAAAGCGATATGCCCTGCATCCCACATGAAATCTCGGCCATCACTAAGTAATGCACCTAATTCAGGAGATGGTGGTTGTTCTCCCATTCCTAGGAAGGAAAGACCACTTGCGGTAATAACAGCATTTGCGATAAACAAGCTTGCTTGAACAATAATAGGTGATAGGATATTTGGAAATATATGTTTCGAAATAATTCTCAAATCTGAAGCTCCAAGAGCTTTCATTGCATCAATATATTCTAAGTTTTTGGTTGCGAGTGTTGATCCTCTTACAATCCGTGCAAATGTCGGAATAGCAAAAATAGCAATAGCGTAAATAACATTAGAACGACTTGGTTCTAGAATACTGATTAAAGCTAGTGCTAATAAGATACCAGGGAATGCTAGTAGGATGTCCATAAAACGCATGATTACTGCGTCAATTTTGCCACCATAGTATCCGGAAATAATACCAATAATGACACCTGCAATACTACCTAAAATCGTAGCAGTAAAGCCGATAAACATCGTAATCCCAAGGCCATGAATAACACGAGTGAAAATATCTCTTCCATGATGATCGGTGCCAAACCAATGATCAGCAGAAGGCCCTTCTAGTTTAATAGCATAATCTGTTGTATCTGGTTCCATAACAGTAAGAAATGGACCTACAATAGCGATAATGATTAGGATAATAATTAAATATCCACCAATTAAGGCACTCTTATTCTTCACTAGTTTTTTATAAAAATCTTTTAAAGATCTTTTCCACGGCCGATCTGTTTTGGTAGCTTTTATATTAGTTTGCTTCATTTGTTCGGTGTTCAACTAATTTACCTCCTTTTGTCACAGTCTATCCCTACTATTATAATGGAAAGCTTGTTTATTTTAAGTGGTTTGTCAATGAAACTAACAAGATACCCCTTACATTTCGCAATCGATTACAAAGACCTGCGTTTTCTTATAAAAAAGGAAGTTAGAATTTGTCAAAAAAGGTCGTTTTATATCAATTGCAAAATAATACGATAATAACTATACCACATAACTAGTAATATATTAATGTATTTATAAAAATAAAAATATTCAAACAATTCTAATTATTACAAAACATTCATGTTTATATCTTATATCATTATGGATTCTGTTCAAGTAATATGTATGCTACCAAAAAATCAATTCTTACATGAGAAAATAGAGAGCTTGATTTGCTCTCTATCAGTAGTCAGTCTATCGAGGTTATAATGGTTAACTTCTCACAACTAACACATCACATGATGCATATCTGGTAATACTTTCTGAAACACTTCCTATTAGAAACCTTTCTACTGCATTCATTCCTGTTGCACCACAAATAATCAAATCAGCTTCAAACTTCTTAGCTAGATCTTTTGGGATTTTAATTTTCGGTGAACCAATTTCTACATGTGTTGTAATATTGGTTATACCTTTCTTAGTTGCCTTATCTTTATATTCATCAAGTAGCGTTTGCGCATAATTTTCTGAACGTGCCGCAAGTGTTTGATCATACACTTCAGGTGCGACAGTGGTAATAGTTCTTGTATCAATCACATGAGCTAAAAACATCTTCGCATCATTTCTTAAAACGATATCAACGGCTTTCTTAAATGCTAATTCTGAAGCATCTGAACCATCCACTGCTACTAAAATACGATCATATTCAAAAGACATCTCTATCTCTCCCTTCACGTCTATAGTCTTATTATATCATGTATCCGTTTTCATGTGAAAGATCGAATAAATTTTTCTTATTATTCACATACCACGATTAACCATTTATAAAACTTCATGCCTTAAATAGAAATTGTCTACACTTTAATAGAAAAAAATAAAACAATCATGTAACATATAAGATATGAAAGAAGTAAGGTTAAGGAGGAAATAACATGGGACACGCCTTTATTACGGCTGGAACAAAAGGCCTAGGATTAAAAGTAACTGAGGCATTTATCAATCAAGGACATGCTGTTTCTATTACATACTTCAGGGATCATCAGCGTGCAAAAGAAATGTTAGAAAAATTTCCAGATGCATCGATTGAAATTATTCAAGCTGATGTCTGTAATAAAGATGATCTAACAAATGCTGTAAAAAAAGCCGTGGAAAGGTTTGGAACCATTGATTATTTAATAAATAATGCAGGACCATTTATATTTGAAAGAAAAAAATTAATCGACCATAAAGAAGAGGAATGGAATCAAATGATTCGCGGCAATTTAGATGCTGTTTTTCATCTGTTACAATTAACAATACCAGCAATGCGAAAGCAGCATTTTGGCAGAGTTGTCAATTATGGTTTTCAGAGTGCTAATACTGCAGCAGGTTGGGTTAATCGAGCTGCTTTTTCGGCTGCGAAGGTGGGGTTAGTATCATTAACCAAGTCTATTGCATATGAAGAAGCCGAAAATGGTATTACTTCGAATATGGTATGCCCAGGTGACATTGTTGGAGAGATGAAGGAAGCATCGATAATGGAAAGCAGAAAGTCCGAAGATCCCAACACACCAATTGGGCGTTCTGGAACAGGTGAAGATATTGCCCGAACTGTGATGTTTTTCTGTGAAGACGATGCAGATATGATAACAGGTACTGTCGTGGATGTGACAGGAGGATTAGATGTTATTCATCAAAATCGATAAATTTTTCTAAAAAAACTGAAACCTTTTTTAACATGGATCGTATCTAATTATAACAACCCATTAAAGGAAGAAAAGAGGTGTACCATTGGGTTTCTTTTCCAAGTTATTTAATAAAAAAGAAAAGAAAGCAACTGTCAGAAAGAGAGATTTGCTTTCGATAGAAGTGGGGGATATCATTGAATATGATTTAGCTGATTACGAAGTAGTTGGAAAAATAATCTACAGACAAAACAATTATAAATGGTACAGTTACCAGCTTTTAGGGGAAACAAGGACAATCTGGTTATCCGCCGAGATGGATGATGAATTGGAACTAGGTATTTATGAAAAAATTCAGCTTCCTGAAGCAGACAATTTCCCTAACCAGCTAGTCTTTAATAACAAAACCTACTCTCTAGATGAAAGTGGCCAGGCAGATGTAACTGGTGAGGGACGAAGCAGTTCGCTTACAGGTCAACGTATACGTTATGCTGAGTATTGTGATGCAGCTGAAAAATCTTTTATTAGTGTGGAAGAGTGGAATAGTGATGTAGAAGCAAGCGTTGGTTATCCAATTGAAAATTATGAAGTTAAAATTATTGCAGGTTCACATTAATCATTATTAGGAGGAATTTAGTATGTTTCAATTTTTTAAACGTGTAAAAACAGTAGTAAGCTCAGAGTTGAATTCAATGTTAGACAAAGCAGAAGATCCGGTGAAAATGCTAGATCAGTTCATGCGTGATATGGAGTCTGATATCCGCGAGGTAGAATCAGCAGTAGCCAAACAAATTGCCAATGAAAAAATGTTGAAAAGAAAGACAGATGATGCACAAGCACTAGTAGAAAAGCGACAAGCACAAGCAGAAAAAGCTATTGAAGCTGGCAACGAAGACCTTGCTCGTCGTGCTTTAGAAGATAAGAATGAACAAGAAGCCCAAGCTAATACGCTTCGTGAATCTTGGGAGCGTGCTAAACGCGATGCAGGTCAGCTACGTGAAAAATTAGATGAAATGAAAAAAGAATATCAACAAATGCAATTGAAGAAAGATTCTCTAAAAGCAAGAGCAGAATCAGCAAAAACTCGTACGAAAATGAACCGTACTATGTCATCTATTGGGAATGATGCTTCGAAACAAGGGTTTGAACGTATGGAGGAAAAAGTGATGCAGTTTGAAGCAGAAGCTGACACAAGTGAAGACTTATCTTCCGCAAGCAAGTCACTAGATGATGAATTTGAAGAATTAGAAAAAAGCGATGTCGATGACGAACTAGCAGCTCTTAAAAAGAAACTAGGAAAAGAGTAACAAACATAAGCGGGGGGTTTCAGCAGTTAGTTAACCTTTATATGGTGCTAAACGTCTGGAACACCCTCTTTCTCATGGATACATATAGTACGAAAGCAGGAGGTGATTTTGGCGTGAATAAAAAGATAGGCTTGAGTATTACCATGTTATTTTTTATTTTACTTGTTGGCTGTAATTCAAATTCGTTCACTAATTTATCTGCATTTGATGAATCCGATGCTATCTTAGAAGAAGATCTGCAGGTTTCCGAAACAAAAGATGAAATGATTGACCAGTTGAAAACGACCAATAACTCAGATATGGAAGCACTTATATCCAACAATTTTCCGTTTGTAGATTCCGTTGTGGGCGACGACACAACTGCAAATGTCTATGGAACGTTGCTGTTTGAAGTAGAGGAGCTAGCCGATCTCTTGGCCGAGATTAAACAACCGCAAGAGGTCAGTGACTATATCGATGGTCAACAAATCCTTGCTTACTCTGACTTGTTTATTATTATCAAAGATAGTGAAGAGCTAGAGAATGCAACATTTATCGAAGTCGCAAGTGAGCAATTTGTTCGTAAAAATTATTCACCTAATTTCTTAACTACATATTTTACGATCCGTATGCTAGATAGTTTCTTTGGTAATAACTGGGTGTCAAATAGACGGAGTTACTGCAGTTCCAATGACTGTTATGGTGGCTACTCTACATCACGCAGTTATAATAAGGGTGGTACAACGACTAACAGAGGTTTAGGTTCTTTTCGTGGAGGCGGACCTAGTTCAGGAAAATAATAAAAAAGGAGAGTTGAATATGGAACCTTTTATTTCAACATTTATTTATTTTATTGCTGCAATTATTATTGTGATTATCGGACTGGTTATTTTTGAATGGCTGACAACCAAATATAAAGATTGGGAGCAGGTAAGGGATGGTAATCAAGCTATTGCACTATCCATCTCAGGAAAAATAATTGGAATTTGTATTATCTTAGCATTTGCTATTTATCATAGTATTGATGTAGTCGAAACATTAATATGGGGAGCGTATGGAGTTGTATTGCAACTAATAGCTTACCTTATATTTGAAGGGATTACACGTAAATTTTCCGTTGAGGACCAACTGAAGGCCAATAATGTTGCAGTTGGAATTATATCGTTTGCTGTTTCTGTCGGTTTGGCATTTGTTATCGGATCATCTATCACATAAGGGACAGAAAGCCTGACCATCAATACGTAAAAGGTCAGGCTTTTCCAATCGTGACTACATAGGAAGTGTGGAGTAGGTATGGAAGAGATAAAAGTAAAGCAAAGTCATTTTATTTATTGGGCATCAGGTATCGTATCGATCTGTGGTATTATATTCGAAGTATTATTCGGGGCCCTAGGGTCTTATATTTTAGGAGATGGTGTAAAGCAATATACTTTAACCATTTCGTTGTTCCTGACCGGCATGGGAATTGGTGCAAGTTTAAGTGAGAAAGTAACCAAACATTTAATTTTATCTTTTATTTACATAGAATTTCTTGTTGCTTTGATTGGTGGGTTTTCTAGCTTTCTCATGTTTGCAGCAACCGCCTTTTTTTCTGACGGAACAGATGCATTATTTCTTTATTCCATTACGTTAATCATTGGTGCATTAACCGGTGTTGAGTTACCGATTTTAATCAGGAAAGCCAATGAGATAGGAGTTACATTACAGCGAAGTACTGCAAGAGTGTTATTTTCTGATTATGCTGGTGGTCTAATTGGTGGTTTATTATTTGTCTTCTTATTACGCCCACAATTAGGAATGGTGAAAACCGCTTTTTTAGTTGGGGTGATCAACCTTTCTGTAGCATTAGTTGTCCTTTATTTATTTCGTAAGGAGTTAATCAAAAAAACTTTGCATGGAATAGTTGGGGGAATTATCGCTCTCTTGTTACTAGCTGGTTTGATTTTTGGCGAATCACTAGTTTTATCTTTTGAGCAAAAAATTTATAATGATCCGATTGTCCATCTCGAAGAAAGTCAATATCAGAAAATCGTCATGACTAAACAAAACGAAGATATTCGGTTATATCTGGATGGTGCCTTGCAGTTGAGTTCGATTGATGAACATCGATACCATGAAGTATTAGTTCATCCGGTAATGGCATATACCGAAAGTCAGGAAGAAGTGTTAGTGCTTGGTGGTGGAGATGGATTAGCTGTCAGGGAATTGTTAAAATATCCAGGCATCCATAACATAACATTAGTTGATTTAGATCCAGCTGTTGTAGAATTGGCCAATTCAAATCCGCATCTTCTGGCGTTAAATGATCACTCCTTACAAAATGAAAATGTTAATGTGGTCAATCAGGATGCATTTGAATTTCTAGAGCAAAGTGAGGATTGGTTTGACGCCATATTCATAGATTTGCCAGATCCTAATAATGAAAGTCTCAATAAATTATATACGAAAGAATTCTATTCGTTGGTTCGCAACCATTTACAGCCTGGTGGAGCGATTATGATACAAGCAACAAGCCCAGTATTTGCTCGTGAAGTCTATTGGACGATTTCGAATACAATTGCTTCCACTGGTTTAGAAGTGGAAAATTTCCATGTAGATGTACCGAGTTTTGGTAACTGGGGATTCGTAATGGCAAGTAGGGAGCAGATAAACGTTGATTCATTAGCCATTGATGTGGATACGGATTTTTTAACAGATGAGATGCTCCAAACCTTAACCTTTTTTGGCAAGGATGAAGACGAGAATATATTGGAAAAGAACGGTGAACAGAAAGAATTAGTAGTAAATACCTTAATTAACCCTAGACTAATAGAAATCTATGAAAAATCTTGGCAATATTATTAATTCATGTTTAAATAAACCGTAAATGGGAAAAACGGAAATAGAATAATATAGTGAAAAGGAGTGCATATTTGCATGAAAGTATCTTTCCACGGACAATCATGTGTCAAAATTCAAACATCCGAACATACGATTTTAATCGACCCATTTATCTCAGGTAACGGAACGAGTGATTTGGATCCAGATGAGCAAGAACCAGATGTTATTCTGTTAACGCATGGACATAATGATCATGTTGGTGATACGGTCAGTATTGGAGAGCGAACTAACTGTCTTATAGTGGCACCAAACGAATTAGCTGTGTACTTCGGTTCACGAGGGTTGAATACACATCCAATGCATATTGGTGGTGCACATACATTTGATTTCGGCAAAGTGAAATTTACACCTGCCTTCCATGGTTCCATGTTTGAGGATGAGGAAGGAAACAAAATTTATGGTGGTATGCCTGGAGGTATATTATTCTTTGCTGAGGGAAAAACGATTTATCATGCAGGTGATACAGGTCTATTTTCCGATTTGAAATTAATAGGAGATATGAATGAAATTGACTTAGCTTTTTTACCAATTGGTGATAATTTTACAATGGGACCAGAGGATGCTCTAATTGCAGCTGACTGGATACAAGCAAAGCAAGTTGTACCAATGCACTACAACACGTTCCCATTAATCGAACAAGATGGAGAAGCATTCTGCAACCAAGTAAAAACAGGAGAAGGCGTTCACCTGAAACCAGGAGAACATGTAGAACTATAAGAAAAAGGTCAAAGTGATATTGCTTTGACCTTTTTTGATGTCGTGGATGACCAATGAGCCGATACGATATAACAGGCTTGCAGAACGGACATTTATTAAGTTATTTTAGGCAAAGGCGTTAAATAGAAGCATAATTTCGATGAATAAAGGAATAGATGTCCGCTAGAAGCCTTGAATCCCCTTTTTTTGCTATTTAATGGAACAAATGTCCGCAAGAAATTCATAGACCAACAATCGCAAAAGTAAGCAGACAAATATTTCGTTAATCCTTGAAAAACATATTATTTTTTATTAATACAGATAATTAATAAGAGATAAAACAGTATAACTTGATTATTTAATAACCATAAGAAATGCATAATATTTCAAGAATAAATTGAATATTACAATGAACAACTGTATAATTATAATAAGAGAAAATATACTAGTACAGATGAAAGAATGGTGAAAAACGATTGGCTACAAAACATGAACAAATTCTATCCTTTATTGAATCTTTAAAAGTAGGAAATAAAATATCAGTAAGACAAATTGCCAAAGAGCTTAATGTAAGTGAAGGAACAGCTTATCGTGCCATCAAAGAAGCAGAGAACAAGGGGCTGGTTAGTACCATTGAGCGCGTTGGAACCATTCGAATCGAGCGCAAACAAAAAGAAAACTTTGAAAATCTAACCTTTGCCGAAATTGTAAGTATTGTAGATGGACAAGTACTCGGAGGAAGAGACGGTTTATACAAAACATTAAACAAGTTTGTTATCGGTGCGATGAAGCTTGATGCAATGATGCGTTATACCGAAAAGGATTCGCTTTTGATCGTTGGTAATCGTACAGAAGCCCATCAATTAGCGTTAAAAGAAGGTGCGGCTGTACTTATTACTGGTGGATTTGATACCGATGATACGACTAAACAATTAGCAGATCAGAAACAATTACCGATTATATCAACTAGTTATGATACATTCACAGTAGCTGCGATGATTAACCGCGCTATATATGACCAGCTAATTAAGAAAGAAATTGTTTTAGTCGGTGATATATATACCTCGGTAGAAGATACATATTTCTTAATGACAAAAGACCAAGTTGCCAAATGGTATGAATGGGAAGAAAAAACAACGCATAGTCGCTATCCTGTAGTGGATGAAAAAAATAAAGTGGTAGGAATTGTTACATCAAAAGATGTGATTGGGCGAAAGATGGATATGTTAATCGAAAAGGTGATGACCAAAAATCCGTTAACGGTGATGAAAGAGACTTCCTTGGCATATGCGGCACATATGATGGTCTGGGAAGGTATAGAAATCATGCCTGTTGTCGATCATCATCATCAATTGGAAGGACTTATATCTCGTCAAGATGTGTTGAAAGCACTTCAGCACATTCAAAAACAGCCACAAGTCGGCGAAACTATTGATGACATTGTTTCAAATTATTTTGATCATTCACCTTCAGATCCACAACATGCTACTTATCATGCAGAGATCACTCCACAAATGACGAACCAACTAGGAACGTTATCTTATGGTGTATTTGTTTCTTTTGTCATTGAAGCAGCACGGAGATTGTTGCGGTATCAGAAGAAAGGTGACTTGGTTGTGGAGAATATTACAGTTTATTTCATAAAACCTATTCAATTAGAAACAACGGTTACTTTTCAACCCAAAATTATCGATGTTGGCAGAAAGTCGGCAAAAGTAGATATCGAAGTATATCATGAGAAAAAAGTAGTTGGAAAAGCGATGCTGATGGCACAATTAATTGATCGTTAAATCAGAAGTAGAGCATTGCCCAAACATTCAACAATAACTGTGAATATACGAAAACTTTCAGTGACATCACGAGAGAGCTATGCGGTAGGCGGACATTTAATCCTTTATTTGATGACTTTTGACATAAAATAGCGTTGTTTTAATGAATAGCGGAACAGATGTTCGACATCATGATAGAATTGGTACTTTTACCACAAATAACGGAATAAATGTCCGCTCCCACAAAGCCAAGTATCTTGCCGGAGCATATTGCACCTCTAATCCAAACTTCAGAATGAGAAAAAGCAAAACCGCAAAAGAGCGTTATCACGGTGCCACTACTGATCATAGTGTGTGTTAAAGGTTATTAGAAAAGCAAACTACCATATGGTAATTTGCTTTAGTTGAACCATTATTGATTTGTTTGTGCTCTTTTTTGAAATTCTCCCTTATAATGAGACAGACGTTTAATACCACCATATCCTTGAACAACTCCAAAGAAAAGAAATACAAGTGTTATAAATAAAGCAAGCTGTGTTTGATAAAATAGGTATTGATTGACACCAAAAACGCTGATAAAAACACCCAACGCTATCCGAGCTTTGGCATTTTTAATCTCTTGCATCAGCGGATCACGATCCCGTATTATCATTACTTTATAATAAATATACATCATAAACGATAAGATAATCATGATGGGGAAAATTACCATAGTAAAACCTCCAATAACATAACGAGCTATATGCTAGATAAAAATACCTTTCTATTGTATCGTGACTATAATAGAATTGCTAGTGAAAAAATAATAGGTACTAAAAAAGGAGTATATATATGTCAGTAATGTCGCAAATATTAGAGAAAATAAAACAGTACGATACGATTATCATTCACCGCCATGTTCGTCCTGATCCTGATGCATACGGGTCTCAAAGTGGACTTGCCGAAATTATTAAAGCAAGCTTTCCAGATAAAAATGTATATGTAGTTGGTGAAGAGGAGGCCTCTTTATCATTCTTAGCAACAATGGATGACATTGATGACGATGTTTATTCAAATGCCCTTGTTATAGTCTGTGACACAGCAAATCAGGAAAGAATTTCTGATCAGCGTTTCGAGCAAGCCAAGGAAGTGGTAAAAATCGATCACCATCCAGTAGTGGATGCTTATGGAGAACTGCAATGGATAGATGTAAATGCGAGTTCCACAAGTGAAATGATTTACCATTTTTATAGAGAACACAAAGACAACGGGTTAAATATGACGGATAGAGCTGCTTTTCTTTTGTATAGTGGAATCGTTGGTGACACTGGGCGCTTTTTATTTCCGAGTACGACCAAAAGGACTTTCCGATATGCCTCAGAATTAGTTGCATATAATTTTGACCGCACTGAGATGTATGAAGAAATGTATAAAACAAACTTAAACATTGCCAAATTGAAAGGCTACATTCTTCAAAATATTTCGGTATCAGAAGCTGGTGTAAGCTATGTCAAATTAACAAAGGATATTTTAAAAGAGTTTGAAGTAGAGGCATCAGAGACTAGCTCTGTGGTAGGGGTGTTAGGAGATATTGAGGGGATCAAAGTATGGGTGATATTTGTCGAAGAAGACGATGTTATTCGTGTTCGAATCCGCTCCAAAGGTCCTGTTATTAATCAAGTAGCAGCAAATTATGAAGGTGGCGGACATCCGCTTGCATCAGGCGCTAAAATTCATCAGTGGGAGACAGTAGACAATGTTTTGGCTGATTTAGAAGAAGTATGTAAAGAACAATAATCTTAAGAGGTCATCTCTCAAGGTCAACAAGTGTTGTATGACCTTGAGAAATGATTAGGATTCTGCCATCTTAAGTTCGATCGATAAATATACTGTCTCCGTTACAATAATTCTGCGAACTTCTGCTTGAAACCTGAAATCATCTATATTAATGGTTTTGTTTTCAATGGTCGAAATAAGTAAATCTATGGAATTGATAATCTCCTCAACGCTTTTTCCGATAGCATGAGATGCCTCAGTTCGAATAGAATCTTCTAATTGTTGAATCATAATTCGATCAGAGTCTATATTCAATTCTTCCAGATTTAAAAATTCAATATTTATTTCTCCAACTTGCAAACCTTGTTTTGTTTGCTGATCAAGTGCTTCATGATTTTTTCGTAAATTTTCATAGCTTTGTCTAAGGTCCTGAAGATCTCCGCGCAATGCCAGGTTTTCTTCAATCCACTGTTCTTGTAATTCACCAAACATGTAAATAAAGATTATATAGCCGATAATCGTACCAATCGCAACACCGGCCAGAAATCGTTGCCATGATGGACGTTTGTGATACGGTGGAATGTGCATTATTGTATCTCCTCTTGAATAATCCATTCGATAATTAATAGTGCAGTATGTGCACCGCCCATTGCAGTAATAATCAGTAAAATTTGTTTGACTAAATCAATAGTAGATCCTTCGTAGATACCTCTTTCAAAATTATAGATGGCATCAAAAGTACCCCCAATTGCTGCAACAATAGCCCAAATACGTAAATTTTTAGCGATCCGGTTTATATGTGTGAATGGGGCATCGCCGGCTAGAAATGCACCTATACTTCCAATGATCGAACCACCAATCATCACACCAAAAGCGATAAAATAACATTGAATCATCGTTGCCATGAAGCGTTCTTCCATTCACACCCCTCCCGGGAATTAATTTAATCCTCAATTAAAATATATGGCAAACTTGTCTACTATATGTTTACTAACTTACAAGTTACACAAGGTCTGATATAATAAAGAAACAAAACATTTGATCGCATTGCACTAGGAGGTGATAATATGTCGCATTTATCTGCACTGCAACTGAAAAGTGGCTACTCTTTAATGAATAGTACGATCCAAATCGAACCGTTGGTCAAACAGGCGAAGAGCTATGGTTATCAGCACTTGGCATTGACGGATGAAGGAATCATGCATGGGGCGATTCCTTTTTATCAAGCATGTAAGAAGGCAGGCATTAATCCAATTATCGGGCTTTCTTATCGCATTAAACTCCATGAGTATTCAGTTGCCGTTATTGCTTTAGCTAAAAATGCAACAGGCTACAAGCATTTGCTACAAATAAGTACAGCACTGCAGCACGGTGAAAAAATAACGATCGATATGATGAAGCACTACGATGAATCACTTTTTACCATTCTGCCTGCCGAACAATGGCCTGTAGAACAAATAGAAGCAAATCTCCAACAAATTAGTTCGCATAGTGGTTGGAACAATATGTATCTCGGTGTATCCGAACAATTGGTCGATCAGCGTAACATCCTTGAACAACTGAATATTAAAAAGGTCGCTTTGTCAGATGTAAGGTATTTGAATAAGCAAGAAGTAATGGCTTATAGTTGTTTACGAGCTATGGATCAAGGTGTGAAATGGGACAAGGAAGTGTTAGAGGGTGTGGAAGGTACCTATTTAAAAGCAGCTGATGAACTGAACATAGCTTTTCAAGCATGGCCAGAGTTACTGACAGAAGCTAACCAGTTAGCAGCACAGTGTCAAATTGAACTTCGTTTAGAACAAAGGTTATTACCTAAATATCCTGTCCCAGGTGGTATGCATGCAGATCAATATTTAGAGGAATTATGTGAAAAACAAATACCTGATAAATATTCCCATGTAACTGACGAGATTACAGATCGCCTCCACTATGAAATCGATGTTATTCAATCGATGGGCTTTAGTGATTATTTTCTCATTGTTTGGGACTTTGTAAATTATGCAAAAGAAAATCAAATTATGGTTGGACCAGGTCGTGGCTCAGCTGCTGGTTCCCTTGTTGCATATCTTTTAGGTATTACAGATGTTGACCCAATTCAATATGATTTATTATTTGAACGATTTTTAAATCCCGATCGTGTGACGATGCCTGATATCGATATAGACTTTTCCGATGAGAAGAGAGATCAAGTGATTCGTTATGTTGTAGAGAAATATGGTAGTGATCATGTAGCCCAAATCATCACATTCGGAACATTTGCGGCACGATCTTTATTAAGAGAGCTTTTTAAAGTTTTAGACATACCTGATAATGATCAGGCTTATATTTTAAAATCATTGCCAAAGGATAGTAATAGTAGCATTGCGGCATTATTAAAGCAAACAACGGAATTAACGGAGTATGTCAAACAATCGGAGCAGTTGAAACGTTTATTTAAAATTGCTAATCAGCTTGAAGGCCTCCCTCGACATGTATCAACACACGCTGCCGGCGTTATTATCAGTGATCAAGAGATGACACAACACGTTGCAACAATGCCATCTCAAAGTAATGTTGCGCTTACGCAATATCCTATGAATGATCTGGAGAAAATTGGTTTATTAAAAATTGATTTTCTAGGATTACGTAACTTGACATTGATTGAGAAGATTTTAAAACAAATTGAATATCATTATAAGCAGGTTATTTCTTTACAAGACATACCCTTTGATGATGAGAATACCTATAGACTTTTACAAAAAGGTGAAACAAATGGTATTTTTCAACTAGAATCGCAAGGGATGCAAAAAGTTTTACGGGAATTACGCCCGACTAATTTTGAAGATATCGTAGCTGTAAATGCCCTGTATCGACCAGGCCCAATGGAATTTATTCCAACCTATATCGAGCGTAAACACAAAAAGAAGGAAATACCTCACCTTCATCCTGATTTAGCCTCGATATTGGAAAAAACATATGGTGTGCTCGTTTATCAGGAACAGATTATGCAAATTGTTCATAAAATGGCTGGTTTTACATATGGTGAAGCAGATATTCTGAGAAGAGCAGTCAGTAAGAAAGATAAAACCCTTATAATGGAGAACAAACAAAAATTCATCAATGGAAGTTTGAAAAATGGGTACCATAACCAGACGGCAGAAGAAGTTTTTGATTGGATTGTCCGATTCTCTAATTATGGATTTAACCGAAGTCATGCTGTTGCCTATAGTGTTATTGCCTATCAATTAGCATACCTAAAAGCAAATTACCCTGTTGCCTTCTTTATTGAAATGTTGAGTATGCATATGGGAAACAGTGAAAAAATCCAAATTTATTTACGAGAAGCGAAAAACAGAAATATTGCGGTTCTACCGCCATCGATTAATTATAGTATCGGTAAATTCAAAGCAGAAAATGGTAGTATCAGAATTGGCTTAAATATGATTAAAGGAATAGGATTTCAAGCAGTACAAACGATATTGGATGCCCGAAAAAATCAGCGATTTAAAAATTTATTTGATTTTTGCTTACGTGTACCATTGCAAAAAATCAACCGGACGATTATTGAGTCACTAATATTAGCTGGAGCATTTGATGAACTGCATGACAACCGTGCAACCCTGTTAGCTAGTCTTGATGAGGCAATGGAACAAGGCGAGTTATTTAGAGAATTTGATGATCAAATTCATTTCTTTGAGGGGGATTTAGCGTTAGATGTTTCTTATACCGAGACAGATCCCTATCCAATTATGAAGCAATTGATGATGGAGAAAGAAGTGATAGGGTTCTTTGTATCCACTCATCCATTAGCACAGGTACGTGATAAAATTCGTAAGTATGGATATGTTTCGATCCAACAAGCAAACCAGCTAAAGAAGAAACAGATCAAGATGGCTGCAGTAGTCCAGTCGCTAAAAGTTATCCGAACTAAAAAAGGAGAAACAATGGCTTTTGCAACGATCTCGGATGAATCGGGTGAAATGGATACTGTCATATTTCCTAATATATTCCGGCAAGTAAATCATTGGCTTGAAGAAGATAGTTTCGTGTTTGTGGAAGGAAAATTAGAAGAACGAAATGAAAAAAAACAATTAATTGTCAATGATATTCAACCATATCAATTGGAAGAGAAGCAACTAACCACAGACAGTGTGTATATTAAAGTACTAGATGAGAAAGAAGACTCATTAGCGAAATTGGAAGAGTTAGCAACGAAGTTTCCCGGGTCTTCAACTATTTACCTTTATCAAGAGAATCAACGTCAATTGTTTAAGTTATCGAGTCACTATAATTTAGATAGCGCGTGGAATGTTGTCAAAGAACTAAAACAATATTTTGGAGAAGATAATGTAGTGATTAGGCATTCTTCATAAAAGGGTTCCTCTTTACATCATTTATTGATCTGATATAATGTAATAGTTAATTGGTCTGACCAGTAAAGACTTTAACAGGGGGAAAGTGATGTCAGAGCGCAGTAAAGTATATCAGCAAGTACTAAGTGAAATTCAACGTCTTATCAAAGAAGATGGGTATTTACCTGGAGATAAACTGCCATCAGAAAGGCAGTTATCTGTGCAATTGGACGCAGCTAGATCCTCTGTTAGAGAAGCTTTAAGAGCTATTGAATTATTGGGGATTATCGAAACAAGGCAAGGAGAAGGTACGTATTTAAGGGATTATCAAACGTACCATGCCGTAGAATTGTTAGCTTCATTTGTCTTACAAGATTCTCGGATACAAGAAGAGTTACGACAAGCGAAAAAAATATTAGAAAACCATGTATTATCCATTGATTCCCTTTCCGATCAACAACTAAAACAGCTGAGAGAGATTTTAGCTGATTCATCTTTGTCGAAAGAGGAAAAACATCATCATTTTTTTCTGGTTTTTTTTAAAGCAAATGACAATCAACTTTTGTTAAGAATATGGCGACTTATGCAAGACTTTTCAGAGAATATTGAGCAAGATGTTTACCATGATCAATATTATTGTGATATGTTAAAAAAATACAATTGAATAAGCGATTTTAGATTTGAATACATTGTAGTGTAATGAAGAAGGAGGAATCTTCCTTGTTGATGTTTGGAAAAAAGAAAAAATATGCTTCCATTCCTGGTGAGAATGCAAAGAAAGATGTACCAGAAGGATTGATGCAAAAATGCAGTGGATGCAAAAAAATATTTTATCAAAAAGAGCTTATTAAAAATTTAAATGTCTGCCCGGAGTGTGGACATCATCATCAAATTTCTGCATATGACCGTATTAACAGTCTATTTGATGAAGGTAGTTTTGAGGAATGGGATAAAGACTTGTTATCACAAAATCCACTACACTTCCCCCAGTATGAAGAAAAATTAGAAAAAGATCGAATAAAAACAGGATTAAATGAAGCTGTAGTAACTGGTGAAGGCAAAATACATGAGAGCAGAACTGCAATCGCAATTATGGATTCACGTTTTCGAATGGGAAGTATGGGGTCTGTTGTAGGCGAGAAAATTGCAAGAGCGATAGAGCGAGCTCGTGAAGAAAAAATGCCGATTATCATTTTCACTGCCTCAGGTGGCGCTCGTATGCAGGAGGGTATATTAAGTTTGATGCAGATGGCTAAGACGTCCATTGCCATTCAACGTTTGCATAGTGAAAATGGTTTATTTATTTCCGTAATGACAAATCCTACTACAGGTGGAGTATCTGCTAGTTTTGCTTCGATTGGCGATTACAATTTCGCTGAGCCAGGTGCACTAATCGGTTTTGCTGGTAGACGAATTATTGAACAAACCATTCGTGAAAAGTTACCGAAAGATTTTCAAACAGCTGAATTTCAGTTGAAACACGGACAAGTCGATAAAGTAATCTCGCGCGCAGAGATGCGAGATACACTCGGAACGATATTGGATATCCATGGATATGGAGGTGAAACAGTTGAAACAAGTGCTGGAGTTTGAGAAACCTGTTATTGAATTACGTGAAAAAATAGAAGAATTAAAAACTATGACAAAAGACAGTGATATAGATTTATCTGATGAAATAAGTAAAATGGAAGAACGTCTAGCTAAATTAGAAAATGAAATTTACGGGAAGTTAAAACCTTGGGATCGAGTACAAATCGCACGTCACGCAGAACGTCCTACTTCATTGGATTATATTGAGCAATTATTTACTAATTTTATTGAATTTCATGGAGATCGTTTTTTCGGTGATGATGAAGCGATTGTTGCAGGAATCGCCAAGTATAAAGGAAAGCCTGTTACAATTATTGGACAACAACGTGGTAAAAATACGAAAGACAATATTAAACGTAATTTTGGGAGTCCTCACCCTGAAGGATACCGGAAAGCATTGCGCCACATGAAACAAGCAGAGAAGTTCAACAGACCGATTATTACTTTTATTGATACCAAAGGTGCTTATCCAGGTAAAGCTGCAGAAGAACGAGGTCAAAGTGAAGCAATAGCTAAAAACTTGATGGAGATGGCAGGTATTAAAGTCCCTATTATCTGTGTGGTAATTGGTGAAGGTGGAAGTGGTGGAGCCTTAGGTATTGGTGTCGGAGACCGAATTCACATGCTAGAGAATTCCACTTACTCCGTTATCTCTCCAGAAGGTGCAGCTGCTTTGCTTTGGAAAGATTCGGGACAAGCAGAAAAAGCTGCAAAATCGTTGAAAATAACTGCTCCTGATTTAAAAGAATTAGATGTTATTGATGAAGTGATACCAGAACCACTTGGCGGAGCTCACCGTGACAAGGTCACCCAAGCCTTAAGTATTAGCAAAGTATTAGATGATTCGTTACGAGAGTTAGAAGAGGAAAATGAAACTTCTCTACTCGAAAAGCGATGGGAAAAGTACAAACAAATCGGCGAAGTCCAATCATCAATAGAAAAAGTAGAAGTCTAAACTCACATAAACCTCTCCAACTTCAGGAGGGGTTTTTCTAATTGAGTTTGTGAAAATAGTGAAGAAAATACATAGACTACGAGGTTGCTCTCTTCCAATCTTCCTTAGGAGAGTGCAGACAAACCTCTCCGGCAGAATAGTTTATTGGGAACAAGTTCAACATCTACTCAATCAAAAAATACTTTCGTATAGTTTTCTATGCCATCGTTTAAACCCTGCGGAAGGGCTGTTCCGAGGAAAAAGTCTTCTCTTCCGGGGATAATCGCCTATATCCAGGGAAGAGAAGGAGATATCCCCGGAAGAAGAGTTATCCTGTTCCGAGGAAAAGGTCTTTTCTTCCGGGGATAGTCGCCTATATCCAGGGAAGAGAAGGGGATATCCTCGGAAGAGCTATCCTGTTCCGAGGAAAAAATCTTCTCTTCCAGGGATAAACGATTATAGGAAGGGAAGTGGGGATCCGGAGTGGCGATCATGATAAAGATAAATGTCAACATTACTTCATAGGTGACTGTAAATTAAGTTTCGAGCAAACAGTAGTTTCATTACTATATCTAATACTATTTATTATAAAGATAAATAGAGAGTTTTTTGAATTTGATAAACGATAATAAACAAAAAAACTTTCAATGTGGAGAGAAATACGCTAAAATTATAATGTTTAGGGGTGAGTTTCGTTTTTATTTCATGTATAATCTTAGGTGGAATTCCTATATAGTTTAAAAGACATAAAAGATGGGGAGAAATGTTGTAGGGCAATTTATTTTGTTAATGAGGTGATTGATTTGAAAAAAATTGGTGTATTAACAAGTGGTGGAGATGCACCGGGAATGAATGCAGCAGTTCGTGCCGTTGTTCGTAAAGCAATCTATCATGAATTAGAAGTTTATGGCGTTTATAACGGATATGAAGGTCTTATGGAAGGTAATATTAAGAAAATGGAACTAGGTTCTGTTGGGGATATTATCCAACGAGGTGGAACAATTCTATACTCCGCTCGTTCCGAAGAATTTAAAACAGATGCGGGGCAACAAAAAGCAATCGAGCAAATGCGAAAAATTGGAATTGAAGGACTCATTGTTATTGGTGGAGATGGGTCATTTCGTGGTGCGGAAAAATTGACTCAAAAAGGTTTTCCATGTATCGGTGTTCCTGGTACTATTGATAATGACATTTCTGGTACTGATTATACGATTGGATTTGATACAGCTTTAAATACCATTGTTAATGCAGTCGATAAAATTCGAGACACTGCTACCTCACACGAGCGTACATATGTAATTGAAGTAATGGGGAGAGATGCTGGTGACTTAGCTTTATGGGCTGGTCTTGCAAATGGTGCGGAAACTGTCATCATTCCAGAACAAGAAGAAAGTTTCGAAAGTGTTGTAGGTAAGTTGAACCGTGGTCAGGAACGAGGTAAAAAACATAGTATTATTATTCTTGCTGAAGGTGTCGGCAGTGGTGTTGAATATGGCAAGCGTATTGAAGAAGAAACTAATATGGACACACGTGTAACAGTACTTGGCCATATTCAACGTGGTGGTTCACCTTCAGGATATGATCGTGTATTAGCAAGTCGTTTAGGCGCAAAAGCTGTGGACTTATTGCTGGATGGCATCGGCGGTCGCATGGTTGGTATTGAAAATAATATTGTAGTTGATCATGATATATCAGATGTTTTAGCTAAAAAACATGCAGTTAACATGAACATGTATAAATTAGCTAATCAACTGTCTATTTAATTTGATAAATATCGAGACATATAGTCATAATAGGTTTAGAGATTGAAGGAGGAAGCAAAATGAGAAGAACTAAGATCGTTTGTACGATTGGGCCAGCATCAGAATCAGAGGAAAAATTAGAACAATTGATTGAGGCAGGGATGAATGTTGCCCGTTTAAATTTCTCCCATGGAGATTTTGATGAGCATGGGGCTAGAATTAAAAACATTCGTAATGCTGCGAAAAAATTAGGAAAAACAGTTGCCATTTTATTAGATACGAAGGGGCCTGAAATTCGTACAGGTACTTTAAAAGATGGAAAAGCTGATATTGTTAAAGGTAATACCGTGTATGTTTCAATGGATGATATTGAAGGAAACGATGAACGAATTTCAGTAACTTATCCGCAACTAATTCATGATGTTAAAGTAGGGTCTAAATTACTATTAGATGATGGCTTAATAGCTCTTGAGGTTACAGAAATTCTTAAAGATAGAAACGAATTAAAAACTGTAGCGTTAAACTCTGGATTACTAAAAAATAAAAAAGGTGTTAACGTTCCAAATGTAAGTGTAAATCTACCAGGCATCACAGAAAAAGATGCAGCAGATATTAAATTTGGGATTGAGCAAGGCGTTGATTTTGTAGCTGCTTCATTTGTTCGACGTGCATCAGATGTGTTGGAAATTAGAGGATTATTGGAAGAACAGAATGCAACACATATCCAAATTATTCCTAAAATAGAGAACCAGGAAGGTGTCGATAACTTAGATGCCATTCTCCAAGTAAGTGACGGTTTAATGGTTGCACGTGGTGACTTAGGGGTTGAAATTCCGCCAGAGGAAGTTCCACTCGTTCAAAAAGAAATGATCTATAAATGTAACAATGCTGGTAAACCTGTTATTACAGCGACTCAAATGCTTGATTCTATGCAACGCAATCCAAGGCCAACAAGAGCGGAAGCATCAGACGTTGCCAATGCAATTCTAGATGGAACAGATGCCATTATGCTTTCAGGTGAGACTGCTGCTGGTGACTATCCAATTGAAGCGGTAGAAACAATGAGTGATATTGCGAAGAAAGCAGAAACAGCGATTGATCATAAAGCGATGCTTGACCTTCGTTCCAAGGCGTCAGACGTAACCATTACCGATGCAATTAGTCAATCTGTTAATCATTCAGCGATGAATCTAAATGTTGATGCGATTTTAACACCAACAGTTAGTGGCTTTACAGCTCGTATGATTTCGAAATATCGTCCGGAATCACCTATTATTGCTGTTACTTTTGAAGAGCAAGTAAGCAGAAGATTAGCGTTAGTATGGGGTGTCGAAACAATTGTTGGTACACTAGCACATACTACAGACGATGTGTTGGAAGAAGCAATAGAACAAGGGTTGAAAACTAATCATTTCAAACGCGGTGACCGTGTCATCATTACTGCCGGTGTTCCAGTTGGTGAAAGTGGTACAACTAACTTGCTAAAAATTCATGTAATTGGAGATGTTTTGGCTAAAGGTCAAGGTGTTGGTAAAGGTAGTACTTACGGGAGAGCCGTAATTTGCAAAGATGCAGAAGAAGCTAAGTTAAAAGTAAAGCAAGATGATATCATTGTCACTTATGGTACAGACAAAGACATGATGCCATCTATCGAGAAAGCCGGGGGAATTATTACAGAAGAAGGTGGCTTGACTTCTCATGCAGCAGTTGTTGGTCTAAGCTTAGGTATTCCGGTGATCGTAGGTGTAGAAAGAGCGATTGAATTGATAAATAATGGACAAGACATCACGATTGATGCACAAAAAGGTGATATTTACGCTGGTCATGCTAGTGTATTATAAGCTGGAGAAATAGAGAAGAAGGTTGCCTTCTTCTCTATTTTTACACTTTCAGATTTTAAGATAGTATAAGAAAATGTGGGTTTCGCCTCCATACGGCGACAAACTAAGTTTTCTTAATCGAAAGGGTGATACTATGTTTCGTTGGTTACTTTTATTTATTTTGGTAGTTCCGGCATTGGAAATTGGTGTTTTTGTTTGGGCAGGTGGCTATATTGGTCCATGGTGGCTCATTCTATTGATTATATTAA
Source organism: Gracilibacillus saliphilus (assembly GCF_010994085.1). Taxonomy (NCBI): domain Bacteria; kingdom Bacillati; phylum Bacillota; class Bacilli; order Caryophanales; family Bacillaceae; genus Gracilibacillus; species Gracilibacillus saliphilus. The sequence goes on along the minus strand of NZ_WJEB01000014.1, from coordinate 50,453 downwards.
CCGGAGTGATTGGTGCTTGGTTAGCTAAACAACAAGGTTTAGAAACGTTAAGAAAGGCAAGAGAGTCCATGAGTATGGGATATGCACCACAGGACTCCATTTTTGACGGGATTTGTATTTTAATTGGTGGCGTCGTCCTGTTAACTCCAGGGTTTATAACAGATGCTATCGGTTTTTGTCTGTTAATTCCTTTCACGAGAAGACCGTTTAAAAATATGTTCCAAAACATCGCACGTAAATGGATGGATAGTGGAAGATTCACGATTTATCGACGCTAATCCGATTATGCTTAATGTATTGCCAAAGGATATAGAACAGGTTGGCTTCACTACATGCTTTTCCAACAAATAGGATAGCAGGCCCTAGCCAAATTCCTTTAACGCCAAATAGTTGAAAACCTAAGTAGATGGTCATAATCGTCAAGATTGGATGAATCCCCAAAGCATTAGAAACGATTTTTGGCTCTAGTATTTGTCTTTGTAGAATGACGAACAAATAAAGTGAAAATAAGCAGATAGCCAAAGTCGTTTCTCCTGTCATAAATAAATATAAACTCCATGGTACAAAAATAATCCCCGTTCCTAATATCGGTAATAGATCTACTAATGCCATCAGAATAGCTATTGTAAAAGCATGTTTAATTTGAAATAAGCTCAACCCTATCAGGATAATAGTGAAAGTAATGGAAATTAGTATTAATTGTGCTTTTAAATATCTAATAATCTTTGACTTTATTTGTTTAGAAACAGTTTGTGCAATTTCGATGAATGATAAAGGGACTTTTTTCACAACATATTGATAGAACTTGTCCCAATCTTTACAGATAAAGAAAGTACATAAGAAAGAAAAAATTAAGATCATAACAGATCCAGGTAAACTGGATACTTGGTTTCCAAGCCAATTTAAGATGATCTCTAATAAATAGGCGATTTGATCGGCAATACTTATACTTATTTCGGCTAATTGTTCTTCAATAATGGTATGTTGTTCTTCAGGCAGACTATGGATGTATTGATTTGCTTTTTGAATGAGCGGTTGAACCCATTGATTAAAATGATTCATAGACTGTTCCAGTAAAAACCGGAGATTATCTGGAATCCATTTTGCTAAATAAATAATTCCTTGTAATAATTCCACACCAATAAAAAATAGCGCCATAATCGTACTAACGATAGCGATTATTATTCCCAATAGACAGCTGAGCACATAAGGAATTTTGAGATGAACATGTATTAATTGAATAATTGGATATAAAAGAATGGCAAATAGACAAGCCAAAAAGAATGGAAATAGAAATTGGATAATAAGATAAGTGGTTAATAATAACGCAGAAAGAATTGCAATTAGGTAAAAAATCCTAAGTAGCATTTGCCTGTTCATCATATTGAAAGTCTCCTTTGAAATCAGAGGTTATTTTTTTAAAAATTTTGCACTTTGTGATAAGATAAGCATTGGTTAGAATGCAGTGGAGGACATGTTATGTTAAGTAGTTCAACGATTTTTTTACTCATACTATTTTTGCTAGGGTACATTGCAAAAAATCAGGCTATTATGGTAGCTGTATACATACTTTTTGGCATGAAATTATTAAAAATTGATGACAAGCTTTTTCCATACATTCAAGATAAAGGAATTGGCTGGGGTGTCATCATCATAACAGTTGCTGTGTTAATCCCGATTGCAACAGGTGAGATTGGGTTTAAAGAATTATTGCAAAGTGTAAAGTCGTATCATGCCTGGGTGGCCCTTATTGCTGGTATTTTTGTAGCAGTCGTTGCCAAACATGGACTTTCATTGTTAGCAAACGATCCCGAGATCACAACTGCATTAGTAATAGGTACTATCATTGCCGTTGTAGCGTTTCAAGGTGTTGCAGTAGGTCCGTTAATCGGCGCAGGAATTGCATATGTTATTATCAGAATGCTTGACGCACTTCCATTTCTTAAGTAAGGAAAGGTAATACAAGCTATGAGAGAAAACAAGATTATATGATAAATTTTAATCGTTTTCATTTACTATCTTTTTTTGTTTGTTTATAATAGGCATGGGGATGTTCAAAAGCACCATTATTTTTATCGCTTGAACGATAGAAATAAAAGCAATTTGGATAAGAAAAGGAGAGGGATGTTATGTCAACAACGAAAGGACTTGAAGGGGTAGTAGCAGCAGAGTCAAAGGTAAGTTCCATTATTGATGACCAGCTCACATATGTCGGTTATACGATTGATGACTTGGCAGAAAATGCTAGCTTTGAAGAAGTTGTCTTTTTATTATGGAATAAAAGGCTTCCAAACAAAGAAGAGTTAGCTGAGCTGGAAAAAGACTTAATTGAAAATATGACATTACCAGATGGAGTTGTAGAACATTTTAAGTCTTATGATATACATAATGTTCATCCAATGGCTGCTTTAAGAACAGCTGTTTCACTGCTTGGATTATACGATCCGGAAGCTGATGAGATGACAGATGAGGCAAACAAGCGTAAAGCTGTACGGTTGCAAGCACAAGTTGCTTCTGTCGTAACCGCTTTTTCTCGCATTCGCGATGGAAAGGGTATCATTCAACCGAAACAAGGCTTAAGCTATGCAGCAAACTTCCTATATATGCTGAATGGGGAAGAGCCTAGTGATCTAGAAACAGAAGCAATTAACAAAGCATTAGTGCTTCATGCAGATCATGAATTAAATGCGTCTACTTTCACTTCACGTGTATGTGTCGCGACATTATCAGATATTTATTCAGGTATTACTGCTGCAATTAGTGCGCTTAAAGGTCCGCTTCACGGTGGTGCTAATGAGCGTGTAATGGAAATGCTACTTGAAATCGGTGAAGTCGAAAATGCGATTCCATATGTAAAAGAAAAAATGGCGAATAAAGAAAAGATCATGGGTATGGGCCACCGTGTCTATAAGACGGGCGACCCACGTGCAAAACATTTGAAAAAAATGTCCAAAGAACTAACAGCTCGGCATGGAATGGAAAAATGGTATGAAATGTCTGAAAAGATAGAAGAATATATTAAATCTGAAAAAGGCTTACCTGCCAATGTTGATTTCTATTCCGCTTCGGTGTACCATAGTTTAGGGATTAAACATGATCTTTACACACCAATCTTTGCGATGAGTCGTTTCTCAGGTTGGATTGCACATATTCTAGAACAATATGAAAACAACCGTTTAATCAGACCGCGTGCAGAATATGTAGGTCCACAAAAACAAGTTTACGTGGATATCAATCAGCGTTAACCATTTTCTTTTGAAAATGATATAAATAATAATGAATCTAGGAGGAATATGAATTATGGGTGAAAAAATTACTGTAGAAAATGGTGTTGTGCAAACACCTAATAAACCAGTCATTCCTTTTATCGAAGGTGACGGTACTGGTCCAGATATTTGGGCTGCAGTTAGTCGAGTTTTAGAAGCTGCTGTTGAAAAAGCTTATAACGGTGAAAAGGGCATTGAATGGAAAGAAGTTCTTGCTGGTGAAAAAGCATATAACCAAACTGGTGAGTGGTTACCAGAAGAAACACTTGATGTAATTCGTGACTATAAAATTGCGATTAAAGGACCTCTTACTACGCCTATCGGTGGAGGTATCCGTTCCTTAAACGTAGCACTACGTCAAAAGTTAGATCTATTTACTTGCTTGCGTCCAGTTCGCTGGTTTGAAGGTGTACCATCTCCTGTTAAACGTCCTGAAGATACAGATATGGTAATCTTCCGTGAAAACACAGAAGACATCTATGCTGGTATTGAGTGGCAAGAAGGATCTGACGAAGTAAAAAAAGTAATCGACTTTCTTCAAAATGAAATGGGTGTTGAAAACATTCGTTTCCCTGAAACTTCTGGTCTAGGTGTAAAACCAGTATCTAAAGAAGGAACTAGTCGTCTTGTACGTGCTGCAATTGAGTACGCAATTAATGAAGGACGTAAGAGTGTTACACTAGTACATAAAGGTAACATTATGAAATTTACAGAAGGTTCTTTCAAAAACTGGGGTTATGAATTAGCTGAAAAAGAATACGGTGACAAAGTATTCACATGGGCTGAATATGACAAAATCGTTGAAGAACAAGGTCGTGACGCAGCTGATAAAGCACAAGCTGACGCGGAAGCAGCTGGTCGTATTATTGTAAAAGATGCGATTGCCGACATTTTCTTACAGCAAATTCTTACTCGTCCAAAAGAATTTGATGTAGTTGCTACAATGAACTTAAACGGTGACTATGTATCTGATGCACTTGCTGCACAAGTTGGTGGTATCGGTATTGCTCCAGGTGCAAACATTAACTATGAATCAGGTCATGCTATTTTTGAAGCTACACACGGTACTGCTCCTAAATATGCTGGTCTTGATAAAGTAAATCCATCTTCTGTTATTCTTTCTGGTGTATTAATGCTTGAACACCTAGGATGGAGAGAAGCTGGTGAATTAATCCTTAAATCTATGGACAAAACAATCGGTTCTAAAGTAGTAACATATGATTTTGCACGTCTAATGGATGGGGCAACAGAAGTGAAAACATCAGAATTTGCTGATGAATTAATCAAAAATATGGACTAAGAAAAAAGCACCGGATAACCGGTGCTTTTTCTATGTTAAAAGGTAAGGAAGTATATAATCAGCGCAATGACCATGTTTAACGAAGTAGTTATTTTGACATATTTTATGTGTGGTTGCCAACGCTCCGACTAATTACTTCGCTTTCCGCGGGCACGGCCTCAACTAACTTTGCAAAGAAAAACACTTTGCAAAGTGGATTTTCGGCTCGCGCTATTCCCGCAGGAGTCTAAGTAATTAGTCTCCGCTATGAGAATGTGCAACAATTCTAGTCAGAAGTAATAGGTTGACTTTTTTTACAATTGACCGCTATCCGTGAGTATAAAAACAGCTGTGTTACTTCATGCTAGCGTTGTAGAGCCTGATAATAGCGAAGGCCGCCCACTTCAACTCCTGAGGAATTGTTTGACCTGAAGATCCACTTTTTTGAGCGGTTTTTGCTCAGTTTTTCCTATTTCAATTGAAAGAAAGCTATTAATTAGATATATCTGCGACTTTTACTAATAGTTTCCCGATGTTGTTACCTTTGAATAAATCTAGGAACGCGTCAGGGATAGTTTCAAAGCCTTCTTTGATTGTTTCTTGATATTTTAATTTTCCTTCGTTCAGCCATTTTGCAAGTTCAGCTGTACCACTGGGGAATTGATTGGCAAAATCTCCAACGGTAAAACCTTGCATTAAAGCACTTTTCTTGATAAGCGTTGTTTGTACACGTGGACCAACATCCTCGGCTTCCAGATTATAGCCAGATATGGCACCGCAAACTGGAATGCGTGCGAATTTATTTAAGAGTACATGTACTGCATCAGAGATCTCTCCACCAACATTATCAAAGTAAACATCTACACCGTTTGGACAAGCATTTGCCAAATCATCCTTGAGGTTTGGTGTTGTCTTATAATTAATTGCTTTGTCGAATTGTAATTCTTCTTTTAGGTATTGAAGTTTCTCATCTGAACCAGCAATTCCAACAACTCTTGCACCTTTAATTCGAGCAATTTGGCCAACAACAGATCCAACAGCTCCTGCTGCTCCAGAAATAACGACAGTTTCACCTTGTTTGGGCTTACCAATTTCGAGTAATCCAAAGTATGCGGTTAATCCAGTCATCCCTAGAATACCTAAGTGAGTAGAAATAGGGGCAATATCTTTATCTAGTTTTCTAATTTCCTTTTCTTTAGCAGTATAGTATGTCTGCCATCCAAATCCGCCAATGATTATATCACCTTCAGCAAAGTGATCAGACTGTGACTCAATTACTTCACCAATTGCTCCACCTTCAATTACTTCATTCAACTGAAAAGGTGCTACGTAAGAAGGAGCATCAATCATTCTCCCGCGCATATACGGATCAACTGAAACATATAAGGTGCGAATAAGTACTTCGCCTTTCTCGGGTTGTTTTATCTCTGTTGTAACAAACTGAAAGGTATCTTTACTGGGCGTTCCACTTGGACGTTTAGCTAAAAGTATTTGTTTATTCTTGTTATTCATTTTTATCTCTCCCGTCAATTATTATTTTCTTACACATTTAACATAACAAAAAACTAACGGTTAACAGAAATCAAGTGCTTACCATTCATTTGTAAATAGGAGACTTAAAACAGGAAGAACGTTTGCTTGTTATCAGTTCACTTGAGTTAAATAACTGTTGTATAAAATATCAAATTCCCTAATATCTAAAACATTAATAAAAATTAATATTGTAAAGAAAAATTTACAAGTTATTATCACTTTTCTAGTGTAAATCTATTCACATTAATTGCACGTCCATGTATGATTAAATTAAGATAGATATAAAAATGGGGTGCTTTTTTTATGGAAGAGAAAGTATTAATCGTTGATGATGAACAATCTATTGTAACTTTATTACAATATAACATTGAAAAATCTGGTTTTAAAACGGATACTGCTTTCGATGGAGTAGAAGGTTTACATAAAGCGGCTACCGGAGAATTTGACTTAATCATATTAGATTTAATGTTACCAGGTATGGAAGGTACAGAAGTGTGTAAAGCTTTAAGACAGAAGCAAATTGAAACACCTATTTTAATGTTAACGGCAAAAGATGATGAATTTGATAAAGTTTTGGGGCTAGAATTGGGTGCTGACGACTATTTAACAAAGCCGTTTAGCCCGAAGGAAGTAGTCGCGAGAATTAAAGCGATCTTACGAAGGACTAGAAAGCAAGAAGGAGCAGCAGACCAGCCGTTTATTAAAATTTCTGACTTACTTATTTATCCACAACAATATGAAGCTACGATCAAAGGGGAACCTCTCAGCTTTACCCGTAAAGAATTTGAGCTATTACACTATCTATCTAAACATAAAGGCAAAGTATTGTCACGTGACCAATTGCTTAGTGCAGTGTGGAATTATGACTTTGTTGGTGATACAAGAATTGTAGATGTGCATGTTAGCCATTTACGTGAAAAAATTGAACCAGATACGAAACATCCGGTTTATATTAAAACGATTAGAGGGCTTGGTTATAAAATGGAGGAGCCATATTAATGGACGCCAAAAAAAGAATAAATCTGTTTTATCGCTACATTTTAATGACAGCTTCTGTATTTATTTTAATCGGTATTGTTATTTTGCCTCTTACATCTGGGGAAGAGCAATTTTTTGTACTTTTTTCCTTAATTATTGGATTTATCATATTATTGATATTAATATATCATATGTTTGAAAACTATGTTCGTCCAATTCGAGCGTCCATTAATGTTACAAATGAACTTGTTAAAGGGAATTATAATGCCCGTACTTATGTAAAGCCTCACGGTGAAGCACAACAGTTAAGTAATGCAATTAATGTACTGGCAAGAAATTTACAAGAAATGACCATTCAAGAAAAAATGCAAGGTAGCCAATGGAAAACTGTGATGAATAACATGGAAAGTGGATTGATGTTAATTGATGAACGAGGATATGTCCATTTGATCAACCGCAAATTCATGCAAATGTTTGGTAAAAAATCTGCTGACTATATTGGCTTCCTATATTATGACGTGTTACAGGATAAGACGATTCATAAAGTGGTGCAGGAAACTTTTTTGTATGAAGAAAAAATGACTGGTAATATTACCAAAACAATAAATGGTGAAAAACATTACTTTGAAGTTGCAGGAGCACCTGTTATTAACGATGTAAAGGATTTAAAGGGAGCTGTCCTTGTTTTTCATGATATAACAGATTTGAAGCGAGTCGAAGAAATGCGAAAAGACTTCGTAGCAAATGTGTCTCATGAATTGAAGACACCGATAACCTCGATTCGTGGATTTGCTGAAACATTGTTAGAAGATGAAAAAGCAGACGACGCAATTAAAGAACAATTTTTAACGATCATTTTAAAAGAAAGTACTCGTTTACAATCGTTAGTGCATGATTTACTCGAGCTGTCCAAAATAGAAAAAGAAGAAATGAAGCTCTCAACCAAACTTATTGAAGTGGACGAATGGTTACAAAGTAGTTTAACGTTAATCGAGCAACAAGCAAGTAAAAAATCACTGGAATTTACCAAAGAAATAAAACCGAACATTTCCTTTCATGGTGATCCAGACCGCTTACAGCAGGTAGTATTAAATTTAATGTATAATGCGATTAATTATACTACTGAAGAAGGAAGTATTTTCCTTCGAGTTGATGAAAATGATCATGAAGTGATAATCGAAGTTGAAGACACTGGAATTGGTATACCTGACGAAGCAAGACAACGTATTTTCGAAAGATTTTACCGTGTAGATAGAGCAAGAAGCCGCAATACGGGAGGAACAGGCTTAGGCTTAGCCATTGTAAAACATATTATTGAAGCACATCAAGGCACGATAACCGTAACAAGTGAAATGGGCAAAGGATCGTGCTTTACCGTAAAAATTCCTAAAAAGTGGTGAGAGAATGGTATAGATTCTTTCATCACTTTTTTTGTAAAGAAAATGAAACTTTTCTGTAACATCTTACGTATGTACTGGTTGTATGGTAAAGTTACAGAGGAAGTACAGAAGGGGGAAATAGAATGACTTTAAAGCAAATATACAGCTGGATCGGGATTGTTGTAGCTGTAGTTGTCTTAGGTTTATTTGCAGCAACGAGTTGGTATACCGTAGATGAATCAGAGCAAGCTGTTTTAATCACATTTGGTAAAGCAGAAGAAGGAACGACTGAACCAGGTCTTCATTTTAAATTGCCATGGCCGATTCAAACAGTAGAAACTTTATCAAGGGAAACGTTCAGTTTGAACTTTGGATATGATCCGGAAAACGAAGAAGAAGCAGATATTGTGCGAATGATTACCGGGGATGAGAATATTCTTCAAGCAGATTTAGTCGTTCAGTGGAAAATAATTGAGCCGAGCAAATACTTATTTAATTCAGATGATCCACAACAAGTACTTTATAACGCGACCTCGGCTTCTTTAAGAAGTATTATAGGATCTTCGACAATTGACGAAGCACTAACTGATGGTAAAGCAGAAATCGAGAATGAAGTATTGGACTTATTAGTAACGCTTATGGAAGATTATGAAGTCGGAATTGCGATTCAGGATGTTAAACTGCAAGAAGTAGATTTACCTAATGAGGAAGTGCGTCAGGCTTTTATGAAAGTAACCGATGCACGTGAAACAATGAATACCAAGAAAAATGAAGCAGATAAATATCGTAATGAGATATATGAGGAAGCTCAAGGGGAAAAGGATGCCATTATCTCAAGAGCTGAAGGTGATAAAATTGAAAGAATTGAAACAGCGAGAGGGAATGTAGCAGGATTTAACGCATTATATGATGCATATGAAAGTAACCCTGATATTACAAGACAGCGACTAGTGTTAGAAACTCTTGATCAAGTCTTGCCAGATGCAAACATTTACATTATGAATGATGATGGAAATACATTGAAATATCTACCGTTAGGAGAAAACACATCGTCTGCCAAACCACCAGTAACAGAGTCCTCCGAAGATAATCAATCAGATAGTGATACTGACGATAGTGAGGAGGGAAATAATAATGACAGATCAGAATAATGTTTATGAAATGAAGAAAATGACACCAAAAGAAATCAGAAGATTAATTAAAATGGGTCTTGCTATTTTACTTACAGTAGTGCTTTTGATCATTTTTGTAAGTAGTATGTATGTTGTGAAAGAAGGAGAATACAAGGTTGTTCGTCAGTTTGGTGAAGTAGTTGCTATTAAAGACGAACCTGGACTTAAGTTTAGGGTACCGATATTACAATCCATTACAACACTTCCAAAGAAAAAGTTAGTATATGACGTAATGGAGCGTGAAATCAATACGTTAGATAAGAAACGTATGATTATTGATAATTATGCCATTTGGGAAATTACAGATCCTGCTTCGATGATTGCGAATGCCCGAACGGAAATGGGTGCAGAAGCAAGAATGGGAGAGTTTATCTTTTCTGTCATTCGATCCGAACTTGGAGCCATGGATTACGATGAAATTATTAATGATGAAGGAAGCACAAGAGGTGCCCTTAATGAAAGGGTCTTGGAACGTGTTAATACACTCTTAGAACGAGATAACTATGGTATTCAGGTAGACGATGTTCGCATCAAGCGTACAGATTTGCCTGAAGAAAACGAGCAATCTGTTTTTAACCGAATGATCTCTGAACGTGAATCACAAGCTCAGCAATATTTATCCCAAGGGGAAGCGGAAAAGAGCAGAATTACCGCCAATGCCGATCGTGATGTAACAGAAATGTTATCGAAGGCAGATGCAGAAGCAGAAGAAATTCGTGCTGAAGGGGAATTGGAAGCTGCAGAAATGTATAATGAAGCATTCTCCCAAGATCCGGAATTCTATCAGCTTTATCGAACACTTGAATCATACAAAGAAACAATAGATGGTGAAACAACCATCATTATCCCGCAAGGATCACCGTATGCGGATTTATTGTTAGGATATATCGAATAATCAGTGCTTAGACCAACCTGTGTCCACTTATGTGGAATCAGGTTGGTCCTATTTTTAGTGAAGTATAAATTGATGAACAACATCCATAAACTGTGCAGTAACGTAGGATATGGAAAAGAGATATCCCCGGAAGCGCCGATCTGTTCCGAGGAAAAAGGCTTCTCTTCCAGGGAAAAGATCTTCTCTTCCGAGGATAAACGACTATATCCAGGGAAGAGAAGGGCATATCCCCGGAACAGCAAAGGATATCCAGGGAAGGGAACGAGGTATCCTCGGAAGAGAAAGAGATATCCCCGGAAGAGAAGTCCTGTTAACTTTGTAACTAAGCTACTTCACAGTTTATATCTATTTTACATTAGTTAATTTATATAAAGACGGTAATAAGAGTAACGAAAGTTTTTATAATCACTTGCAATCATGGTAAAATAGAAGCAATGTATAGAATCGAAAAGGAGATCGGTAAAATGACGAATAAATTAATATTAATCGACGGAAACAGTATTGCATATCGTGCATTTTTCGCCTTACCATTATTAAATAATGATAAAGGCGTATACACGAATGCGGTATATGGCTTCACCACTATGTTATTAAGAATTTTGGAAGAAGAACAGCCTACTCATATGCTAGTTGCATTTGATGCTGGGAAAACGACATTCCGCCATAAAACATACAAGGAATATAAAGGCGGACGAGAGAAAACGCCATCTGAATTAAGTGAACAGTTTCACGTTTTGCGACAACTATTAGATGCCTTTAACATTAAACATTATCAATTAGAAAACTATGAAGCAGATGATATTATTGGTACGGTTGCCGATCAGGCTAAAGATAAGGATTGGCAAGTCAAAGTAATATCAGGTGATAAGGACTTGTTACAACTAGTTTCTGACAAAGTCGATGTCAGACTAACGAAAAAAGGTATTAGTGATGTCATGACCTATACACCAGAAACATTGAAAGAAGATATGGAAGTTACACCGGAACAAATCATTGACCTGAAAGCATTGATGGGAGATAAATCTGATAATATACCAGGTGTACCAGGTGTTGGAGAAAAAACAGCTGTCAAACTGATTAAACAGTTTGAAACGGTGGAAAATTTATATGAACATTTAGATGAAGTATCTGGAAAAAAATTAAAAGAGAAGCTAGAAGCAAATAAAGAAGAAGCCTTTATGAGCAAAGAGCTTGTAACGATAAATCTACAAGCACCAATTGAAATAGCAGCAGATGATACAGTGTACGAAGGATACGTCGACCAAAATGTTAAAGAAATCTTTCTGGATTTAGGCTTCCAGTCCTTATTAAATCGATTAGACGGTGATGTGGAAGAGACTGAACAGTCAGAAGCATTAGAAGATATTACATATGAAAATCTGACAGAAATTAAAAAAGATATATTTACAGGACATGACGCATTTGAAATAGAAATACTAGATGAAAATTATCATACTGAGAAGATGATTGGTGCTTCATTGGTGAATGACAATGGTAAGTATTTCATTCCGATTTCTACACTTGAAAGTTCACAAGTGTTCAAAGAATGGGCAGAAGATGAAAACCAGAAGAAATATGTGTTTGATGCTAAGAAAATTACTGTTCTATTAAAGCGATTATCGATTTCCATCAAAGGTATTGCCTTCGATACCCTGTTAGCATCTTATCTAATTAATCCATCTGAAAACAATCATGACATTCCTGCGATTAGCCACCGATTTGGTCAAAAAAATGTGCTGTTTGATGAAGAGGTATATGGTAAAGGAGCAAAGAAAGGTTTACCTGATGAAACCAAGCAATGGGAAGAGCATATTGTCCGGAAGACGATTATGATTTATCAACTGAAAGAACAAATGGAACAAGCATTAAAAGAGAATAAGCAATTGGCATTGCTCATTGATCTGGAGTTACCACTTGCCCTTGTCTTAGGTGAGATGGAGGCAACAGGTGTAAAGGTGGACAAACAGCGTCTCGTTGATATGGGTGAAGAGTTAAAAGCGAGCCTTGCTACTTTAGAAAAAGAAATTTACGAGTTAGCTGGTGAAGAATTTAATATAAACTCACCAAAACAGCTTGGTCCGATCCTTTTTGAAAAATTAGAATTGCCTGTGATTAAGAAAACCAAGACGGGGTATTCTACTGCAGCTGATGTATTAGAGCAATTACAAGGAAAACATGCCATTATTGACAAGCTCTTATTATACCGTCAATTGAAAAAAATAGATTCCACGTACATCGCGGGATTATTAAAAGTAATTCATAAGGACACTAGTAAAATTCATACTCGTTTTAACCAGGCATTAACACAGACAGGAAGATTAAGTTCGATTGATCCTAACTTGCAGAATATCCCAATCCGAATTGAGGAAGGGCGTAAAATCCGTCAAGCATTCATTCCATCTACTGCAGGTTGGAAGATGATTGCAGCAGACTACTCGCAAATTGAATTACGAGTGTTAGCACATATTGCTAAGGATGAAAGGTTACAGGATGCATTTAAACAAGATAAGGATATTCATACTCAAACCGCTATGGATGTATTCCATGTAGCAGAAGAAGAAGTCACTTCTAATATGCGACGTCAGGCTAAGGCGGTCAACTTCGGTATTGTTTATGGTATAAGTGATTATGGACTATCACAAAGTTTAGGGATTACTAGAAAAGAAGCAAAATCGTTTATTAGCCGTTATTTGGAAAGCTATCCAGGTGTAAAAGAGTACATGGATGAAATCGTCCAAGAAGCGAAGCAACATGGATATGTTACAACGATTATGAACAGAAGAAGGTATTTACCTGACATTTCGAGCAGAAACTTTAATCAGCGAAGTTTTGCAGAGCGAACTGCGATGAATACACCAATTCAAGGAAGTGCCGCTGATATTATCAAATTAGCAATGATTGAATTAGACCAACAACTCAAGAGTGAAAGCTACCAAGCAAAATTGTTATTACAAGTACACGATGAATTGATTCTGGAAGTACCCGAAGAAGAATTAGAAGCGATATCTCAGCTTGTTGTGAATGTCATGGAGAATGCGATCGAACTAAGTGTCCCTTTGAAAGTGGATGTTGAACAAGGGGACACTTGGTATGATGCGAAGTAAGGAGTTAAAAGAAAATGCCAGAATTACCTGAAGTAGAAACGATTAGACAGACCTTAAAACAATTAGTAATTGGCAAAACCATTCAATCTGTTGATGTGTTTTGGCCAAAAATCATTCAAGAGCCAGATGATATTGAGCAATTTATTGCATTAATCCAGGAACAAACAATTCATGATATTCGCAGGAAAGGTAAATTTTTATTGTTTGATCTGGACGAGCATGTCTTAGTATCTCATCTAAGAATGGAAGGGAAATATGGTGTGCATGATAGGAAAGAAGAAGTTGTACCACATACTCACATTATTTTCCGTTTTACTGATGGAACAGATTTACGCTATCGGGATGTTCGAAAATTTGGAACGATGCATTTGCAGGAAAAAGGAACGGAAATAACGAAGAAGCCACTTGTTTTGTTAGCAAAAGATCCGCTAGAAGCTGACTTTTCCGTGCAAAAATTTAAAGAGAAAGTGCAAAAGAGTGAGCGTAATATTAAAAATATATTATTGGATCAATCGGTTATTGCAGGTTTAGGAAATATTTATGTAGACGAAACCTTGTTTTTGGCAGGAATTCATCCATTAACGAAAGGTGTGAGTCTAACGGATGAACAAGTCATTAAAATCAAACAAGCGGCGGTTCTGACGTTAGAGGATGCTGTAAAGCAAGGCGGAACAACGATTCGCTCGTATGTCAACTCACAAGGTCAAATTGGCATGTTTCAGCAAAAGTTAAATGTGTATGCACAAAATGAGAAGCCATGTAGTAGATGTGAAGATACCATTATGAAAATAAAAGTAAATGGACGTGGAACACACTATTGTCCGACCTGCCAGCCGATTTAAATTCTCACAACTTCTTTCCTTACTCCATATAATACAGAAACGACCTATGAAGGAGTAATGAAAGAAGATGATGTTAACCTTACTTATTATAGCAATTAGCATTGATAGCTTTTTAGTAGCATTTACGTACGGATTAAGAGGATTGACGTTACCTGTTCGAGCGTTGCTGTTAATTTCGGCGACGGTCGGGATAGTTTTTGCCATATCAATGCTATCAGGTTCGATTTTATCTTCTATTATCTCGATTCGTTCTACAGAAATAGTGGGAGGATTTATTTTGGCACTCGTAGGTGTCGTCTTATTAATTTCACTATTTCAGGAAAAAAAGAAGAAAGATATTCCTTTTTTAAGAACGAAAGAAAGTAGCGATCTGTTTAGCTCTGATCGCCAAGAAACGAAGCGAAATCACGAGTCACCCCATGGTAAGTTATCATCAGTTCGTAAGCGCACTATGATTTCTTTATCGCAGTTGATTCGCTCCAGTCGCTACGTTTCTATACGTGCGCTCTGCGCTTTTTTTATAAATATCTTAAAGAAGCCAATGGCAGCTGACATTGACCGTTCTGGAAAGATTAATGGTGTGGAACCAATTCTGATTGGAATCGCCTTATCCTTAGATTCTTTTGGTGCTGGAATCGGGATTTATATACTAGGTGCTTCCCCGATTTTTACACCACTATATGTCTTTTTCATAACCGTTGTCTTTTTAGTATTAGGTGTAAATGTTGGTAAATATTGCGCAAATATTAAAGGGTTAAAGAACATGTCGTTTATCCCAGGATGTCTGCTTATTATTATTGGGATATGGAAAATGGTAGTTTAAAAAAGACACATCGTTCATTATGAAAAGGGTTCTTAAGTTTATTTAGCAACTGGGATATACGAAGAAGGACGTGTATCCCAGTACCACTATCTATTTTTACCTTTTTAATGGATAAAAGTGGACAAGGTGTCGGTAGAAAAGGGTGAAAGAATTGATTATTGGATTAACAGGTAATATAGCAACAGGGAAGTCAACCATCAGTAACATGATACAGGAAAAGTATCTGATTCCGGTTATTGATGCCGATATCGTTTCGCGTGAAGTGGTAGAACCGGGAGAACAAGCGTTAGAAAAAATAGCAGTAACATTTGGTGAAGAAATCTTACTCGAAGATGGAACGCTAAATCGCAAGCTACTTGGCTCGATCATCTTTCAGGATCAGAGCAAGAGAGAACAATTAAATGCTATTGTCCATCCTGCTGTTCGAAAAAGAATGATTTCCAAAAAAGAAGAGCTACTTCAACAAGGATACCAATCGATTGTGATGGATATCCCGCTTTTGTTCGAAAATAATCTTACATATTTAGTTGAAAAAACGATAGTAGTATATACTACAGAGGATGTGCAATTACAGCGTCTTATCGAACGAAACGACCTGACTGTGAAAGAAGCCAGAAACCGAATGAATAGTCAAATGAATATCGAAGAAAAACGGGAACTTGCTGATGCAGTGATTGATAATAGTGGTTCTATCGAAGAGTCAGAAATTCAATTAATAAACATCCTCAAAGAATGGGAATTAATCGATTAAGTATTGTAAAAAATACAAAGGTAACTAATTTTGTCTTGTCAAAGTCGACAAAAGTAGATATAATCTTTTTGCAGCTAAATCATCTAAATGAATGATTAGTTTGTATTAAGAGCTTTTGAATAATGGCAACCGAATGAGTGCTTAAAGGGTTAGGACCTCTTTGGACTAACTTTCCCCCGAGGCATATCAGGCATTATTATTTGAAAGAATTAGCGAACAAGGGGGAGTAATATATGGATACAATGGGAAGACATGTAATAGCAGAATTATGGGAATGTAATATTGATATGTTAAATGATATTGAACGTCTCGAAAGAATATTTGTTAATGCTGCTCTAAAAGCAGGTGCCGAGGTAAGAGAGGTTGCCTTTCATAAATTCGCACCTTTTGGAGTAAGTGGCGTGGTCATTATTTCCGAGTCCCATTTAACGATTCATAGTTTTCCGGAGCATGGTTATGCAAGTATTGATGTATATACTTGTGGTGACATAATTGATCCTAATGTTGCGGTTGCATATATTGAAGAACACTTAGAAGCCAAATCAACAGAAAAAATGGAAGTACCTAGAGGTATGGGTGCTGTCCAAATGAAAAATATAAAAGTACAATAAACAGGCTGAAAACGAGAGAACCCGTTTCGAGAACCAATGAAACGGGTTTTTACTTTTGAAGAATGATGAACAACATACATATACTGCGTAACAACATGGCAAGGATTTGCTCTCTTCCCGTACTACATTTTGATGAGTGCTTACATGCGCTCCGGCAAGATACTTCGCTTTCCACGGGCACGGCCTTAGCCAGGAACTACTTGGAATTATCTTCTTTGCTCCCTTGCACCGAGGAAGCCACTTCGAAGCGTTACTAGAAGACGCAGGTGCATCACGGGGTCTTCGGCTCGCGCTGTTCCCGTAGGAGTCTACGTATCTTGCCTCCGCTTAGCGTATTGTTCTGAATTTTGAAAGAAGTAATACACGGGTATTGGTTTCCGAGTGTTTCTTCTTATAAAAGTAGAATTATCTAATAGCGTAGGCAGAATACGGAGACTCCTGTGGGACAGCGAGAGCTGAAGATCCACTTGGTGAAGTGCCTTTCTTCACCAAGTTAGCTGAAGCCGAGCCCACGGAAAGCGGAGTATTCTGCCGGAGCGGTGTTCCAGTAATTCCTATGGAAAGAATGGAGGAAAGCCTCACTTCACAAACTTTCACAACTTCGCAGTATATATCTACTATCTATTAGAGCACGGGGGAGGGTTGTATATTATTGTCATTTATGAGAGTTGTAATCATTAGATGGTTGGCTGTTTCTAATGGAGATTAATCGTTTTCTTTTTAAAAACATGTTACAATTAAAAGTAAACAAAAATACATAATGAGGTGTAAGTTTATGTCATTTCGTAACACGTTAAATAAGAATTTTAATAATCATTCGGAAACGAGAGACAAGCATTGGGACCCTGCTTTGCAAACACACTATTTTAAAACAACTAAAGATAAAGCATTTGATAAATTAGAGCCGCTTTTCCGAAATATGAAAGAATGTCAGATCGTCGGTATCTCAAAGGATCATGGGGAAATCAGCTTTAATTATAAGGCAGGTAGAAAAGTATTTGTTATCATGACTATTATTATGGTAAAACCTTATCGTACGGCCATTGATATTTCTGCAACAACAGAATCAGCTATTCCATTTGATTTTGGTTACAGCCATAAATTAATTCCTAAACTTTATGATAGAATAAAAAAAGAACTAGACTTTATTGGTACGAAAGAATAATGAACGAAGGATGATTGAGATTGCGATGTCCACATTGTCACTATAAAAACACAAAGGTTTTAGACTCCAGGCCAATTGAAGAAGGACGATCGATTCGACGAAGAAGAGAATGTGAATCATGTGATTTTCGTTTTACAACTTTTGAACGTATCGAAGAAGTACCTTTAATTGTAGTTAAAAAAGAAGGGACAAGGGAAGAGTATAGTCGTGATAAGTTAATGCGCGGCTTAATACGAGCATGTGAAAAACGCCCTGTAGCACTCGAACAGTTAGAACATATCGCAGTGGAAATTGAAAAGGAATTACGTAACAGAGGTACTTCAGAGGTAAAAAGTGATGAGATCGGTGAAATGGTAATGGATCGCTTAGCTGATGTCGATGAAGTAGCTTATGTGCGATTTGCTTCGGTTTATCGCCAGTTTAAAGATATCAGTGTATTTTTAGATGAATTGAAGGACTTAATCCGTAATGATAACAATGATAAGAACGAGTAATGGATAGGAAGGGGTTGTGCATATGGAACTCGGTGACATCGGAAAAATACTACCATCAGAATTATATCTAGTTGAAATGTCTCAGGAGCTGCCACTATCCTATACCAATGCATTAACACACTTATATCAACCTCTTATCGGTATTGATGCGCTATCCCTTTATCAAACACTGTACACAGAGTCAACATTATCTACCAATTTTCAAACACATCATATGTTGATGAATTATATTGGTTTACCACTCGATCGTATTTATAGAGCGAGAAGAAAACTGGAAGCAATTGGCTTATTGCAAACATTTGAACAAGAACAACAAGAACATAAGGCTTATCATTATCTGTTACATCCACCTCAATCACCAGTTCGTTTTTTTGAGAATGATTTTTTAAGTCACTTATTATATCATCAGCTTGGAAGTGACAAGTTTAAAAAAGTAAAACAAGCATTTGTTAAACAAGACGGTGAAAAGAAAGAACAAAAAGAAACGACGGCAAGATTTGAGGAAGTGTTTCAACTTGTTGATCAACAACCAAATCCATCTGATCTACAAGCGGAAGAGCAAGTTGTCGAAGTGCCAATACAGGAGAAAGTGGACTTTGAATGGTTGGAGCAAATGTTAAAACAACGGATGCTACCTGTCCAATCGATCTTAACTTCGGCAACAAGGAAACTGATTAATCAAATGTATGTTGCATACGATTTACACAATCAAGATATAGAAAAAGCATTGCTCTGGTCTATTAATGATGAAAACCAGTTACAAACAGAAGAATTTAAAAATGCTTGTATGGACCTTATTAGCGGATCCAATAAGCAAGTGTCTA
The DNA here is from genome assembly GCF_010994085.1 of Gracilibacillus saliphilus. NCBI lineage: Bacteria > Bacillati > Bacillota > Bacilli > Caryophanales > Bacillaceae > Gracilibacillus > Gracilibacillus saliphilus. Next base: position 31,337 of record NZ_WJEB01000014.1, on the reverse strand, counting down.
TCCAGGTTAGTTCTGATAAACAAAAATTACCGGATAAACCGGCAAAAACAACAAAAAAATCAAAAGAAGAGCAATTTATTGAAATGTTGGAACACATTTCACCAAGACAACTTTTAGAAGACCTTGCAGATGGAAATCAGGCATCACAACAAGATTTAAAAGTGATTAGTGAGGTTATGACCAGCCAGGGCTTAAATCCAGGTGTTATGAATGTTTTAATTCATTATGTTTTATTAAAAACAGATATGAAACTTTCTAAAAGTTATTTAGAGAAAATCGCCAGTCACTGGGCACGAAAAAATGTAAAAACAGTCAGACAAGCTATGACACTTGCCAAGTCTGAAAATAAGAAATATCAGCAATGGACCAATAGTTCGAAAAGTAATCAACGATTTTCGTATAAAAATACCAAAAAAGACATTGTACCAGATTGGTATAAAAAACAAAAACAGCAAACTAAACAACAGACAAAGAAAGAAACTTCGACAGAGGAAAAAGAACGCCTCGCTAAAGAAACGGATGAAATGCTTGCACAATATTTGAAACAGCAAGCGAATGAGGAATAGGGTGATAATCATGGAACCAATTCAATCTGCCATGAAAAAATGGATGAAAGAAAATAAAAAAATGAAAGATAATTTTACCCAGCAACGAAATAAAGTTATCAATGATCCGGAAATCAAACAAAAATTAAGTGAACATGTTGAAATAGATGAGCAAGATATTAACCGTAATTTAATGAAATTATACGAATATCAACAGGCATCTAAAAATTGTGCGGATTGCCCTAACTTAGAAGGTTGCAAAAATATTCTAAAAGGTTATACGCCTCATTTAGATATCGACGGCAAAGATATTTCCTTACGATACGAAAAATGTAAAAATAAAGTCCATGAGGAAGCACAGCTTGAAAAAGAATCACTAGTTCGCAGTTTATATATACCGAAACAGATTAAAGAAGCTGACTTAGCAAATATGGACCGTAATTCTTATGAACGTCAGGAGGTCATAAGAGAGATTATTGAGTTCGTGCAAAACTACTCCAAAGGGGAATTCCGTCGTGGTTTATATATTCATGGACCTTTTGGAACGGGAAAATCTTATATACTTGGTGTTATTGCTAACGAGCTAAAAAAACAATACATTCAATCAGACATTATTTACATGCCTGAATTTGTAAGAGAGATAAAGGCCTCCATTGGAAATGATAGTTTTCAGTCGAAAATTGAAAGCTTTAAAAAGGTGCAAGTTCTCATGTTTGATGATATTGGGGCTGAGTCGATATCACCCTGGTTCCGAGATGAAGTGCTTGGTGCTATCTTGCAATATCGGATGATGGAAGAGCTGCCTGTTTTCTTTACTTCGAATTATAATTTAGAGCAGTTAGAGGATCATTTATCTACATCCAACAGAGGAGATGTAGAAACGATCAAAGCAGGAAGAATAATTGAACGAATTACCCAGCTTAGTAAACCAATTGAATTGACGAGTCGTTATCGAACTAATGAATAACCATGACTTCTGTCTAATCCTTGGACAGAGGTTATTTTTTTTCATCATCACCCATATAATATACCAGTTCGATGGTGGTGAGGGTGATGATATGTGTTAGAAGTATATTTTGAGCATGACAATGAAGCAGAGGTTTTTTATCATTTAGCCAAACAAAGTGACAAATGGCAAGCTACACGTAAACGAACAAAGAAAAATCTTGTGCAACTCCATTTGTTGGAAGACTTAAATGGGGATGAAAAGAAGAAACATCTTGCTCCATTGTTAAGTATGGTATTTATTCAGTGTCGAGAAACTTCTATGATTCAGCATATACTAATGAAAAAGTATTATTTTTCAAGTGAAGAGGAGATCGAGAGAATAACAACCATTGCCAGATCATTATTGGAAAAAGATGAATCTGTTTATGAGGATCGAATCCATCAACATGAATTGCGCGACACGTTAACGACAATTTTCTCCTTACAAATAGACTCTTCTTTTATCCGCTTTGATTCAATTGTTCATTTCAGATTACATCACTATATCGACCAATTAACGGAAATGGTCGGTCTGGCAATAGATGAATTTAAGAGAGAAGAAGAATATCAAGACTTTATTCACTCGATTAGGGAGTTTGTCAGACGTAAGTCACCGGAAGAAGAGGTTGTTCATGTATTGCAAGGTGAAAGGTTTCGCATTTTTAGAGATAATGGGGAAGTCTACACAATGGAAGATCTACAACGAGTAAAATCACGTTTTCCATTATTTATTTTCGGATTAGAACAAGAAGAATGGAATATTTCACCTCTAATTATGTTGGCGCCAAACCATATTTTTATGTATGGGGAAGATCAGGCAGAATCGAGAACTCATACGATAATCACTATTTTTCAAGAAAGATGTTCTTTTTATCCGACAGAATATTTTCCTTTTTATCACGCTGATGAAAAAGAATCTTGATTTTTTCGTTGACAATCGTTATAATAAATCGCATAACATTAATAAACAAGCAAAGATGAGGACATGATAGTGTGTATGGCGTACGGATAAGAGAGGGAAGCCTTGGCTGAAAGCTTCCTGTATGACCGCATTCTATTACCACCTCTGAGCACTACTAAGGAATGCTTATGCTAGTAATTAGTAGCGATTCATCATCGTTATCGATTGTCAATGAGCTACACGTTTATGTGTGGAAAATTGGGTGGAACCACGGGTATAACGCTCGTCCCTTTACTTTTTTTCGTAGGGGGACGGGCGTTTTTTAATGTTCAAAAGTTTGGCGTGATCAACATTAATATAAAAAGGAGAGTGTGAAAATGAGTAAGATTCATATTACGTTCCCAGATGGAACTGTAAAACCGTTTGATCATGGAACAACAGGTGAAGAGATTGCTGCATCGATTTCACCGGGTCTAAAAAAGCAGGCATTAGCAATTAAATTGGATGATACGCTTTACGATTTGCGTACACCATTAGCGATAGATGGTGCAATCGAGATCATTACGATTAAAACAGACGAAGGTCTTGATATTTTAAGACACTCGACAGCTCACCTTATGGCACAAGCAATTAAACGCTTGTATGATAATGTTAAGCTAGGTGTTGGACCAACTATTGAAGATGGCTTTTATTATGATATTGATATGGACGAAACGATTACACCTGAAGACCTTCCACGTATTGAAAAAGAAATGAAGCGAATTGTTGACGAAAATTTAGAAGTAGTTCGTAAAGAAGTCAGTCGTAATGAAGCGAAAGCCATCTATGAAGAAATCGGCGATGAATTAAAGCTAGAATTACTGGATGCTATTCCAGAAGATGAAACAGTAACGCTTTATGAGCAGGGAGAATTCTTTGACCTTTGCCGTGGTGTCCATGTACCACAAACAAGTAAAATAAAAGTATTTAAACTTTTGAGCATTTCCGGTGCTTACTGGCGTGGTGACAGTAATAATAAAATGCTACAACGTATTTATGGTACAGCTTTCGAAAAACAAAGCCAACTTGATGAATATTTACGTTTACGTGAGGAAGCAAAAGAGCGTGATCACCGTAAACTTGGTAAAGAACTTGGTATTTTTACCGTATCACAGAAAGTAGGACAAGGATTACCATTATGGTTACCAAATGGTGCTACAATACGCCGTACTATTGAACGTTATATCGTAGATCTTGAAGAGCGTCTTGGTTATAATCATGTTTACACACCAGTACTTGGTAGTAAAGAATTATATATAACAAGTGGGCATTGGGATCATTATAAAGATGATAATTTCCCTCCGATGGAAATGGATAATGAAGAATTAATCTTACGTCCAATGAATTGCCCACACCACATGATGATTTATAACCATGAGTTACACAGCTATCGAGATCTGCCAGTACGGATTGCTGAATTGGGTATGATGCACCGTCATGAAATGTCAGGAGCATTGGCAGGTTTGCAACGTGTTCGTGCTATGACATTAAATGATGCCCATATTTTTGCGCGACCGGATCAATTAAAAGAAGAATTTATTCGTGTCGTGGAATTAGTGGAAAATGTATATAAAGACTTTGGTATTGATCAATACTACTTCCGCTTGTCTTATCGTGATCCTGAAGATACTGAAAAATATATTGATAATGATGAAATGTGGGAGAAAGCACAAGGATTATTAAAAGAAACAATGGATGACATGAATCTTGAATACGTAGAGGCTGAAGGTGAAGCCGCTTTTTACGGACCGAAGTTAGACGTTCAGGTGAAAACTGCACTAGGTAAGGACGAAACATTATCTACTGTCCAGTTGGATTTTAACTCACCAGAAAAATTTGACTTAACCTATATCGGTGAGGATGGTAAAGAACACCGTCCAGTAGTTATCCACCGTGGCGTTGTATCAACCATGGAGCGTTTTGTTGCCTTCTTAATCGAAGAATATAAAGGTGCCTTCCCGACATGGTTAGCACCAATCCAAGCACGAGTGATTCCGGTTTCTGCAGAAGTCCATGCTGACTATGCGAAGAAAGTAGAAGATGAATTACGTATGAGTGGTGTTCGTGTCGAAGTCGATCACCGTGATGAGAAAATTGGTTATAAGATCCGCGAAGCACAAACTGCGAAAATTCCGTTTGCTTTGATAGTTGGTGATAAAGAAGTAGAAGCAAATGCCGTTAACGTCCGACGCTACGGAGAAAAAGATTCAGAAACAATTGAGCTTGATGCATTTAAATCATTGATCACTGATGAAATTCAAAATAAAAAATTGCGTAAGTAGCTAAGGGAATGGTCCAAATCGAGAGTGATTTGGGCCATTTTTTTGAATGTTGGGCACGATTACGGAGAATTCATTGGATTTAGTTTCTATTATGGTATTTTATGTTAAAATGAAAGGTATGTAACTGGTGTCAGATCGTGAAGTAGTGGGGATACTTAGTATTGAATCGCTCCTCAAATCTTCAATGACGAAAGTCTCATTTTATATGATAAGAAAGTATAAATTTTGCGCAGATGTCTAGCTCCGAGCGCCCAGAAACTAGGCGACTTCACGAATTGCCTTACGATAAGTCATCATCGGTTCGTAAACTCACCGTAATTCCTTTATCTCAGTTAATTCGTTCCAGTCGCTACGTTTCTAATCGGGCGCTCTGCGCTTTTCTTATGCTACACAATGAGGAGGGGAAACTTTTGCATATGGATAGGATCAAAGGGAATAAAATCACTTTGGAGCAACCAACTATTAGTGACATAGATATACTTTACTATTGGAAATACGTGGAGCCTAAGCAAGAAGCCAAAAAGTGGAATGGACCATATATTCCAGAAGAGAACATATCTAAAGAAGAGTACCGAAAGAATTGGAAACAAGAGATCGTGCAAGGAATTCCAGCGGCGTTAGTGATCAAATGTGATGACAAAGCAATTGGGTATGTTGGTTCCTATTGGGTAGATAAACAGACAAACTGGCTTGAAACGGGAATTGTCATATATGATAGCAACTATTGGAACGGTGGTTATGGCAGTGAAGCATATAAACGTTGGATTGATTTTATTTTCAGTTCTATTAAAATACATCGTTTGGGGATGTCTACTTGGTCTGGAAATACAAGAATGATCAAAGTAGCTACGAAAATTGGAATGAAAGAAGAGGCAAGAATTAGGAAAGCACGTATAGTAAACGGGGAATATTTCGATGCTATTAAGATGGGGATCTTGCGTGAAGAGTGGGAGGAAATCCAAAAAGATTAACATTTTAGTCGAGGTGAATTTTGTCTCAGCTAACTATTGACATGGGATATTTCAGATGATAATATGTATAAAGTGAATTAAATATGATCACTAGAGACAAGTAGAAGCACCCGCTTCTCACCTGATTGACACACAACTGTAGTTGACAGGTACAAATCCGACTTATTTGTAATGAAATTTAGGATGTGTGGGTGCAGTATGTGTACCGACACTTTTTTTATGAATATTTTAAACTTGTCTAGTTAAAATGATCATGTTTCATTACGCTTTTATTAAATTTCGGAGGTGGCTGATTATTAGCAAAGATATGAATGTCAATGAGAGTATTCGTGCACGTGAGGTGCGTCTCATTGATTCAAATGGGGATCAATTAGGAGTAAAATCTCGTCAAGAAGCGTTGGACATTGCTCAAACACGAAACCTTGATTTAGTATTGGTGGCGCCAAAAGCAAAACCGCCAGTATGTCGTATCATGGACTACGGTAAATACCGTTTTGAGCAACAAAAGAAAGAAAGAGAAGCACGTAAAAAACAAAAAGTAATTAACGTGAAAGAAGTACGTTTAAGCCCAGGTATTGAAGAGCATGATTTCAATACGAAGCTTCGTAACGCGCGTAAATTCTTAACAAAAGGAGACAAAGTAAAAGTCTCTATTCGCTTCCGTGGACGTGCGATTACCCATAAAGAATTAGGTCAAAAAGTATTAGAACGTATGGCAGAGGAATGTAAAGACCTTTCCACTGTTGAACAAAAAGCAAAAATGGAAGGCCGCAGTATGTTCATGATGCTTGCACCTGTAAACGAAAAGAAATAACTAGCTCAGGCGTTGAGTTAAATAGATTTAGTTTCAAGGAGGAAGTAATAATGCCAAAAATGAAGTCACACAGCGGAACAGCTAAAAGAATGAAAAAGACAGGTTCTGGGAAGGTAAAACGTTCCCACGCATATACAAGTCACTTATTTGCAAACAAGTCTCAAAAACAAAAGCGTAAACTTCGTAAGTCCGCTCTTGTATCAGCTGGAGACTACAAACGCATTAAACAAATGCTACCAAAATAAAGTAGAAAAGCGAAAGTGACCGTTTAGAAACGTAGCGAATGGAAGGAAGCAACTGAGATAAAGGAATCACGGTGAGCATTGCGAACCGAAGATGACTTATCGTAGGGCACTTTCCTGAAGTCGCCTAGTTTCTGGTCACTCCGAGCTAGACATTGATTGAAATAACAAAACAGATTCGTTGATTTATAGGAGGGAATTATTATGGCACGTGTTAAAGGTGGAACAGTTACACGTAAACGTCGTAAACGTATATTAAAGCTAGCTAAAGGTTATTATGGTTCAAAACATTCATTGTTTAAAACTGCAAAACAACAAGTAATGAAATCAGGTCAATATGCATATCGTGACCGTCGTCAGAAAAAACGTGATTTCCGTAAACTTTGGATTTCTCGTATCAACGCTGCGGCACGTATGAACGATCTTTCTTACAGCCGTTTCATGCACGGATTAAAGCTTGCTGGTGTTGAAGTAAACCGTAAAATGCTGGCTGACTTAGCTGTAAATGATGAAAAAGCATTTGCACAATTAGCAGACCAAGCAAAATCTGCTTTAAAATAACGATAACTAAGAATGACGGATAGCTCTGTTTAGAGTTATCCGTTTTTTATATACGCTAATAGCACAGGTTATCCATTATTATAAGACTGCTAAAGTTCCGCTCCAAAATATGAAACCTTCTATTCTACACATTCGTAAAAATTTTAAGGTGGTGTTACAGGTGGAGAAAGGACTTATTATTTTTCTAATTATCATGGGATGGACATTACTCATCTATGGTGGGCTTACGTTTTTAGTTGTGAAGAAAAAAGATTATTTTCTCCTTTCGGGATTCGCTAATCGTCCCGAAGAAGAACAAGCATACTTAAAACAGAACGGATATATAGAAGCGGTCGGTAAACTACTAACGGTTACGTTTAGTCTATTAGCATTGTCCTTTTTGTTAGGTGTGTTTTCTGTTCCGTATGGCTTTGAGGTTGGTATGGCTATTTTTCTAATTGTACTATTAGCAGGTACGCTCTGGTTACAGCGATACGAGGTACCTCGTAAACGCAAAAGAAACTATTGGCTGATTGGGATTATTACAGGAATTATTGTTATATTTATTGCTTTCTTATCAATATTTGGCTATCGAGAAAATGATATGGTAGTTGTTGATAACACACTAGTGATTGAAGGGATGTACGGGGATAATATTCCATTAGACCAAATTAGTAAAGTGGAAAAGATAGACCAACTTCCAGAGATTACAGCTAAGACAAACGGATTTGCTATGAGTAATCGTTTAAAGGGAAAATTCCTGACAGAAAAATCGGAAGAATCGATCAGATTGTTTATAGCAGGGAAGTCCAGTTATTATGTTACAGTGGAAACAGAGGAAGGACTTATCATTTTTAACAGAGAAAATGAATCAGAATTAGATAGATTATATCAACAACTACAATCTCGATAAAGGTGTGAAGAAATGTTTGTGTACTTAGCAATTATTAATATCATTTCGTTGTTTACTATGTGGATAGACAAAAGGAAAGCAAGAAAGAATAAATGGCGTATACCGGAAGGACGAATTTGGTTCTTTGCAATTATTGGTGGTGCACTGGGAGCGACTATCGGGATGTATGTATGTCGACATAAAACGAAACATACACTATTTCTAATCGGTTTACCTTTTATAGCCATTATTCAATGGTTATTGATCATCATTTTTTTCATATAAGACAAGAAAGTATAAAATTTGCGCAGATGTCCACGCAAACGCCCAGAAACTAGGCGACTTCACGAATCGCCCTACGGTAAGTCATCATCGGTTCGTAAACTCACCGTGATTCCTTTATCTCAGTTGATGCTGAAGTCGCTAAGTTTCTAAACGGGCGCTCTGAGCTTTTCTTATAATGGCTGTCATAAAGGCTCGTCTCTTGTCATATTGTTAATTAGAAGGAGCTGATGAATGATGCCAATTGAAATGCTTAGCCAAATGAAAGTAATGGAAAGCTATGCATTTGTAGCCCCTGTGCTTTTTATTATGGTTCATATCCTTCGCCCACTATTTTTTATTCCAGTCTTGCTGCTATGTATTACCGGTGGGCTTGTGTTTGGCTTATTAGCTGGTACGATATATTCGATTATCGGTTTAATGATTTCGAGCATTATCTTTTATTTGATCATTCACTTGTTACCTGCCATTGAAAAACGCTGTAAACGGTTGGAAGAAAAGTTGTTAGGTAATGAATTATCGTTAAATACGTTTCAAATTATGCTCTTAAGAATGTTGCCATTTATTCACTTCCACCTTATGTCTTTTTGCATATATAAAAAATCCGTAAGTTTTTCCTCTTACTTACGGACAACGTTTTTAACGGTGATTCCTGTTGCTTGTTTTTATACTACTTTAGGTAAAACGATCCAAGAAATATCCATCTATTATGCAATTCCACTTGTAGTAATGGTAATAATTCTTGCCTATTTGGTCAGAAGAAAACAGGTAATTATTAAATGGCAAACTTTTTTTCAGCAAAACGCAGCCTGAATTATTTTAAATGTAGTTTGTTAATGGGATATTTCCACTCAATATCAGCGTGAGGATAACGAATCAATATTTCTTCCTCTAAGAAATAGAGATCCTTGCGCTCAAACCCTTTCAATTTCTCTGGATTTCTCGTATGCATCACGATGTTAATCACTTCAAAGGCATCCTCTGTTGTGCCTAAATACTTTTCCCCTTCAAATAAAAATCCTTTATACGTAATAAAAAAGTTTTTCTTAATATTATCATTATAATCAAGGAAATAGAATTCACTTTTTTCCTGGGCAACTTCTAGTTTCCTTTTTGGATTAACGATATATTTATAGGCAGTATATATTAATACAATCATAGCAATAACTACTAAAAAACGAAAAAGAATAACGATCACGATAATCAACTCCTAATATACAAGACTTCTAAATAGGCATACGAATTCATGGATGCTTTGGTTTCAAAAAAATAAACCAACCATGCTATAATATAAGAATAAATCCAAAAACTAGAGGGAGAACAATATGAATTGGCAAACACTTTTTGATATGCAGCGAGAATTAGATAACTATATTTTAGCACAACATGATTTGAAAAACGAAAATGTTTTTGATAAAAAGGTATTAGCGCTCTTGGTAGAAGTTGGCGAATTAGCAAATGAAACCAGGTGCTTCAAGTATTGGAGTGTCAAACCAGCTAGTGAGAAGGCTGTCATTGCTGAAGAATATGTGGACGGAATCCATTTCATCTTATCATTAGGATTGGAATTAGGACTAGATCAATACGAGTCAAGTAATCAAACTAGTGATGAAGATTTAACATCCTTGTTTCATCATGTTTTCCGTTCCATTTCTGTGTTAAAGGAAGAACAGTCAGTAGAAGCGTATAAAGATGTCTTTGATACATATTTAATTTTAGGCGAAAAATTAGGCTTTTCTGCAAATGATATAAAAAAAGCTTATGTGGATAAAAATAAAATTAACTTTGAACGACAAAATCAAGGTTATTAATTTCTAGGAGGAAATCTGATGTCAAACTATGAGCAATTAACGATGTTAAAAGAACTAACAGATGCCCGAGCAATTCCAGGAGATGAACGAGAAGCACGTGAAGTCATGAAGAAATGGATTTCACCATATGCTGACAAAGTCTATACCGATCATCTTGGAAGTTTAATCGCCGAAAAGAATGGCGACGAAAATGGTCCGAAAATAATGGTAGCTGGTCATTTGGATGAAGTTGGCTTTATGGTAACACGGATTGATGATAAAGGTTTTGTCTATTTTCAAACAGTTGGTGGCTGGTGGAGTCAAGTGATGCTGGCACAACGCGTCACGATCCTAACCAAAAGTGGAGATGTTACAGGCGTAATTGGTTCAAAACCTCCTCATATCCTTTCAGCGGAAGCTCGTAAGAAACCAGTAGATATTAAAGATATGTTTATTGACATTGGAGCATCTAGTAAGGAAGAAGCAGCTGAATTTGGTGTTAAACCTGGTGATTCTGTTGTCCCATACTTCGAATTTACTCCTTTGAAAAATGAAAAATTATTACTGGCCAAAGCATGGGATAATCGTATCGGTTGTGCAATTGCGATCGAAGTCTTACGAAGATTAAAAGGAGAAAATCATCCTAACCGTGTCTATGGTGTTGCAACAGTACAGGAAGAAGTTGGATTACGAGGCGCAAAAACCTCTGCATACGCGATTGAGCCTGACATTGGTTTTGCGGTTGATGTTGGTATTGCAGGAGATACTCCAGGTGTTTCAGATAAAGATGCAGATAGCAAAATAGGTGATGGCCCGCAAATAATCCTGTATGATGCCTCTATGGTATCTCATAAAGGATTAAGAGATTTTGTTGTTGAGACAGCTGATCAGCATCAAATTCCATATCAATATGGACACTTGGCTGGTGGAGGAACTGATTCTGGTTCGATTCACTTAACAGCAAATGGGGTCCCGGCTTTATCGATTACCATTGCTACAAGATATATCCACACACACGCTGCGATTTTACATCAGGATGATTTCGAAAATGCTGTACAATTAATTGTTGAAGTTATTAAAAATTTAGACCAAGATACGGTAGATAATATTACTTTTTCTTAAGCTTGATCAAACATTATTATACGCCAAAACACGAACATCAAGTCGATGTTCGTGTTTTTCTTTAGAAAAATCAGCAAATTATTTATGTTTTTCTAGTTATGCTAAGTATTTACCAAGTACTTTTTGTACATAAGATTGTGTTTCTGCAAAAGGAGGAACATCATTATATTTATCAACATTTCCCGGACCTGCATTATACGCAGCTAATGCTAAAGTTTTGTTACCATCATACCGATCCAACATTTGTTTTAAATATTTTGCTCCACCTAATATATTTTCAACTGGATCAAATGGGTTTTGAACTCCCAATCCTTTGGCGGTTTCAGGCATCAATTGCATTAAGCCTTGAGCGCCAGCATGACTGACAGCCTGTTGATTATAATTTGATTCTGTTTGGATTACGGCATCAATTAATTTGGGATCGATATTATACTGATTTGCTGCTTGTTCAATAATAGCAGTTACATCAGAAGTAAATCCCGTATTATTTGATATATCTGTAACGGAATTGGTATGTACCTGTGACCTGATTGATTGGGCCATCTCTGGATTATTCAGAAAGTATTCAGCAGGAATCTTACTATTATGTGATGTATTCATATAGGAAGAATTACCGATTAAGGATTGCAATAATTGACTAAAATCAGTTTCTGTATCATTGTTATTAGAATTGCCTGTTAGATTAGACATCGCCTGCATTTGCATTAGATTATAAATGGATTGTACGTTCACTGAAGTGCGCTCCCTTTTTTAGTAAAATATATCTATTATAAATATACAATTTATCACACGAAAAAGCAATATCTTGAAAAGGGAAAGAGCTAAGCTTATGGAAATATAGTGAATGACTGATAAATATTTGAAAGTGACTGATAAAACGAATGGAGGCATAACACAAAAGTTCCGATCATCGTTTTTAGATGATCGGAATTCTTTGGGTTTTATTGATTAACAGCCTGTTCCAATGTATCAAGAACTTCTGTTTTTTCTGATTCGTCTGCTTGTTGCCAATATAATTCAAACAAAACTCCCAGACCAGGAAGCATCTTTTCTTCTCCACTTTGAATTGCATCGACAATAGTAGCTTCTAAATCATTAGCAGAATTACCTGACACGTTGGACATGATGGCTTTTCGTAAATTTAAATCCATATCATCACCCCACATCTTTTACATTTTTCATTATAGTTTGACCTTTATAAAGGATAATATGTATGATAGAAACATCAAAAAAGAGGAATGAGTTAAATGCTAACATCTGTTAAGAATGAAAAAGTAAAGAATTGGCGAAAATTAAAAAAGAAAAAAGAGCGAGATATTGAGTCGAAATTCTTGATTGAAGGCTTTCATCTCATTGAAGAAGCACATAAAAGTAATTGGGAATTAACAGAAATTATCTACCAAACGGGTGTAGAGGTTAATCCAGAATGGCATGCTTATTCATTACATGAGGTTTCCGATAATGTAATGGCAGCTCTAACGGAAACGAAAACGCCTCAAGGTATTTTAGCAGTAGTAAGAAAGAATCAATCAAGAGAAAGACTACTGCAACGTGCTTTGTTGGTAGATCGTGTACAAGATCCAGGCAATCTAGGAACAATGATTCGAACTGCAGATGCAGCAGGGTTTGACACTATCATTTTAGGAAAAGGAACTGTCGATTTGTTTAATGATAAGGTGATTCGATCTACCCAAGGGTCGATGTTCCATCTTCATATTTATGAAGCAGATTTACATGAAGAAATCGATCGATTACAGCAGGAAGGTACGATAGTATGGTCAACAGGTCTCGATAATGCAACATTTTATCATGAACTAGAAGTACCGAATAAGCTTGCAATAATGGTTGGAAATGAAGGGTCAGGTGTTGATCCTGATTTAATGAAAAAAGCCACTCAAAATGTTAAAATTCCGATATACGGTCAGGCAGAATCATTAAATGTTAGCATTGCTGCAGCGATTCTTATGTATGAAGTAGCAAAAAAATAAACAATTGGACTTGCAACATTTGCAATGCTTGCTTATACTATATGAAGTAAAAACATTTATAAAAGCGTCGAAAGAGCTAGTAAATGTGTGACTTATCGTTTCAAGGGAAGAAGCATCACGGACTGGAAATGCTTCTAACGATCACATGTTGAAATTTCACTCTGGAGCTGACACTTGGACCTTGTTTGACAAGTAAAGGTGTTCCGGTTTATACCGTTATCTTTTAACTTGAGTGGATATAGTGAACTATATCAACAAGGGTGGTACCGCGATACATACAGTCTCGTCCCTTTTTTAGGGGGGCGAGACTTTTTTTTATTGCTTTCGCAGTCAGGATAAAGATTTGAATAAATGAAGGAGGTTCACAAAATGAAAGAACAGTTACAAGCATTAGAAAAAGAAGCATTACAAAAAGTGGACGATGCAACATCACTCAAGGAATTACAAGATGTAAGAGTTGCTTATTTAGGTAAAAAAGGTCCAATCACAGAAGTATTAAGAGGAATGGGAAAATTATCGAAAGAAGAACGACCGGTAATCGGTGAATTAGCTAACAAGGTAAGAGGGAATATCGCGGATGCAATAGACAGCAAAAAAGCATCTATCGAAGCTGCAGAGTTGGAAAAACAGCTGGAAGAAGAAACGATTGATGTTACGTTACCAGGACGACCTGTTCCGACAGGTGGCCCACACCTTTTAACAAGTATTGTTGAAGAGATTGAAGACTTATTTATCGGTATGGGATTCGAAGTGCGCGAAGGTCCAGAAGTAGAAACGGACTATTATAATTTCGAGGCACTTAATTTACCAAAAGGACACCCAGCACGAGATATGCAAGATTCCTTCTATATTACAGAAGAAATATTGATGCGTACACATACCTCACCAGTACAAGCAAGAACAATGAATGCTTTGGAGGATAAACGTCCAGTAAAAATGATTTGCCCTGGTAAAGTGTATCGTCGTGATACCGATGATGCGACACACTCCCACCAATTTACGCAAATCGAAGGGCTTTACGTCGACAAAAACGTACGGATGAGCGACTTAAAAGGTGTTCTTGATCGTTTTGCGAAACAGATGTTTGGACAAGGACGAGAAATTCGCTTACGTCCTAGTTTCTTCCCATTTACAGAACCATCTGTTGAGATGGATATTTCTTGTAAAGTATGTAACGGAGAAGGATGTAGCGTATGTAAACAAACTGGCTGGATCGAAATCCTAGGTGCCGGAATGGTACATCCCCGAGTATTGGAAATGGCAGGATATGATCCGAAAGTATACAGTGGTTTCGCATTCGGTATGGGACCAGAACGAATTGCCATGTTGAAATACGGTGTGGACGATATTCGTCATTTCTATACGAACGATATTCGATTCTTGAAGCAGTATCATCAAGCATAAGGAGGAGGCTGAAACATGTTTGTATCATTAAATTGGTTAAAAAATTATGTAGATATCGATCAATTATCCCCAGAAGATTTAGCGGAACGTATTACCAAGTCTGGGATTGAAGTAGAAGGGTTAGAGCATTTTGCAAGCCCAACAAATAATGTGGTTGTTGGTTATGTAGATAGCTGTGAAAAACACCCGAACGCTGATAAATTAAATTTATGTCAGGTGAATGTAGGTGACGAAACACTACAAATTATTTGTGGTGCACCAAATATTGCACAAGGACAAAAAGTTGCTGTAGCAAAACCTGGTGCTGTTTTACCAGGAAACTTTAAGATAAAAAAAGCAAAACTGCGCGGTGTGGAATCAAATGGGATGATTTGCTCCCTACAAGAATTAGGTGTAGAAGAAAAATTCGTACCTAAAGAATTTGCTAGTGGCATTTTCGTATTTCCGGAAGATGCAGAAATTGGTGCAGATGTAAACGAACTATTGAACCTCGATGATATTATTATCGAACTTGGTTTAACACCAAACCGTTCCGATGCATTAAGTATGTTAGGTGTAGCATATGAAGTAGCGGCTATTTTAGATGTACCAATTCGTTTGCCACAGACGAACTATCAGTCAAATGATGAGGAGATAGAGAAGCAAGTTTCTGTTAAAGTAAACGCAGTTGAGCAAAACCCATACTATGGAGCATTTTTGCTTCAAGATGTGAAAGTTGGCCCGTCACCACTTTGGCTGCGTAACTACTTAATGGCAGCAGGAATTCGACCAATTAATAACGTGGTAGATATTACCAATTATGTGTTGCTAGAGTATGGTCAGCCATTACATGCTTTCGATTTTGATAAGTTTGGATCAAATGAAGTGGTTGTCAGAATGGCGAATGAAGGGGAAAAATTGGTTACACTAGATGACCAAGAACGAACATTAACAAATGAGCATTTAGTGATTACAAATGGAAAAGAACCTGTAGCACTTGCTGGTGTAATGGGTGGTGCTGATTCAGAAGTTTCTGAGCAAACTACGACTGTGTTATTAGAGGCAGCTTATTTCGATGGTCAAACTGTCCGTAAAGCATCTAAAGACTTTGATTTACGCAGTGAAGCAAGTAATCGTTTTGAAAAAGGAGTAGACCCTAATCGTGTTAAACAAGCAGGTGAAAGAGCTTGCCAATTGCTACAAGAATACGCAGGTGCAACTGTTTTAAAAGGTATAGCAGAATATGATCAATTAGACTATTCAGAGAAAACTGTAACGATTTGGACGTCTACTATTAATGATCGATTGGGCACGAATATTTCTGATGCTGATATTGCTGATGTTTTACGAAAATTAAACTTTAACTATGATCAAGACGGTGAAACATTTACTGTTTATGCACCAACTCGTCGGCAGGATATTGTTATTTTTGAAGATATGCTAGAAGAAGTGGCACGAATTTATGGCTATGACAATTTACCTTTCACCTTACCAAGTGGTGGTGCACAAGCAGGAGGATTAACGAAACAACAAGCGTTAAAACGTCATGTTAAACGATTCTTAGAAGGTGCAGGCTTATCTGAAACGGTAACCTATTCATTAACAAGTAAGGAACGAGCAACTGAGCTTGTAAGTCCGGAAGTAGCTGAAGCAATGGTTTCTTCCGTATCGTTGGCAATGCCGATGAGTGAAGAGCACAGTACATTACGTTTAAGCATTTTGCCTGAAATGCTATCATCTATTGCCTATAATTTAGCGCGTAAACAAGCGAATGTAGCCTATTATGAATTAGGTAGTATCTTCATTTCCAAAGAAGAGAAAGTAACAAAGCAACCAGAAGAGAAAGTACGATTAGCAGGTGCACTAACTGGAGAATGGCTTACACATCCTTGGCAGCAAGAGAAGAAAACAGTAGATTTCTTTGTTGTGAAAGGAATTGTAGAAGCATTATTTGAAACATTGAATCTAGATATTACTTTTGTACAGGCGAAAGTGGAGGGAATGCATCCAGGTAGAACAGCACAATTACTTATAGGTGATCAAGCAATTGGTTTTGTTGGACAGGTGCACCCTCAATTACAAAAAGATTACGATTTGAAAGAAACATTTGTGTTTGATATCGATTTTGATTATATTCTTTCCATCCATGAAAATGAACCTAGTTTTGCGAAAATACCTCGTTATCCAAGTGTAACTAGAGATATCGCATTAGTTGTCGATGAATCTGTTCAAGCAGGTGCATTGCAAGCAACGATTGCACAGGCTGGCGGAGAACTGGTGAAAGACATCCAAGTATTTGATGTGTACCAAGGTGAGCATTTAGCAGAAGGTAAGAAGTCTATTGCTTTCAGTTTGTTCTATCAAGATCCTGAAAGAACACTAACAGATGAAGAAGTAGAATCATCTTATCAAGCGATTCTAGATGCAGTAGCAAACGAACATAATGCTGAATTAAGAGGGTAAACCAAAGGGCTGCAACGTTGTATAGTTGCAGCTTTTTCATCCTTCGCTTTACTTATAGAGAATAAGTCAACACTGTACGAATAAAAAATAGTTGTACAGTGTTGTTTCCTATACCTCAACATGGCCATCACTATTTAGGGAAGACTCGACAACATTTGTTAGGAATAACATGTTGACTTTTTACTGTTGATAAAGTATCGCTGCTTTAGTATAAAAGCAACCATGCTACTTCTTGCTAACGTTGTAGAGCATGATAATAGCGGAGGGCAGCCCACTTCCACTCCTGTGGGAATCGTTTGGCCTGAAGATCCACTTTTTCGAGTGGTTTTTGCTCGGAAAAGTTAGCTGAAGGGCAAACCCCACGGAAAGGGGAGTGGTGGTATTACTGTATAAAAATCTCAAAATTATTACATTAGGTAAAAGAATTTCTTTTACAGTACAGTACCTTACCTTTTTACATATTTCAAAGCTTTATCCGTATTAGCAAAGTGCATTTTTGCAACATGAGATAAAGCATCTAAACCATTTTTCTTAATAAAATATGCGGCAGCTTCATCGACTTTACTGGAAGCACCCTTTGGAACTGTGAAGCCATACTGCTTGGACATTTGATCCATCTCTTTCACAAACTTAGCACGTGCAATAATCGAGGCTGCGGCAACCGAAGTGGAATAACTTTCAGCTTTCGTCATAAAGAAGGTGTTTTTCTCTAATTTCATTCCCTCCTGACCGATATGTTTTAGGTAGGAGGATGGCTGACAAAATTGATCAATTAAGATACCATGACTAGGAGCTTGACCGATTTTCGCTAATAATTTTTGGATCGCGTGCTGGTGGAGCATTGCTTTCATTTTACCTTGGTTCCATCCCTTTTTCTGCAGTTTATTATATCTCGTATTATCTAAGGTTAACAAAGTGTAAGGAATCTTCTCTTGGACAATTTCTTTGGCCAGTCGAGCAATATTTATATCTGTTAATGTTTTGGAATCGGTAATGCCCATGGACTGTAGTAACGGAATTTTATCCTCTGGGACATAAACAGCACTAACAGTGATTGGACCAAAATAGTCACCTGTACCTGCTTCATCTGTGCCGATATGTGCATGGGTGAAAAGTGTTTCAGGTGGTTGGTTATTATGCTCGTTAACCGAAGCTTTAGCGCGGTTGGAGGAAGATTTCCCTTCAGACTGCGCATTCCATTTCTCTGCTTCTTGTTGAGCATGATCACCTTGAAACATAACCTTTCCAGATTTATAGGCAGTAATCGTTACGTGATTGATTTTTGCTAAGAAAAGACTATTTGGCGGAACTTTGGTAATATATTTTTCGTAGTATTCTTTAACCTTAGATAACTCATTTTTTGAAAATTGTAATACGATATTTGACAACAGTATTCGTCCTTTCTTTAACCTAAGAGTATAAAATAGGAGGCTAGAACGGTACTCTCTCCTCTTTTCTATAAGTATAACAGAGATAGGTTTTATCAGAATAGTTTTCTATTTGGATGCTTCATGTTAATATTAATTTTAAGGTTATTTGTCTAGAAGGGGGAATCATGGTGTCCCAGCCAGAAAAAACACGGACTACCGTTGATATATATGGAAGATCATATAATATTGTTGGAAATGAAAAACCTGAGCAAATCCGTGCTGTAGCAAATTTAGTAGATGAAAAAATGCGTGAAATTCATGCTGTGAATAAATCATTAGATTCCACTAATTTGGCTGTTTTGACAGCTGTAAATACAATGAACGATTATATGAAACTGAAAGAAGAGTTTGAAGTATTACAAAAATTACTAGAGGAGAAAGAGGAATAAATTTGTCATGGTGAACTTTATATTGATTGTTTTATTAATTATCGGGGTACTTGTTGGCCTAAGGAGAGGTTTTATACTGCAAGTACTTCATCTTACTGCGTTTATTATTGCTTTTATTGTAGCAGCTACATATTATGATGATGTTGCTTCCAAATTAGAATTATGGATACCATATCCTGAGTTAATGTCTGATTCTTCGTGGGCTGTCTTTTTAGAGTCATTACCTTTAGAAGCAGCCTATTATAATGCGATTGCGTTTGGTGCCTTGTTCTTTGTAACTAAAATTATTTTGCAAATCGTAGCAACGATGCTTGATTTTGTTGCGGATTTACCACTGCTGAATGTTATTAATAGCTGGCTAGGAGCTATTTTAGGATTTATAGAAGTTTATTTACTTATTTTTGTTGTACTTTATATTTTAGCACTTGCACCTGTCTCCGTTATTCAGGACTATATTGATGGTTCAAGTATTGCCACTTATATTATTGAACATACACCAGTATTAACGGATAAATTAACAACGTATTGGTTTGAAAATGATCCATTCAATAATGGTTAATCCATCATATACCCTTGCCACTGGAGTATGCAAGGGTATTTCACATGTAGAATACGAAAAAGTGAGGGAATCAAGATGTCTGTTAACAAAAAAGATGTCATTAAACTACTTGAAAAAATAGCCACGTATCTCGAATTAAAAGGTGAAAATCCTTTCAAAATTTCTGCTTACCGTAAAGCAGCACAAGCTCTGGAACGAGATGATCGTTCTCTTACGGAAATAGACGACTTTACTAAATTACAAGGAGTCGGCAAGGGGACGGCAGCGGTTATGAAGGAGTTTATTGACAATGGTGAGTCAGATACTTTAAAACAGTTAGAGAAAGAGGTACCACAAGGGTTAATCCCGCTGTTAAACCTGCAAGGACTTGGAGGTAAGAAATTAGCTAAGCTGTATCAAGAGCTAAATATTGTCGATGAACAAACATTAAGAGAAGCATGCGAAAAAGGGGAGATCCGTGGGTTAAAAGGTTTTGGTAAAAAGACAGAGGAAAAAATTTTAGAAGCATTAAATAGTGCTGGAGCTCGGCCGGAACGTTTACCAGTATCAATGGTAGTAGCCATTGTTGAGAAGATCGAAGCTTTCCTTTATACGATTGAAGAGATTAAGCAGTTTTCTATTGCTGGAAGTATGCGACGTTTTCGAGAGACGGTCAAAGATCTAGATTTTATCATTGCAACAGATGAGCCTGAAGTAGTACGTGAAAAGCTATTACAGTTTGAAGACCTGATTGACACAATTGCCGCTGGTGATACGAAAGTTTCGATTGTTGTGGAAGGGCGCTTTGATATAAGTGTTGATTTCCGCTTAGTTACAGAAAAAGAGTTTCCGACAACATTACATCATTTTACTGGTTCGAAAGATCATAACGTCTTGATGCGACAACTGGCAAAAGCACAAGGTAAAAAAATTAGTGAGTATGGTGTAGAGGATGTTGAAACAGGCGAAGTTGAAACCTTTAATACCGAGGCAGCATTTTATGAAAGTTTTGGCCTTCACTTCATCCCACCAGAGATTCGTGAAGGAAAAGATGAAATAGAACTAGCGAAAGCAGAAATAGATTTAGTGGATGAAGCAGCGATTCGTGGAGATCTGCATATGCACACTACGTGGAGTGATGGTGCACAATCTTTAGAAGAGATGGTGATCCGTGCCAAAGAAAAAGACTATGAATTTATTGCGATCACTGATCATTCCAAATATCTTCGTGTCGCAAACGGATTAAATGAGGAACGCTTACGACTACAACGGAAAGAAATCGAGCAAGTACAAGCAAAACACTCAGATATTCATATTTTTGCTGGTATTGAAATGGATATTTTACCTGATGGACGCTTGGATTTTGATGATGACTTTCTACAAGAGCTTGATTTTGTAATCGCGTCGATCCACTCTAGTTTCGGGCAATCACAAGAAAAGATTCATGAACGTTTACTAAATGCGTTAGAAAACCCGAATGTCGATATGATTGCTCATCCAACAGGAAGACTCCTAGGCAGAAGAGACGGATATTCAGTTGATGTAGAATGGTTGATCGAAAAAGCCAAAGAAACCAATACGATATTAGAATTAAATGCGAACCCAAATCGTCTTGACCTAGCAGCTAAGTGGGTGGAACTTGCCCAACAACAAGGTGTGCACATTGCAATTAATACGGATGCCCACAGCTATGCTATGTTAGAAGACATGACGACAGGGGTAGGAACGGCTAGAAGAGGTAAACTAAAAAAACAAACCGTCGTAAATACGTGGACGAATGAACAATTAATCGAATTTTTAACGAAATAAACTAAAAGGAGGTCCGTTTATGAACGAAAGAATTCTTCATGTTTTAGAATTTAATAAAATTATCGATCAACTAGCTGAAAAAGCAGCTTCCTCCCTAGGTATCGAAAAAATACGTAAGTTGAAGCCATCAACGGATCTCAATCAAGTTGTGAATTGGCAAGAGGAAACAGATGAAGCTTATCATGTCATTCGCTTAAAAGGCAATGTCCCGCTCGGTGGCATTTCCGACATTAAACCTAGTGTGAAAAGAGCTGTTATTGGAGGGATATTGACTACCCATGAATGCTTGGATATCGCTAGTACTATTTACGGAGGTAAACAGTTAAAGCTTTTTATTGATAAGTTAGAAGATATCGAATTACCAATTATTCAGAGTTTAGCAGATGAAATTGTCCCCTTAAATGAACTAGAGCGAGAGATCAAAAGCTGTATTGATGACCATGGCCATATGATGGATGGAGCAAGCGATAAACTCCGAGGATTACGATCTAAAATTCGTACTAATGAAAATAAGGTCCGTGATCGTTTAGATAATGTTACAAAAACAAAAGCAAAAATGCTGTCAGATGCGATTATTACGATTCGTAATGACCGTTATGTGCTTCCAGTAAAACAAGAATATCGCTCTAGTATAGGAGGCATTGTCCACGATCAATCAGCCTCAGGACAAACATTGTTCATGGAGCCGCAATCAGTTGTGGAATTAAATAATCAATTACAAGCAGCACGAGTTGATGAAAAAAGGGAAATCGAACGGATTTTAAAAGATTTGTCACAAAGAATCGCTGCTGATGAAGGATTTTTAATCCAAAATGTCGAAGCACTTGCTATGATTGATTTTGTTTTTGCTAGGGCAAAATTAAGTCATCAAATGAAAGCAAGCAGACCAACGATGAATGACCGTGGGGTCATCAAGATGAAACAGGCGCGCCATCCGCTGATTCCGGGAGATGAAGTTGTAGCAAATGATGTTGAATTAGGTGAAGACTTCACGGCGATTGTCATAACAGGTCCCAACACGGGTGGTAAGACCGTTACCTTAAAAATGGTAGGACTCTGTACGTTAATGGCCCAATCAGGATTACAGGTTCCTGCACTGGACGGCTGTGAGTTAGCCATATTCTCAGATGTATTCGCAGACATAGGCGATGAACAGTCGATTGAGCAAAGCTTAAGTACTTTTTCCTCGCATATGACGAATATTGTAGAGATCTTGAATACTTTCGATGAAAAATCATTGCTATTATTTGATGAGCTTGGTGCTGGTACAGACCCGCAAGAAGGGGCAGCATTAGCCATGTCTATTCTCGATCATGTCATCAGCAAACAAGCTCGGGTTATCGCAACTACCCATTATCCAGAACTGAAGGCGTATGGATACAACCGCGAAGGCGTGACAAATGCATCGGTTGAATTTGATATTCAAACATTAAAGCCAACCTATCGCCTGCTGATTGGTGTACCAGGACGGAGTAATGCATTTGAAATTTCTAGACGTCTAGGCCTAAATGAAGTCATTATTGAAGACGCTAAAGGACATATCGGAACGGATTCGAAAAGTGTGGAAAATATGATCGCATCCCTTGAAGATTCACGTCGAAAAGCGGAAAGCGATTATGAAGATGCAGAGGCCATTTTAGAAGATGCAGAACAGTTAAAACAGGATCTGGAAAAACAATGGCAGCAGTTCGAAAAAGAACGCGAAGTATTATATAAGAAAGCGGAAGAAAAGGCAGAAAAAGCAGTTACTAAAGCACGAGAAGAAGCTGAAACCATCGTATCTGAACTGCGCAATATGCAGACAGAGGCGGAATTAAAAGAGCATGAATGGATCGAAGCGAAGAAATTATTAAATGAAGCAAGGCCTGAGTTAACGAAAAAACAGGAAAAACAAGCACCAACCATTGATGAAGAAAAAGCAAAAGCGTTAAAGCCTGGTGATGAGGTACGATTATTAACACTCGATCAAAAAGGAACTATTACTGAACAGACAGGTAAAAATGAATTCCAGGTCCAAGTAGGTATCATGAAAATGAAGGCAAAACGAAAAGATCTTTTATTTATTAGAAGAGAAGAGCCGAAAATGGAAAAACCATTAGCAACGGTCAGAGGTTCTGCCTACCATGTCAAACCAGAGTTAGACTTGCGTGGGGAACGTTTTGAAGATGCTGTGCAACAGCTAGAGAAATATATTGATGATGCCTTGCTTGCAGGTTATAACAAAGTATCAATCATTCATGGAAAAGGAACCGGAGCACTAAGAAAAGGGGTTAAAGATTTTGCCCGGAAGCATTCGAAAGTTGCCAGTGCACGTGATGGTGATATGGGTGAAGGTGGTCTTGGTGTTACAGTAATGGAATTAAAATAAAAGGAGGCCATGTCATGTCTGACTTTTGGGGAAATATCTTTGTCGAAACCGCAGCTCGTTATAGTGTAGCAGTGTTATGTTTAGTTATATTTCTTGTTATTTTTGAATTAGTCACTTCTTATAAAAATTGGGAAGAAATCAAACGAGGTAATTTCAGTGTAGCGATGGCAACAGGTGGGAAAATTTTTGGGATTGCTAATGTTATCCGCTATTCTATACAACATAATGATACGATTTTAGAAAGCATTGCATGGGGTGGATATGGGTTCTTGTTACTGTTATTCGGATACTTTATTTTTGAATTTTTAACCCCAACTTATAAAATTGATCAGGAAATTGCCAACGATAACCGAGCTGTAGGCTTTATATCGCTAGTGATTTCTGTTGGATTATCCTATGTTATCGGGTCAAGCATCCAGTAAAGGAGTGGCGTCGTGAAAACATTAGCCTATGTTTTAATGGTTATAGCAGTCATCTTTTTAGCAGTAGGAATCTATTATATCATGACTGTATAGTATTTTTTTGGCAACATATAATAACGATAAGCAAAGTATTAGGCTGATTATTTTGTCAATGTTATACTTGTAAAGAAATCGGAATAATGAAGGAGGAATTTCATAATGGCAATTGTAGCAGCTAGCGATAGCACTTTTAGTAATGAAACTAGCGAGGGATTAGTATTAGCTGATTTTTGGGCTACTTGGTGTGGACCATGTAAAATGATTGCACCAGTCCTAGAAGAAATAGATGGTGAAATGAGTGATCAAGTTAAAATCGTCAAACTTGATGTAGACGAAAACCAAGAAACAGCTGGAAAATACGGCGTAATGAGTATTCCAACACTTCTACTTTTCAAAGATGGGGAAGTAGTTGACCAAGTAGTTGGTTATCAACCAAAAGAAGCGCTTGTAGAACTAATTAACAAACACGCTTAATAAAACGCGATTATCCCTTATTATAGAGACCCTATAATAAGGGATTCTTTACGTAATACGTCTTTTTTTGTACTATAATAATATTTACACCGAAAAATAAAGAATAGAGAGAAACATTTTGAAATTCTGGGGGGTGAAGTGGTGAACGACCATATTAAGGAGAAATTAGCAGTGTTGCCAGCGCAACCTGGTTGTTATTTAATGAAGGATAAGCATGGAACGATTATTTATGTCGGTAAATCCAAAATTCTTCGTAACCGGGTTCGTTCTTATTTTATTGGGGCTAATGATCAAAAAACGCAACGTCTTGTCCGTGAGATAAGAGACTTTGAATATATTGTCACCAGTTCGGAGATCGAAGCATTAATTTTGGAAATGAACTTAATTAAAAAATATGATCCAAAATATAATGTGTTATTGAAAGATGACAAATCTTATCCTTTTTTAAAAATTACTAATGAACGACATCCGCGTTTAATTATTACAAGAAAAGTCAAAAAGGATAAAGGAAAATATTTTGGACCTTATCCTAACGTATTGGCAGCAAAAGAAACGAAAAAATTGTTAGATCGCCTATATCCATTGCGCAAATGTAATAATCAAAAAGGGCGGCATTGTCTGTACTATCATATGGGTCAGTGCTTGGCTTGTGCTGATAAGCCACCATCTAAAGAAGAATATCGCAACATTACCCAAGAAGTCACGAGTTTTTTAAATGGTGGACATAAAAAAATAAAAGCGGAATTAAAAGAAAAGATGCTAACTGCTTCTGAGGATTTAAATTTCGAGCGAGCTAAGGAATTTCGTGATTTAATCCAGCATATCGAATCAGTCATGGAACAACAAAAAATGACGATGAAAGATCAGGTTGACAGAGACGTGTTTAACTTTAGTTATGATAAGGGCTGGATGTGTGTACAAGTATTCTTTATCCGCCAAGGAAAATTAATTGAACGTGATGTCTCATTGTTTCCGTTTTATGATGAAGCAGAGGAAACCTTCCTAAGTTTTATCGGGAGTTTTTACATGCACCACCATCATCCGAAACCAAAGCAAATTCTCGTACCAATTCCAACGGATGTTGAGTTGCTCAAGCAATTATTAGATGTAGATGTTCATATCCCAATGAGAGGTCGCAAGAAGGAACTAGTAGAGTTAGCTCAGAAAAATGCCGAAATTGCTTTACAGGAAAAATTCAGCTTAATTGAACGAGATGAAGAACGGACTATCCGAGCTGTCGAAACACTAGGTGACAAACTGCATATCGAGACACCTCACCGAATTGAATCGTTTGATAACTCGAATATTCAAGGGACAGATCCGGTATCAGCGATGGTCGTTTTTATTGATGGTAAACCGGCAAAAAAAGAGTATCGTAAATATAAAATTAAACATGTGGATGGTCCTGATGACTATGAAACAATGCGAGAGGTTATCCGTAGGCGATATACGAGAGTATTAAAAGAAGGAGCACCACTGCCTGATTTAATCCTTGTTGATGGTGCCAAAGGTCAGATGTCGGCCGCTATAGACGTATTAGAAAATGAATTAGGTTTAGATATTCCACTTTGTGGCTTAGCAAAAGATGATAAACACCGGACAAGTGAATTATTGTATGGAGATCCGCCAAAAGTAGTCGAATTAGATCGGCGTTCACAGGAATTTTATTTTATTCAACGGATACAAGATGAAGTACACCGGTTCGCAATCACCTTCCACCGTCAGCTCAGAGGAAAAAGTGCCTTTCATTCTAAATTGGATGAAATTGATGGTGTAGGTGCCCAACGGAAGAAATTATTACTTACTCATTTTAAATCGATTAAGGATATCGAGCAGGCACCTGTTGACTCGATCGTAAAGCTGGGAATCCCAAAACCTGTTGCAGAAAACATCTTAGAACATCTCCAGGACGATGAATAAAGCCCCTTTTCCTAAATTTGATGTCGGTATGGGCACAGGACGTGGCCAATACCGACTATTAGGAATAAGGGGCTTTAATTATGTAGTACGTGTAAAATAATATGGTCTTTATTGATTTCAGCTACACACTCACAGCTTTTGTCCGTTATTTGTAGCATAGTTTCTGCTAAAAATCCAGCTTCCAGTTGAAAATCAATCTCTTTTAAGGTTTGCAGTCGTGCTTTAACTAAGCTACCACCCAATTCATATATAAAACCACGCCGCTTTTCGTGTGTTAAAGCTAACTCTCCCCAGCCAACATGTTGGAAAAATTCCTGTATTTCTTCTGTTGATGCACATTCCGCTTGTCTGGCCAAATTTTTACCCATAACATATAAAATAAGATCGGATTCCTGTCCCAACATATCTGGTAATCCGATATAGCGAAGTAAATCATAGCCACTGCTTGTTGTTTGAAGGTTTGTAAGTACTGTAGCAATGTTTGTCTTTTTATTTGTCACTTCATTGTCCCCTCTCTTACCTCAATCAAAACCTTACTCTTTACAACTATTATCACCTTTTTTACCGTTTTCTGCAATCGTTCAAAAGTAACTTTCTCTGTTTTTCCATGGATAATCGACAAATATTTGAAGAAAAAGAATTCGTTTTCTTGACGCTTTTTCCTGATAGAAGTACAATAGTTGTGGTACCAATATACGAAATTCTTTGGATGGGATGTCTCGTAAGAGGGTGGAAACGAAAGAAAGAATCCGTACAACGAGATGTAAAGCGCTTTAAAATTTTCGCGCAAAAAAAGAGTCGTATGTTGAATTTATGATGAACTAGAGGGGGGTACACAAAAGGTGGAGAATAGGGAATTTTTTTATCGCAGGTTACATTCACTATTAGGGGTTGTGCCAATCGGGATCTTTTTAATTCAGCACTTGGTTGTCAACCACTTTGCAGTTTATGGTCCTGAGAGCTTTAATAAAGCGGCACACTTTATGCATGATTTACCATTCCGTATCGTGCTTGAAATATTTATCATTTTTCTTCCTATAATATTCCACGCAGTATTGGGTGTGTATATCGTATTTGTTGCTAAAAACAATGTCAGCCGTTATGGTTTCTTCCGTAACTGGATGTTCTATCTGCAACGAATAACAGGTATCATTACACTTGTATTTATTGTGTGGCACGTATGGGAGACACGAGTTCAAATTGGAATGGGAACAAAAGAATTGGATTATAGCTTAATGGAAAACATTCTGGCTAATCCTGTCATGTTCTGGTTCTATGTGATTGGTGTAGTTTCCACTACATTCCACTTTGCAAATGGCTTGTGGAGCTTTTTAGTAAGCTGGGGTATTACCGTTACACCACGTTCACAAAAAATTGCTACATATGCAACACTATTAGTTTTCTTAGCAGTAACATATATCGGTATTCGCGCATTGTTCGCGTTTGTTTAATAAGTAGTAGGGAGTAAAGGGAGTGAGTATAAATGAGTGATCGCAATATTGTTATTGTTGGTGGTGGTCTGGCAGGTTTAATGGCCACAATTAAAGCAGTAGAAGCAGGCGTACACGTTGATCTATTATCAATTGTACCTGTAAAAAGGTCTCACTCTGTTTGTGCACAAGGTGGAATTAACGGTGCAGTAAATACAAAAGGGGAAGGAGATTCTCCTTGGGAGCACTTTGATGATACTGTTTACGGTGGTGACTTTTTAGCGAATCAACCACCGGTAAAAGCAATGTGTGAAGCTGCACCGGGAATTATACATATGCTCGATCGCATGGGAGTTATGTTTAACCGTACGCCAGAAGGGTTACTAGACTTCCGTCGTTTCGGTGGAACACAACATCACCGTACAGCATATGCCGGTGCGACAACAGGGCAACAATTATTGTATGCATTAGACGAACAAGTTCGTCGTTATGAAGTACAAGGACTTGTAACGAAATATGAAGGATGGGAATTCATTTCGGCTATTATTGATGATGAAGGTGTTGGACGAGGTATTATCGGTCAAAACATCAAATCTCATGAACTAAAAGCATTTAAAGCGGATGCCACTATATTAGCGTCAGGTGGACCTGGTATTATCTTTGGTAAATCTACCAACTCCGTTATTAATACTGGTTCAGCAGCTGCAGCTCTTTACTTACAAGGTGGTATTTACGCAAATGGTGAGTTCATTCAAATCCACCCAACTGCAATCCCGGGTGATGATAAACTTCGTCTCATGAGTGAATCTGCTCGTGGTGAAGGTGGTCGAGTATGGACTTATAAAGATGGAGAACCATGGTATTTCTTAGAAGAGAAATATCCTGCATACGGTAACCTTGTACCTCGTGATATTGCAACACGTGAAATTTTTGATGTCTGTGTCAACCAAAAATTAGGTATCAATGGTGAAAACATGGTTTACTTGGATCTATCACACAAAGATCCAAAGGAATTAGATGTAAAACTTGGTGGTATCATCGAAATTTACGAGAAATTCGTTGGGGAAGACCCTCGTAAAGTACCGATGAAAATCTTCCCAGCTGTACACTACTCCATGGGTGGTCTATGGGTTGATTACGAACAAATGACCAATATTCCTGGTGTTTTTGCCGCTGGTGAGTGTGATTACACACAACATGGTGCCAATCGTCTAGGTGCTAACTCATTACTATCCTCTATTTACGGTGGTATGGTTGCCGGACCTAATGCGATTAAATATATGGATGGTCTAGAAAAAACAGTTGAAGACGTATCATCCACTTTATTTGATAACCAATTAAAAGAAGAAGAAGAGAAATTTGAAGCGTTATTGAATATGCGTGGTGACGAGAATGCATATCAGATCCACAAAGAGCTAGGGGAATGGATGACTGATAACGTAACCGTTGTACGTGACAACGATAAACTGTTAAAAACAGATGAAAAAATCCAGGAATTATTAGAACGTTGGGAAAACATCAATATGGACGATACATCACGTTGGAATAACTCAGGTGTTATGTTTACTCGTCAATTGAAGAACATGCTTCATTTAGCTCGCGTTATTACACAAGGGGCATATAATCGTAATGAAAGCCGTGGCGCCCATTACAAACCAGAATTCCCTGATCGTAATGATGAAGAATGGTTAAAGACAACGAAAGCATCTTTTGACGAACAAAATCAAGCACCGAAATTTGAATATGAAGATGTGGATGTGTCATTAATTAAGCCAAGAAAACGTGACTACAGTAAGAAAAAATAAAGGGGGTAGCGCGAAATGGCAGAGGAGAAATTAACACTAATAGTAACTCGTCAAGATAGTCCAGATTCAGCTCCCTATGAGGAGACTTTCAAGGTAAATTACCGTAAAAATATGAATATTATCTCCGCATTAATGGAAACACAAAGAAATCCAGTCAATGCAAACGGAGAATCTGTAGCACCAGTGCAATGGGAATCAAATTGTTTAGAAGAAGTATGTGGTGCTTGCTCGATGGTAATTAATGGGGAACCACGACAAGCTTGTTCAACGCTTGTCGATAAATTAGAACAACCTATCCGTGTCGCACCGATGTCGACATTCCCGGTTGTTCGTGACTTAGTTGTTGATCGTAGTCGTATGTTTGACTCCTTAAAAAAGGTAAAAGCATGGATTCCAATCGACGGTACACACGATCTTGGTCCTGGACCAAGAATGCCAGAAAAGAAACGCCAATGGGCATATGAATTATCCAAATGTATGACATGTGGTGTTTGCTTAGAAGCATGTCCAAACGTGAACAGCAAGTCCGACTTCATCGGTCCTGCACCATTGTCACAAGTTCGCCTATTCAATTCTCATCCAACTGGTGAGATGAACAAGAGTGAACGTTTAGAAGCACTAATGGAAGATGGCGGTCTAGCAGGATGCGGTAACTCACAAAACTGCGTACAAGTTTGTCCAAAAGGAATTCCTTTAACAACATCCATCGCAGCACTAAACCGTGATACCAACATCCAATCATTCAAAAACTTCTTCGGAAGCGACAACGCACACTAATATCATTATTCAAAACCCTTCTCCAGAGATGGAGAAGGGTTTTCTGTGCTTCTTGTAGTTGAAGTTGTAAGTTGCCAATAAAGTCCCCGGAGTTGCCAGTAAAATCGGAAAGTTGCCAGTAAAGTCCCCAGAGTTGCCAGTAAAATCGGAAAGTTGCCAGTAAAGCCCCCGGAGTTGCCAGTAAAGTCGAAAGGTTGCCAGTAAAGCCCCCGGAGTTGCCAATAAAACCATAAACTTGCTAGTAAAAATCCTTTTGTTAAGAAATAATGGCAATGGGCTACAGTTGATTGCAAAGTTCAATTGTCAATCATAAGTTATTATGTACCAGGAGAAGATGTGAGGGAATAAAGACAATGATCTAGATATCGCATGTACCTTTTTATGCTAATAACTATCCATAAAAACTTGTAGCCAATTTAGACGTTTGTAGAGCACAACTTCACTGTGGTTGACATATTATAAGATTGACTAAGTAATTACCCTCTTATTTTCAACGCCCTAAAGTTAGCAAGGAGGGGTTCACATTTGAAAGATAATGACTACAAGCCGAAGCAATTACTAACGAAAAGGGAAAGAGAAGTATTTGAGCTACTAGTACAGGACAAAACAACAAAGGAAATCGCCCAAGAGTTATTTATTTCGCAAAAAACTGTGAGGAATCATATCTCAAATGCCATGCAGAAGCTGGGTGTAAA
>NZ_WJEB01000013.1:0-42669 GCF_010994085.1 Gracilibacillus saliphilus | reverse complement strand
TATTTGACATTGTACGCTAGACAACAAAAAAACGACGAAATTATTCGCCGCTTTCAATAAACTCTTCAAGTTCCTTTGTTTTTTGTCCATCTGTTTGAAATGCAACACCAAACGTTTCACCTTCGCCGTCTTTGTTGATCGCAACGTCAATGTCATTCAATAACTGCTTTGTGTATTCAATAGCTTGATTCATTCTTTTGCTTGGTTCCTCCCAATCCTTTACAGCTTCACGTTTGTTTGCACCATATTTTTCAGGGTCAATGTGTTCCGTCCGCTTATGGTGCCCTTCTACAATTATTCCCAGCAGTTTTTGCAAATTGTCAAAATCTTTTTCAAGCGAAACGCCTTCGACTTGATTAACGTCAAGACCTCTATCCAACGCCATTGCTTCCAAATAATAATAATACGCTTCATCGTGTCCCGCTTGGATCAATTTTGAATCTTGATCAGGAACTTCGTGAAATATTCGATTCGCTCCTTCTATGTAATCATTCACATTTGTTTCCATATCGTATATCATGCCTTCTTCTAATTCAGTGACGTCTTTCCACTCCTTTTCGTTAACAACTTTATTATTTTCCACCTCGTGAGCAACGTTTTCTTTCGGTTCTGACTTCGCTTCTTTCCGAACTACAAGCTGACAAAAGCAAAACAGAAACAATGATTGTTAAACTAATAATTTTTTCAAGAAAATCACCCTATTCTAAATATTTCTATAGGACTTAGATTAACCATCCTACTGAATACAAATAAAAAGACAGGAAGTTTCCCGCCTTCCCATCTTATTTAGCAACTAATACTATTCAAAAACTTTTAATTTTAAGGAAAGAACTCCCGTTTGTCGGACGTCCTCTGTTTGTTCACTTAATCTTTTCCTTTAAGAGTACAACAGATAACATTCCTCCCAGCCATGCTGACAATCCACATAGTAGAATGAAGACAACTGATTTAAACTGAAAATCGGGAACTACAAATTCGAATATTGCTAGTACGACCATCACAAAAAACACCATAAATAGCGCTTGATAAGAGTTTATTTTCTTATTCATTTCCACCTACTCCCCTACCTTATTAAGATATTTTCGTACCATTTTCCACGGTTTCATCAGGTCTGAGCAACACCACATCATCTGTTCCTGGTATTCCTCCTAGTACCAGTACTTCTGATTTAAAGCCGGCAATTCGTAAAGGTGGAAAATTAACTATTGCTGCTACTTGGCGTCCGACTAACTGCTCCGGATTATACCTTTTCGTAATTTGTGCTGAAGACTGCTTTACACCTAACTCACCAAAATCAATTTTCAACTTGATCGCTGGTTTTCTCGCTTCTTTAAAATCTGCTGCGTCGATTACAGTTCCAATTCGCAAATCTAACTTTGTAAAATCATCAAATGAAGCCATCGTTATCACCTCAGTTATTATTATCCTTTTTTACGTCATTTTTCGATATTATTTTTATCATACCATTTCCTTACTATTTTTGACAAAAGCAGCAGTTTAAAAATTTGATACTTAGGTCCCAATCGGATATAGTAGAAGTCTCTATATCAACTTCTCTATCATATTTTTAATAGAATCCAATGATTTTGACACAAATTTTTTGGTTGTCAAAAATCTGCTTATAAGATAAAATACAATATATAGATGAGCCGCAAGTCAAAAATATCTATATATTGTATTCGCGACATCAATACTGCGAATTCCTAATTTTCCGCAGTTTAGTTAACTACATAGATTATTCAGTTTTAATCGCTCCATCATGAGCGCTTTTATTATGTAATTGGAGGTTTTTTCATGACAACAGAAGTTAAATCTATTAAACAATCAGTCACCAAAGCTCTACAGGAAGCAGAAGAAAAGTATGGATTAGATACGAAAGATATACAGCAACGTATCGAAGAATCTACAAAATCTGACAAAGACTCAACCCAAGAAGCCTTATTCTATTCATTAAACCGTATCTCGATGGATCAGCCTAAATGGACTTTTGTCGCGGCTCATTTCCATTTAACACAATTATATGAAGAAGCAGCACAAAACCGTGAGTATGAACCTACTCATAAATACGGTGATTTATACAAGTTAATTCAACTACTAACAGATAAAGGAATTTATAGTTCCGACATCCTTACTCATTATAGCAAAGAAGAAATAAATCAGCTACAACAAGCAATTGATCCAGAAAAGGATGCACTCTTCAACTATATAGGACTTTTTCTATTAGCAGATCGCTATCTAGCAAGAGATCATGACCGTAATTTATATGAACTGCCACAAGAACGATTTATGATTATTGCCATGACATTAATGCAAAATGAAGCCCCTGAAAAACGTGTTGAATTAGTGAAGGAAGCTTATTGGGCATTAAGTAACCTATATATGACAGTCGCAACACCAACCTTATCCAATGCGGGTAAAAGCTATGGCCAGTTATCTTCTTGCTTTATTGATACCGTAGACGATTCATTAGATGGCATCTATTTAAATAACTGGGATATCGCTCGTCTTAGTAAAGATGGTGGTGGCATCGGCATCTACTACGGTAAAGTTCGTGCCCTAGGTTCAGATATTAAGAGATTCAAAGGCAACTCATCTGGTGTTGTACCATGGATTCGTTTAGTGAACGATACAGCAGTTAGCGTGGACCAATTAGGTCAACGTCAAGGTGCCGTAGCAATCTATCTGGATGTATTCCATAAAGATATTATGAACGGTTTCTTAGACTTAAAAACAAATAATGGTGATGAACGGCGTAAAGCACACGATATCTTTACAGGTGTAGCTATCCCAGATTTATTTATGGAACAATTACGAGAAACAGATGCACAAGGTAAAAGTATCGGCGAGTGGCATACATTCTGCCCACATCAAGTAAAACAAACCATGGGCTGGAAAGACGAAAATGGTAATCCACTTGGTCTTGAAGATTTCTATGATGAAGAAGACAACAAATATTTTACCGAAAAATACTGGGAAGCAGTCAATCACCCGTTACTTCCTAGAAAAACATATCGCGCCATGGATATTATGGCTCGCATTATGGTTGCTCAATTAGAAACTGGAACACCTTATATGTTCTATCGTGATGAAGTTAACCGTCAAAACCCGAACAAACATAAACGTGGTGTTGGTAAAACATCGATTTATTGCAGTAACTTATGTACAGAGATTGCACAAAACATGTCGCCAACAACAATCTCGAAAGAATATCAAGATGAAGAAGGCAATATCGTGATTGTTCGTAAACCAGGTGACTTTGTTGTATGTAATTTATCATCGATAAACTTACCAAATGCAGTTCGTGAAGAAGTATTGGATCGATTAATTTCAATACAAGTTCGTATGTTAGACAATGTGATTGACCTTAATACGATTACGGTCGGTCAAGCACAAGTAACAAACAAAAAATATCGCGCTGTCGGTCTCGGTACTTTTGGTTGGCATCACCTACTTGCATTAGAGAGCATCCATTGGGAATCTGAAGAAGCTGTCGAGTATGCTGATAAAGTTTACGAAGATATTGCTTACTACACAATTAAAGCATCTATGGAGTTAGCAAAAGAAAAAGGTGCTTACTCTGAATTTGAAGGATCCGAGTGGCAAACTGGTGTCTATTTCGACAGAAGAGACTATCATTCAGATCGTTGGAACAAGTTACGTGAAGAAGTGGCATCTAACGGTATTCGCAATGGCTGGTTAATGGCTGTAGCACCAAACTCTTCTACAGCAAAAATCGGTGGCTCCACAGATGGAATTGATCCATTATACGCGGTGGAATTTGCCGAAGAGAAGAAAAACTTCAAATTTAAAGTGACA
This sequence comes from Gracilibacillus saliphilus, assembly GCF_010994085.1. Taxonomy (NCBI): domain Bacteria; kingdom Bacillati; phylum Bacillota; class Bacilli; order Caryophanales; family Bacillaceae; genus Gracilibacillus; species Gracilibacillus saliphilus. The sequence goes on along the minus strand of NZ_WJEB01000013.1, from coordinate 38,853 downwards.
GCACCGGACTTAGATCATGTTACTTATAACTATTACCGTCGTGCACGTCACGAATTGGATCAAGTTTGGAGTATTAAACAAAATGCGAAAAGACAACGTCACATTGATCAAGCAATTAGCTTTAATTTCTATGTACGTCATGATATTAAAGCAAAAGAATTATTAAATTTACACATGGCAGCATGGGAAAACCGTCTAAAAACAACCTATTATGTGCGCAGTACTTCCCAAACAGAAATTGAAGAATGTGAAGCATGCCATAGTTAATCATCAGGATGTATTGAATGCCGTGTGCGGAAATGTGGTAACGGCATTCAATATCCATATTTTATTCTAATGTGGGAGGACCGGAAATGACACAAGTCGATCAATCTTTAACTAAAATCAAACTTTTAAATCCTACTTATCCAAATAAAGCAACTGGCATTATTAATGGTGAATCTTCAGGACTATTAAACTGGAACGATATTGCTTATTCACAAATGTATGACTTATATCAGACCTTATTGGCCAACTTTTGGAAAGCACAGGAGATCAATATGCAAGATGACATCAAACAATGGGATAACTTATCCGAAACGGAAAAAGATGTTTTCTTACGTATTAATACACAGCTTGCATCCTTAGATAGTTTGCAAACACCGACAATGACACATGTAATGGACTATGTAACAGATTCTAGCTTTAAAGCTATTTTTGCAGTAATCTCACAGCAAGAAGCTGTTCACAATGAGTCCTATTCCTATATTTTAAGCTCACTTGTACCATTGCGTGAGCAAAATGAACGATTTGATCAAGCAAAAGAAGATCCAATTGTCCGTAAACGGAACCAGTTAATTCTTGATAGCTATGAAGCGTTTCGTGAAAATCCGACACCACAACGTTTATTTGAATTGGCGATTAACTCTATTAATTTAGAAGGTATCTATTTCTATGCAGGTTTCGCCTTTTTCTATCATTTGGCACGTCAGCAAAAAATGCTAAAAACAAGTACGATGATCAGCTATATTCAACGTGATGAAATGCAACATGCTTATTTCGTATCACAATTCGTCCGTATTCTACTTACGGAAAATCCAGAGCTAAATACGGAAGAGAATATTCAATATGTATATCAAACAGTTGATAAGGCAGTACAGCTAGAAAAAGAATGGGCGGATTACATTTTGAAAGATATTGAAGGTATTGACCTTGATGAATTCCATGGCTATGTCGAGTATTTAGCTAACAAACGTTTCCGCCAAATCGGCTTGGATAACTATTATCCGGAGCGCGACAACCCAATGGAATGGATTCATGTCTTCAGTGATGAGATGATGAACGAAACGAAATCAGACTTTTTCGAGCAAAAATCTCGTACCTATACGAAAGTATCATCATCTAACGGCTTTGACGAACTCTAATAAGGAGGCTTTTCAAGATGAAAGCTGCGATTATCTATACATCTGTTACTGGTAATACTTCTACTCTGGCAGAAATCATTTGCGAAAAAATGAATAACTATCATATCGAAACCGACTTAATCCCTGTTGATGAGTTTCATCCGCAACTACTACACAACTACGATATCGTCACAGTTGGAACCTATTCTTGGGATAATGGCGATCTGCCGATAGAAATGGAAGAAGTTTTTGAAGCATTTGAAGAGGAAGAGGTAAACCATATTACTACTGGTGTATTTGGAACAGGAGATAGCTTCTATCCTTATTATTGTGGAGCGGTTGATATGTTTAGAGATATGCTTTACGTTCACACTAATCTTGCCGTTACTTTAAAAGTAGAGTTAACACCGCAAGACGAAGATCTTCATAGATGCGAAAAATTTTGTGATCGATTAGCAAGTGAATTAGCAGTAGTTTCATAGTTTTAAAGGTTGATGTTGTGAAGGACATCAACCTTTTTTAATGAAAGGAGAATATGACATAATGTTGGAATATATACTAATCTTTTTCAGCGCTGCAGTACCCTGGTTTGAGATAGCGTTTGTTATTCCCGTTGGGATTTTATCAGGCTTAAACCCCATTCTCGTTATATTCGTTGCATTCATTGGAAATATGACCACGATAATAGCTTTAATTATCGGATACGATAAATTCAAAGGATGGCTGGGAAAAAGAAGCAAAAAGAAAGAATCCAAGCGGCAGGCTAAAGCACACACACTTTGGAATAGGTACGGCCTGCCTGGCATGGTATTGCTTGGACCTATCTTAATTGGCTCTCATATTGCTGCTTTTATCGGCATGACACTTGGTGCAACCAAACGTTCAACCTTCGTATGGTCTTCCTTTAGCATCGGAGCATGGTCATTAGCAATTGGGATATTAACCACTTTTGGATTTGACTTCTTCACTAATTAAATCAAAGTGAAAGGTTACTTCTTATAAAGAATGTGGTCAGTGTCCAAGCATCACTGACCACACTTTTTTCTTCTCTAGTCAACCATCTCAATATTTATCGGATATACATAAGGCTGATCGGGTTCTTTAATGGTTTCCACCTCTGTTGCTTTGATAATCGGTATTGGAGAGCCTTGATAATTTGTTAATTGAATCGTTCCTGTTACCTTTAACCATGTATTATCTTCGATGTTTGCCGCCTGATCAAATTCAGTTAAGAAACCGATTAATCCAGCATCTGCCACACAATGTGTAATTAAAAAACGACCGATTACTAATTGCTGTTGTGAAAAACCTTCTTCTCGATAAACGAATCCTGAAAAAGTTACCTTTGTCCCTTGCAGCTGCTCAGCATTCGCCATTATTTCTTGATAATACGTTGAAAATAGCGTTTCATCCATTTTTATATGTGTCTGTTGCAAAATATTAGAACGCAATTGATCATATTCTGTCTTTGGAATCTTATTTTGGTAGACATTCGGATCTATCGGATTATCATCACCTGCTGGTTGTCCTAAATCAGGAGGTACTTCATCTGGAGGCGGTGGTTCAGCTAGTTGACTTTGCGACGTTCTCTCTTGTTGAGCTTGACTTGTCATTGATAGTGTCGCACCTTTATTTTTCGCAATCGATGCATCCAAGCTCGATAGTGGTAATAACATACCTGTTGCAATAGGAAAAACAATAACTAGATAACTAACAGCTTTCTTTAGATTCATTGGTTGATCACCATGGTCATGATGATGATGACATTCATCATGATCATGGTGATGATGTTCTACTTTTGCTCCGAATGTAAACACTCGATGCATTTGAACTAGAAATAACAATAGAAATAGTGAAGCCCCCATTTGACTTAAAGTTTCATATTTTGGGTTAATCAACTTTAAGATATCACCAGTAACGTGTAATCGAAAAATAAAGATGGTGAAAAATAAAAGAATCGTAGCGCGTAATAGCTGTTGTCCATTTAATTTCATGCTGCTGCCCCCCTTAAATAAAACCTTGCAACAGGCTGATCATAATGAAAACTGTAACTGTTACAATAACAACAAAAATCAACACAAACCTAGTCTTAAAAACACTTAACATCATCAAAGTATTTTTTAAATCTATCATCGGTCCATAAATGAGAAATCCTAAAATAGAAGCTTGTGGGAAGATATTGGAGAAAGATGCACCAATAAAAGCATCTGCTTCCGAACATAATGACAGTAAATAAGCTAATCCCATCATGACGACAAGCGATGCAACATGGCCCTCCCCTATACTAACTAACAAATTGGTAGACACATATACTTGTACAAATGATGCTAAAAAAGCACCAATAATTAAATATTTCCCCATATCAAAAAATTCATCCACTGCATGTAATAACGTTTTACCCACCTTGTCCAAGAAGGATTGACTACCACTACCACTGTCTGCTTGACAACTGGATACTGTTGCTACACTTGTTTTCAACTGATTACTTTGAAATAGAAAGCTAATCAAAATACCGATAACGAGTGCAATAAGGAAACCTAGTCCCATCCGTAAGAGCGCGATTTGCCAATCATTTCCGAACGCCATATATGTAGAAAAGATCACGATTGGATTGATTAAAGGACCTGTTAATAAAAAACCTATCCCTGCATAAATCGGTACACCCTTCGAAATCAGTCTTCTAACAATCGGAACAATCCCACATTCACAAGCAGGAAAAAGACCACCTACAACACAACTCATAAAGACAGCAGCATATTTATTTTTAGGAATCCATTTTTTTAATTGATCTTCTGTAATAAATATTTGAATAATTCCTGCGATAATGACACCTATTAAAACAAACGGTAATGCTTCTATTAAAATACTTAAAAAGATGGTATTCAGATGATAAAAAGAATCTGGTAACTCGATGATGGAGAGAGATTCACTAATGGCAAATACATATACGACCATAATAAACAGCAATAAAATAGCAGAATCAATAATCAGCGAAGGTAAACTTTTTCTCATAATATTCTCCTTTTTGTCTTCATCTACTATTTTATATCTATGCATTAAATAGGATTCTAGAATCAATTCGGCAAAATAAATCGTAATGATTTCGATTAATTAACACTATCAAACCGAATACGATAATCCAGGAAAAAATCGTACTTATTCGCCATATAAATATGATACAATGTTAAAAGGTTTTTTAGCATACACTGCTAAAACCTATTCCAAAGAAAAACAACAGTACGAACACTAATATCATGATAAGTTTCCACAGGCCTAGTCAGGGAAGAATAACTCCCACTGTAAGAAGACTTAAGATATAAGAGAAGGAGGAAATCTCTATGGAGCAAGATAGTGAATTATCACGTGCGACGGGGAATTCAACAATTACCCAATTAACTTTTCGCTTAGGTGCATTTGGCGCAGCTGTTCCACTATTATTTTTCGTAATATGGGCGATCACCACTAGTGTTTTACAATTATCTTCTGAAATTGGCCTTGTACTAGGTGCTATTTTCGGAATTACATTAGGGTTATTTTTCTGTAAAAGTAAATGGGGAGATTATGCGCAAGGATTATTTGATGGTCTCGCTCAACCAATTGGTGTAGTAGCAATGGTTGCATGGTTCTATGCCGGCATGTTTGCGCAAGTATTGCAAGTTGGCGGATTGGTCGAAGGTCTCGTCTGGATCGGTATGATTACCGGGTTCACAGGAGGTCTTTTCGTTGGATTGACCTTTATATTGGCTGCCACATTCTCGACAGCTGTTGGTACAGGTTATGGCACGACGGTTGCTTTTTGTACGTTAATGTTCCCGGCCGGTGTGGCAACAGGAGCAGATCCAACGATTTTATTTGCAGCGATTCTTGCTGGAGCGGTATTCGGGGATAACCTTGCACCTGTGTCAGATACAACGATTGTATCAGCGACTACACAAGGTGCAGATGTACCTGGTGTTGTAAAAAGTCGTTTTAAGTATGCACTTGCTGCCGCTATTCCTACATTGATCATCTTTATTATTTTTGGAGGTGGTGGTTCAATCGAAAATCAGGCTAGCATTGAGGCTACCACCGATCCTAAAGGATTATTAATGCTCATACCATTTGCTGTTGTCTTATTTTTAGCTATATCAGGACATCATATTATAACCTCTTTAACATGGGGGATTTTAGTTGCCGTAGTTATGCTAGTAGTATTTCCTGTAGGCTCGTTCAGTGATGTCATCAGCTTTAATCCTGATTCAGATAATATCGTGGAAGGTGCACTTATTAATGGGATTACCGGATATATCAACATGGCAATCTTAATTTTATTAATAGTAGCTGCCGCACACTTATTACGGTTAGGCGGTACGATGCAAGTAATTACCTCTACACTTGTTAAATGGATTAAAAATTCAGTTCGACGTGCAGAGATTTCCATGTGGGCGATCGTTGCTTTGTTAAACAGCGCGATTACCATTAACACTGCAGCCGAAATTGCAGCGGCGCCTTTTGTTCGTGAAATCGGTGAAAAATATCAAATTCACAGTTACCGCCGTGCAAATATGCTCGATGCTATAACTTCTGCCTTAGGTTATATTTTCCCTTGGGGAGCACCAGTATTACTTGGTTGGTCCACGATCACTATGATGCAGGAAACCTACGAATGGCTGCCAATTGTTTCACCGACAGCAGTTTTCCCATTTGTTTTCCAAGGCTGGTTCTTAGTGATTGTTATGCTAGTAGCAGCATTAACAGGATGGGGATTACGTTATCAAGGAAAAAATGGCGAAGAATTAACTGAGCCACCTCAATAAGTAATAGTTTGCGAGACGATCGACGAAGTAGCACAAATAGTAAGGCTTGGCATGAATAGATGCCAAGTCTTTTTTTTATCAGACAAGAAAGTATAAAAGCAGCTATGTTACTTCATGCTAGAATTATAGAGCAGACCTTAGCAAAGGCCGCCCACTTTCACTCCTGTGGGAATTGTTTGACCTGAAGATCCACTTTTTCGAGCGGGTTTTACTCAAAAAAGTTAGCTGAAAGACAAACCCCACGGAAAGGGAAGTAGACAGTCGAAGCGGTAGTCAAGCTGTTCACGTATTTCATACTTATTATCAAAGAAATCGAAATCCAATTAGCATTTTTTCTTATAATTCATCATTTTGTCAATTACTTTTTGTTATGATTGTTCTATAATGAAGGTAAGTAGGTGATTTCATGAACTCGATTTATACAGTACTTGTGGTAATCCATGTTTTTTCTGCAATTGTGGGAATCGGTCCTGGCTTTGTGCTGACTACGATCGTAAAGTCTGCTAAAAGCTTACCTGAAGTTAGACATGCATTTGCATTAAAAGCGAAGGTGCATATTTTTGTAATGATTGGTGGCATACTTGTATTATTAACCGGTCTGTTGATGGGCGTGCTGAAGCCTGTTCTTTTTCAGCAAGGCTGGTACGTTGCCAGTATGATTCTCTACTTTGTAGCACTCTCATTGGGACCAACATTGCTTAAAAAGTTTTCTACTCCAATAAAAGCTCTAATCGCGGAACCAGATCTTGATAGCGTCCCTGAAACCTATCATGAGAATCTCCAGAAACTGTTGCGCGTGGAATACATAGAAAATACTTTGCTGTTAATCATTATTTTACTGATGATTACCAAACCTTTTTAGCAGAAATAGTTTATCACGAGTTATTCAACATATCTTCATTGATCTACGTTGATATCAGTATCAAAAGAAAAAGCTAGCAGTTAGACACTTACTGCTAGCTTTTTGTTTCCCAATTGATCCATTTCTTTTTTTACTCGTGGTAAATCATTCGATAAAAAGCGTACTAAATAGCCTGCATCACGCAATTTGGTAATACTTACCTGATGATCCGTTGATGAACGACTCCACTTCTCTACATCTAATACTATTTCACTATCTATGATCCATACACTTGCAATATAATGATAATCTCCCATTACCCCAAAATGTTTCACATTCTGAACGCTTGGCTCAAAACGCAAACCATCATACACAAGACAATCTTCTTCCATCCATACTTCTAGTTGTGTGTGACATTTATTAAACGTGAACCGTTCCCCTCGTTTTTCCCGTCCTGGATATAAAATTTCTTCCCAGTAAAAACTACTTCCCTTTTTCATATTTACGGTAGTATGACTATGGAATTCACTTTCGGCAAAAGGAATAACCTCTTCTCTTTTCCAAGTCAAACATGCTTGTTCCGCGATCTCGATGTACACTTCTTGTTTGCTCGGTTTACCATTAAAGGCAGGATATACTTTTGTTGCAGCCTGAGGATGCAGTGTTACATTCGTACCTTTATCTAACCGGATACGATATGCATTTATATCTCCTGCCACAAGTCCTCCTGAGGATTCCATTAAGTAAACGGTAATATCATCTGGATTATCAACATACAAGCCTCGACTTGCTTTTAATGGTGGTTGATAAAACACATCTTTCATGATCGTTTTGTGGTTGCGTAATGCAAAATGAAGATCGATTTTTCCATCCATTTACGATACTTCGCTTCCTTCTAATAGCATGGCATGCTGGATCCATTGAATAACTTCTGGAATACCTTCACCTTTTTTTACATTAGTAAAAACAAACGGTCGCTCTTTACGCGCTTCTTTTGCATCAACTTTCATTTTATCAATGTCTACTTCCACATATGGCGCTAGATCAATCTTGTTAACAAGTAAAAGGTCTGATCTTGTTACACCTGGTCCTCCTTTTCTCGGAATATCACCACCTTCTGCTACATCGATTACATAAATATAGCCGTCTACTAACTCTGGACTGAATGTGGCAGATAAATTGTCACCCCCACTTTCTAGTAAAATAATATCTAAACCATAAAAACGACGTTTTAACTCATCGATTGCCTCAAAATTCATGGATGCATCTTCACGAATCGCTGTATGTGGACATCCCCCTGTTTCAACACCGATGATGCGGTCTTCTGGTAAAATGCCTTGTTTAATTAAAAATTGAGCATCTTCTTTCGTATAAATATCATTGGTAATAACTGCAACACTATATTGATTCACCATTTCTTTTGTTAATTTTTCTACGAGTGAGGTTTTCCCTGAACCAACTGGGCCTCCTACACCTACTATTACTGGTTTCATTGAACATTCCCCTTCCTTATGAAATAAACAATCGTGATCTTAAATATTTATGCTGCATCGATGCCAATTCCAAGCCGACAGCATGATTAGACAAATCAGACAAGTCTCGTTCCAACACGTTTATCGTTGTTTTTTCCATCTCCGGTATCAAGCGATGAATCACTTCAATTCCGGCCTTTTGTCCAAGTGGAATCGCACGAACTGCATTATGAACAAGTCCGACCGTTGACGAGTATAAAAAAGTAAGTATTGTTGTATAAAGGTCAAATGCTAAATCTTTGGCATAAAGACTGTATACAATTGGGAAATGAGCGATTACCTTCTTTTCTTGTAATAGCTCGTTCCACTGTGCTAGTGATGGCGTATCACTTACTGGCAATACTGCTTTCACAAATTGTTTACCTATCATACTGCTCGCTTCTCTCGTTTCTTCCGCATTTTTGCTTGCATCACATATCTTCTCTAATCGAATCAATTCTACCAGTTCCTCTTTTTGATAGGATTCCTTAACAAAAATACCATCTGTGTAGGAAACATTTTCATGAAGATAGACTTGTAGAAAGTGAAATAAATCTTCTTTTGTTCTGATTACATCTTCTTGAATAAAGGTTTCCATGCCAAAAGAATGTGTATAGGTCCCAATCGGAAAGGCAGAATCATGAATATGCATTAAATAGAGAAATTTAGTGTTGATGCCCTCTGTATTTAAATGGTTCTGTAAATCTTCTTTCTGTCTTTTCATACTTCACACCTACTTCATCAAATAAACGTTCCAGCGTCTCATCATAGCGCACCACAATTTCTGATTCTGAAATAAGACATGGTGTATGACGATTCCCTAATTCAAATGCAGTTTTCCCCATTTGCACGATATTTTCAGGGTAAACGACATAGACCCTTTCTTTCTTTGTACGAATGACAATTTGTCTTTCTTCGTCTTCATACACGACATCGCCCACTTTTAATGGTTCTTTTTCTTCTAAGGCAATCGCGACATCTGTCCCTTTGTCAGTTGTTTTTCTAATAATCCGTTTATTTAATTCGTCCCAATCCAATTCAATCCACTCGCGATTAGGATGCTCTTTTGGTTTTTCCTCGATATTAGTGATTACTTCTTTCGTTAACATCTTCCATCCTCCTAAAATAAATAATAACGTTGTGCCATTGCTACCTCTTCGAAAGGTTCACATGTAATGATTTGACCATCAAGTTTTACTTCATATGTTTCTGGATCTACATCAATTTTTGGCGTTGCGTCATTCAATGGCAGATCCTTTTTCCCAATATTTCGGCAGTTTTTCACAGCACGAACAAGTTTCTGTAAACCTAATTCTTCATGAATTTTAGCCTCATATGCTGTTTGAGAAACAAAAGTAATAGCGGTTTGATATTTCGCTTTTCCTAGTGCGCCAAACATCGGACGCATCATCACTGGCTGTGGTGTTGGTATCGACGCATTGGGATCACCCATTTGTGCATAGGCAATCATACCACCTTTTACAACTGTTTCCGGCTTGGTTCCAAAAAACTTCGGATCCCAAATCACGATATCTGCTAATTTGCCAACCTCGATTGAACCAATTTCTTCATTCATCCCATGAGTAATCGCCGGATTAATCGTATACTTTGCCACATACCGTTTGGCACGTGTGTTATCATTTTCTGCTTGCTGGTCTTCCTGTAAAAAGCCTCGCTGTTTTTTCATTTTATCTGCTGTCTGCCATGTCCGAGTAATACTTTCACCGACACGTCCCATCGCCTGCGAATCAGAAGAAATCATACTAATCACACCTAAATCCTGTAGAATATCTTCCGCTGCAATCGTTTCTGGCCGAATGCGAGAATCAGCAAAAGCAACATCTTCTGGTACGTTATGATCCAAATGGTGACAGACCATTAACATATCAAGATGCTCATCGATGGTATTAACCGCATATGGTCTTGTTGGATTGGTCGATGATGGCAGCACATTCGGTAACGAAGCTATCTGCATAATATCTGGTGCATGTCCACCACCAGCACCTTCTGTATGATAAGTATGAATGACACGATCACCAATTGCTTTAACGGTATCTTCGAGAAAACCAGCTTCATTTAATGTATCTGTGTGGATCGCAACTTGCACATCCAGTTCGTCAGCAACAATTAAACATTGGCTGATAGCTGCCGGTGTTGTGCCCCAATCTTCATGTAATTTCAGACCAATCGCTCCAGCTTTGATTTGTTCTCGTTGTGGATCTGCTGAAGAAGCATTTCCTTTTCCTAGAAAGCCTAGGTTGATCGGATACTCTTCTGCAGCCTCCAACATGCGGTGGATATTCCACTCTCCTGGTGTACAAGTTGTTGCATTGGTACCAGTTGCAGGTCCGGTCCCACCACCTAGCATCGTCGTGAAGCCCGATGCTAAAGCTACTTCAATTTGCTGCGGGCTAATAAAATGGATGTGTGCATCAATCGCACCTGCAGTCACGATTTTCCCTTCACAGGCAATTACTTCTGTTGAGGCACCGACAATCATATTTTCGGTAACCCCCTCCATTACATCCGGGTTTCCACCTTTGCCAATCGCCACGATTCTTCCGTCCTTAATTCCGATATCTGCTTTTACAATACCGGTATAATCAAGAATCACCGCATTCGTTAAAATTAAATCGAGAACATTTTGATTACGAGTTCTTGTACTGCTTTGACCCATCCCATCACGCAATACCTTGCCGCCGCCAAATACACTCTCATCCCCATAAGTTGTGTGATCTTTTTCAACTTCTATCCATAAATCCGTATCAGCTAGACGAATTTGATCACCCGTTGTCGGTCCATATAGGGCAGCGTATTGCTGTCGTGAAAGTTTCATCGATATGCTCCTTTCTAAAACCCTTTTTGCTTCATTGTTTCGGTAATTTCTTCTGTTTCTGATACACTACCGTTTGTCAGGTTATTAAGTCCATATACATGTTTGTTTCCTGCTATTTCAACGAGCTCGACTTCTTTTTCCTCACCTGGTTCAAAACGAACTGCCGTCCCCGCTGGAACACTCAATCGCATCCCAATCGCAGCAGGGCGGTCAAAATCAAGTTCACGGTTTACTTCAGGAAAATGATAGTGCGATCCTACTTGTATCGGTCTGTCACCTTTATTGGCAACTTTTATCGCTTTCGTCTTTCTACCTTTATTAATTTCAATTTCTTGTTTGCCTAGTTTGATCTCACCAGGAATCATCGGGAACCCTCCTTACGTAATTGGCTGATGAACCGTAACAAGCTTCGTTCCATCTGGAAAAGTCGCTTCAATTTGCACACTTTCAATCATTTCTGGCACACCTTCCATCACATCGTCTGTAGTTAGGACTTGCTTGCCTTCCTGCATCAATTGGGCTACTGTTTTCCCCTCACGGGCACCTTCCAATAAATAACAGCTAATCAATGCAGTTGCCTCGGGATAGTTTAATTTCAAGCCTTTCTTCCTTCTTTTTTCCGCCAGTTCGCCCGCTAAGAAAAGTAGTAATTTCTCCTGCTCAACAGGTGATAATTTCATGAAAACCCCTCCCATTTAAACACTTAAATAACGATATACCTCTTCATCTACTATTTGATCGATCGGATTCTCATATACTACCGCACCATGATCGATGACATATAAATAATCAGCTACATTTTTAACAAAATCTAAATTTTGCTCCACCAGAATCATCGCTGTAGCAGAAGTATTTTTGATATCGATAATAACGTCTTGAATTTCCTGAACAATATTTGGTTGAATCCCTTCTGTCGGCTCATCCAGTAACAAAAAGGATGGATGTGATACTAAAGCTCTTGCAATGGCCAATTGCTGCTGTTGACCACCACTTAGATCACCGCCATTTCGCTTAGCAAAATCCTTTAATATAGGAAAATAATCATAAATTTTCTCATCTATTTTTTTCTGCTTACCTGCTTCCAAACCAATTTGGAGATTTTCATAGACTGTCAGCTTCGGAAATATTTCTCTTCCTTGCGGGACATAGCCAATTCCTTTCTGAGCTCGTGAGGAGGAACGAGCTTTAGTAATATCTTCGGATTGATAATGAATCGTTCCTTTTTTCGAATGCAAAATACCAATGATCGTCTTTAATAGTGTAGATTTCCCTACACCATTTCTGCCCATCACACAGATCACCTGGTTCTCCTTTACTTCCATATCAATCTCTCGAATCACCATACTTTCCTCGTAACCAGCTTCCAGCCCCTTAATTGACAACATTCTCCTCAACCTTTCTGCCTAAATATACTTCTCTTACTGTCGGATCATTTTGCACTTCTTCCATACTTCCTTCAAAAAGTAATTGCCCTTCATGCATCACCGAGACAATATCTGCATATTCCTTCACAAAATCCATATCATGCTCGACAATTAACACTGCTCGGTCCCTCGCTATTTTAGTAATTAATTCCCCTGTTTTGTCACGTTCTTTCTTCGACATACCAGCAATCGGCTCATCTAAAAGAACGATATCAGGTTCCTGCATGAGGACCATCGCAATTTCCAACCATTGTTTTTGACCATGGGCAAGTGAGCCAGCAAGTTGACCCTTGACTTCTTTTAAACCAACTAATTCAAGCATTTCGTTTATCTTCTTTTTTTGTTCATTTGTCCATTTGGCCTTCATCATCGCAAATAAGTTTTTCTTCTGCTTCATGGCAATTTCCAAATTATCTATTACGGATAAATTTTGAAAAATGGATGGAGCCTGAAATTTTCTTGAGATCCCTTGATCAACAATCTGGTCCTCTGACAACTTGGATAGTTCCTTTGTACTATGTAACGTTATTTCTCCTGTGGTTGCTTTTGTTTTAGCACAAATAACATCTAATAACGTCGTCTTTCCAGCACCATTTGGGCCAATCACAAAATGAACGCAATTCGGTTTTACGGTAAAATCTAGTTGATTAATAGCTTTAAACCCACTAAAATCAACTATAACTTTTTTCAACATCAACACTGCTTGAGACATCTTGTTTTTTCCTCCGATCGTTCCATTTTTCAAATAAACCGGTTATGCCTTTCGGTAAGAAAACAACCACAAGTACGAACAACAACCCTAGGAAATATGTCCAAATATCTGGGTACGACTCACTGAAGCCTGTCTTCGCCGCATTGACAAGTACCGCTCCAATAACTGGACCGATTAATGTTCCACGTCCACCTAAGGCAACCCAAAGCACCATTTCAATCGATGGGATAATTCCGATCATCGTCGGTGAAATAATCCCGACTTGCAGTACGAATAACATACCGGCAAGTCCTGCTATCGCAGCTGATAAAGTGTAAATAAACGTTTTATATGCAGATGGACTATAACCTAGAAATCTCATACGGTTCTCACCATCACGGATTCCGACTAGTATTTTTCCAAATCGCCCTTTCACAAGCTTGCGCGAAAGGAAAAAGACAAGACCTAATACGATAACAGTAATTATATAAAAAGCTGTCTGCGTAGTAGCAGAATTAACAGAGAATCCAAAAAACGTATCAAAATTAGTCAATCCGCTAGAACCACCAGTCAAATTTTGACTCCCGACAAATAACGTAACTACAACTAAGACAAGTGCTTGAGATAATATCGTAAAATAAACTCCGCTAATTCGATTTCGGAATGTTAAGTAACCAAGAAAAAAAGCAATGATTGCCGGTAATAAGATACCGAGTATAATAGCGACGATCGGATATTGAAACGGAACCCATATCAATGGCAGTTCACTCATACCGCTCCAAGCCATGAAATCCGGTAATCCGCCCCCTGTTGCTTCCAGTTTTAAATACATCGCCATACAGTAGGCGCCTAAACCAAAGAAGATCCCGTGTCCCAGACTTAGAACACCTGTGTAACCCCATAATAAATCTAAGCCAATTGCCAGAATAGCAAATGCTAAAAACTTACCAAGCAAATTCAAGCGAAAGTCTGATAGAAAAAGGGGAGCTGCTAATAACAACAGAAAAATCAAATTGAAAATGACTCTCTGACTCCATATTTTTTGATAAATCGTATTTTGCATGATTCAACGCTCCTCATTTATTAATCTAGTGATCTTGAACGGGACATGACAAGACCTGATGGACGCCATTGTAAGAAGGCGATAATCACAATGAAGATTAGTACTTTACCTAATGTTGCATTTGTCACATATTCAAACACCGTATTTAAAATACCAATACCGAAAGCTCCTGAAACTGCTCCGAATAGTGCACCAACTCCACCAACAACAACGACCATAAACGCATCTATAATATAACTTGTTCCGATTGTTGGACCTATTGCACCTAATAATGTCAACGCACACCCTGCAACACCAGCAAAACCAGAACCAATCGCAAATGTCAGCATGTCTACTTTTCTAGTAGAAACTCCTAAACAATCAGCCATTTGTCTATTTTGCATAACCGCTCGTACTCTTCTGCCACTTGCTGTCCGGAAGAAATAAATATAAATACTGATTAAACAGATGATAGACAATCCTAAAATAAATAATCTTGAAGAAGGCAATATTAATGAACCAAGTTCTAATCCCCCAGATAAAAAGGATGGACTTGTTACCCCTACGTTAGGTGCACCAAAAATCGACCTTGCTGTTTGTTGTAAAATAAGACCGACTCCCCATGTTGCTAGTAAACTATCTAATGGTCGTTTATAAAGATGACGAATTAAAGATACCTCCAACAGCATCCCTATACTTGCTGAGACAATAAGAGCAACTGGAATTGAAATAATAAAATATAGATCAAAATATTCTGGAGGAGCGTAGTTGATAAAAATATTTTGTATTACATAAGTGATATAAGCACCGATCATGATTAATTCACCGTGCGCCATATTAATAACATTCATCAAGCCAAAAGTAATCGCAAGTCCTAATGCAATTAAAAGCAGGATCGAACCCAGGCTTACACCATTAAATAAGGTTAAAATGATTTCATTCAATCCAAACAATCCTTTCTTTTTGAAGAAGGATGCAGGACTTAGCCCATCATCCTTCTTTTATAAGTGTTCAATTGCCAATTCATGTATTATTTTGTGACATTAGATGTAAACTTCACCGTAAAAAAAACAGCTTTTTTTATTTTTTTATTTCTCTATTCTGCTAAAGATTCACTTAAATCTGATGCCCAATCATATTCGTCTAAATAAGGATCCGGCTTAACAGGTTCTTCTGTCTGCCATAGCTCTGAGATCATGCCATCACTCTGCACTTCCCCAATTCTTACGGTTTTATAAACGTGCTGATTGTCTCCGTCAATGGTCACCGTTCCGTTTGGTGCTTCAAATGTAATTCCTTTTGCTGCTTCCCTTACTTCATCAACATCCGTTGTTCCTGCTTCTTCTACTGCTTGTGCCCAAAGATGGACACCGAAATAACCTGCTTCGATCGGATCTGCTGTTACAGCATCTTCCCCATATTCCTCCTGATAGTTAGCAACAAATTCTTTGTTTTCAGATGTATCTGTTGTTTGATAGTAGTTCCAACTTGTTAAATGTCCCTCAATAACATCCGCGCCAATACCTTTAATTTCTTCTTCTGCAACACTTACAGATAAAACCGTCATATCATCTGATGTAATACCTGCATCTTTTAACTGTTTAAAGAAAGCAACATTACTGTCACCATTTAACGTATTGAAAATAACATCCGGATTTTCATTTTTGATTTTGGCAATCACCGTATTGTAATCTGTATGACCTAATGGTGTATACTCTTCACCAACTAACTCTGCTCCTTCATTATCTAATTGTGCTCTAATAGCTGCATTTGCCGTTCTTGGGAATACATAATCAGATCCTAACAAGAAGAAAGAATCTCCTCGATTTTCTAACAACCAGTCGACAGCTGGTACGATTTGCTGGTTTGGCGCTGCCCCTGTATAGAAGATATTCGGTGAAGCTTCCATTCCTTCATATTGAACTGGATAAAATAATAAACCATTATGTTCTTCTACAACTGGTAACATCGCTTTACGACTTGCAGATGTCCATCCGCCAAAAATGGTTGCAACTTCATCTTGTTGTAGTAATTTATTTGCCTTTTCGGCAAATGTCGGCCAATCTGATGCACCATCTTCAATTACAGGTTCTAACTGTTTGCCGAGCACACCGCCATTTTCGTTTATTTCTTTAATAGCAAGAAGCTCTGCCTGTTGTACAGATGTTTCACTAATTGCCATTGTTCCACTTAATGAATGTAAGATTCCTACTTTGATTGTATCTCCATCGCTTCCTTCATTGCTGTCGCTCTCCTCTGTTGCATCTGCTGCCTCTTCTTCTGGATTTGTCGCATTTGCTGCATTATCTGCCGCCGAACAAGCAACCATGAAGCTTGCAAGTAATCCTAAGATTAATAAATAAAAAAAGTTCCTCTTTCTCATTTGTCTGCCCCCATCCGATTTTTAATTAATTTACAAAGATAAGGCTAGCAAATAAAAAAAATCTAATCTAACAACATGTTAGGTTTTCTTACATTATTTTTAAAATATTCTGACATATTAATCATTAGAATTTTGTAAGATTTTAGTAGTCTAATAGCTTAGTTTTGTTAAGAAGTTTCAAAAGTGTCACGATCTCGCTGAGATTTGGAGAAGATGTTAAGACACGCGAAAAAAACACAAGCCTCCACTTGATAAGGAGGCTTGTGTATGCTTTATTGTATAAAATCCTGTTTCCATAATCCTTGGAATGTTAGAATATCTATTTTAATATCCTATAAATTAATAGGTAAGGAGTACCGCCAAGCTAAAAAACCACAAAGAAAACAACTTATTGTCAATTAGCACAAAAATTACATTATCTTACATATAGGGCAAATGAACAATCAGTAATTTGCAACGAAGCTTAGATGATAAGAATCTGATTCGTTTTCATTCCTCGATCAATCTTTCCAAATGATCTAGCAATACTATGCGATTCGATTCGAATTTTGAACTCTGCTATATTGATCACTCTCCATATAAATGTGGTACCCTACTTTCAAACACGGGAATGTTTTTACGTATTTCTGCTACTTCAGTTAAGTCGATACTTGCACGGATAGTCGTTTCCGTTTCCGGAAGTCCTGACGCAACAAGCTCACCAGACGGATTAATCACCATTGATTCTCCAGCAAAATCGGTACCATTACATGTACCACAACTATTGGCCGAAATGATATAGCATTGATTTTCGATCGCTCGTGCATGTTGGAGGAATTTCCAATGATCTTTTCGGGAAGTTGGCCACTGTGCTACAACATGGATCACTTCTGCACCCTGCAACGCTATTGCTCTCATTAACTCAGGAAAACGAAGATCATAGCAAATAACAACCCCCATTTTCACTCCATCTAGTTCAAATACAGCACCTTTCGCTTCTCCTCCACTTAAATACTTTGGTTCATCTAACATCGGAACAAGATGCATTTTGTCATATTGATGGACAAGATCTCCATTACGATCGAATACATAACTCGTATTATAAATGCCATTTTCCTTTTGATTAGCAATTGAACCACCGATAATATTGATCTGATGTTTTTTAGCTAGTTCGCTAAAAAACGGAATCGTCTTTTCTCCGTTGTTGTCTGCTAAACCATCAAGTCTGTCCAATGCATACCCAGCATTCCACATTTCTGGTATAACAACAGTATCTGGTTTATCATCGTTAACCTGTTTTTCTATCCAATTTTTAATTTTCTCTCTGTTCGCTTCTGGATCTGCAACGACGACATCCATTTGATAAATGGCATATTTCATGTCAAACACCTCTACTTTTTTGCTTTAATGTTATTGTAAAGCATATTACTGAGATAAGCGAAATTTATGCTATGTTTGGCTTCCAATGCATGATACTCCTCAGTAAAAATAGCCCTTCAATGTTGAATTATGGTAAAATACTGTAAAAGGAGTGATTTGGTGGTGTTTTCAGATTTTGAAGCGGATCAGAATATGGATTGTTTAGTAAGTATCCTCTATGCAATGGTAGATGAAAATTATCAACGTCTTAAAACGATAGTTGCTGATATGTCACAAGAAGAAGTAGATTTTAAAGGTCCCGAACAGAAATATAATAGTACAGCTCAACTCTTAAGACACTTAACATTCGTCGATTTAAACTGGGTATTCAGAATAAAAGGCGAATCAATTCCTTTGGAACTTTTGGTGAAACATGGTCCGATGTGGGACGATAATGGCCACATCCCAGAAATTAAAGGAATTAGTTTTGATATATTGGTCAAAGACTATGATGACATCATGAGTATGTTGAAGTCTGCATGCTTACAATTAACAGATAAACAACTCAAACAAATAGTTAACTATGGTAATGGAAAGCAAGCAACCATTCAATGGGGAATTTGGCATATCGCAGACCACAACCGCTATCATCAAGCACATATTAATCAATTGCGAAAGTGGTATGCTGAAGCTAGACGCTAAAATTCCACTAATGAGCATCTGTCATCCCTATACTGACCCTTATGTTACTTGAAACCTGAAGTGGGGATTAGCACTGCGAGAAAAGTACATTAGCTACATAATAGATGGACCACTTATTTTTGGTGGTCCATCCAGTCATATAAAACCTTTAATACATCACTCTGCTTCGCTTAATATTTCCTTTTGCTTTCTTTTTGTTAGAGAATTGAAAATAAGAGCATAAGAGTGTTCAATTAATTGCTCAATTAATGGTAGCTCAACTCGACCATTACGATAATATATAGAATTCCAATGCTGTTTATTCATATAATAACCTGGCATTATATCCTGATACTGTTCCCGTAAAATCTCAGACTTTTCCACCTTACATTTTAATGATATCAGCTCATTATTTTGGTTATCACTTCCTATGATAGCATACATCTTCCCACCTACTGTATAATTATATGCCTTCCAGTCTTCTACATATTTTTCCTTTGCTCCTACCTGGGCTGAACAATGCTTTCGTAATTGTTGCATCATAAACTAGTTTCTCTCCTCTATTATTTTTTGAATATGATTATACATAGAAACTCTAACAAATGATTGTAATAATCAGACATTTTTAGATAATATTCTAAATAGACCTTAACAAAACTTTTCCATAACTATATGTTTTTGTTAAAATATAGAAAGAAAACTAAGATAGGAGCGAATATTATGAACGAATATACGAAATTTCTTTTTGCTTATCATCTATTCATATTACTGATTGCTTCAGGCATTATTTTCTCTTATGCAATGAACCAATTTCAAGTGGCTTATGTCATATTTGGTGGCGTCATTGCAATAGGTAGCATTTATCAACTTTATCAAATAGTTCTAAAGATGAAAGTTACTAATGAAGAAATTTAAGGTGTGACTCCATCAGTTGGAGGTTCTTACCTCACTGATGCAGAGATTTGAATATTTAAAACTAAAGTCGCTGGTTTATCCCTTCAATAAAACTGACTTGTTGATGCTTCAAAGAGTCTATATATTTCGCAATGTTTTCTACTCCTTGAGCTATTCGATCTCGATCAACTTGAGCTATACACAATCTAATTAGCTTATCTTTTTGAAATTCTGGTAAGTACATTCGCTCTGCATCATCAACAAACATATTTTCCTGTTGTAGCTCATGGACGACTCGTTTTGCCGACAATGTTCATATAAAGTATCTACAATCTTCCAGCATCCAGGCGTACCTTTTATTCATGAAAACGCCTGGATGAAATAGCAAACTACTTTTAGGGCTCTAAGAGCAAATTTATTTACCCTTGATGAGCTTATCAGTATTTCTAAGCATACGTAGTGATCCATGAAAATTTACACTTTTGAATGCCAACATAAAGATTAGGGTAAAAAGGATGTAAGTAACACCAACTAGAATAGAACTTTGTAAAGGAGAAAGCCATTCCGTTAGAAATCCTGCACCAATCATTGCAATACCCATCGAGCTATTCTGAAACATAGTTAAAGTACCAAATAAAAATCCCCGTTTCGAAGCAGGAAGTATTTTCATTAGAACAGTATCAAAACATATGTTACTGATACCACCTACAAAAGTAATGAAAATGGCAATCAATAATGCTTGCACAAAATGGAATGATTGGCTCAGTAACAAATGTCCAATCCCCTCCAATAAAATCATCCATACCCCCACAGTAATGAATTTTCCTCGAATCCACTTTGATATCGAAGAACTTAAAACAAAGCCCAGCCCTAAAGCAGCATAAATCAAGCCAACGCCTAAATCGCCTTTGTTAAAAGTATCTAATGCAATTAAGTTAAATATTACGTTATCTACACCATTTGCCAGTGGCATAAGAAACATAACTATTAAGAACACTCGTAATATTGCAACTTGAAATATCAGATACAAATTTTCTTTATATGAAGAGTCTCCAACATCCATTAAAGATTTTGAATTAATATTACTCTTAGTTAGGCGCCACATTAAAGTTGCTGCCCATAAAAGTAAAACCGCATGAAAGAAAAATAGTACATTTACATTAGTAAAAAAAGCAATTATACCTCCAGAAAGAGACCCCAAAACAAGTGTTACACCTACAACATTTTGCTCCAAACCATTCACAACTGATAAGTTTTTCTTTTGAACAATATCGGGAATAAGAGCAAAACGTACTGGATTATAAACAGCTTCTCCAATAGCTATAACCAAAGTACTGAGATATAACAACCATAACTTTTCTGAAAATGCTGCCCACAATGGGAGTAAGGCAAAAGGTGTTCTCAAAGTATCTACCCAAAATAATAACTTTGCCTTATGAAAATGATCGGCTAAATAACCGCTAAGTGGAGCGAATACAATCGTTGGTATGACACGTAAAGCCAACAATATGCCTAAAGCAACTCCTGACTCCGTTAATAAATATAGAAGTGCGAAAGAACCTACTTGAGCGAATCGACTGCCAATTCCATTTAAAACTGAACTCCAGAATATAATTTGATATTTAGGTTCTTTTTTTAATAATTGATATCCTAACAAAACAGAACGACCTCCCTTAATACAGATTAGATACATATCTAATTAGTTTGGTAAAAAAATGACCTGACTACACAGGCCACATTTCTTTTGGATTAAGTTCATAGGATCCATCTTGTCGATACATAAATTGAGCCATAACAAATTCTCGTCTAATCGTAGCAAAATCATCATGATACTGTTGTATATGTTCATTGACTTCTTTTTCCGTGTAGACAGTCCCTTGTTCTAAACCCCGCACCATGTACTCTAAAAGAATGACTTTCTTTTTCCTTTGTGCTGGTAAATTCTTCAACCTTCCATTAGTGTCGGTAAAATTACGGACTACCTTTGCCTTTTCCTCTTCACTAATCTCTACACTTTCACCCATATCTTCACCCCCTACTCGTGTAATTGCCTGTGCCATTCGTTTAAGTTTGCGTTCATTCAAGTAAAAATAGATCGTATTTTTATCACGTCGTTGATAAACAACATCAATTTCTTTAAGCTTTGATAAATGATGAGATATTGTTGGCGGTTTCAGCCCCAGTTTTCCTGCAATTGCTTGGCCATGAAGTGGTCCTGATTTTAACAGGTAGATAATTCGAATACGTGTCTTATCTCCTATGGTTTTATGAAAATGTACAATTTTACTCAGTTGCATAATAACCCCCTCCTAATTAGATTATAATCTAATTAGATGAATATAGAAAGTACTTTTGGTGAAAGGATAGATAACACTTAACTTATTAAGCTATACCTTCCAAGAAGATGTAATTTATTACTTACAGCTAAGGATATGAATCAAAAATCATGCCAACAAGGCGATTAATCGTTGGTGATTTGAGTGAAGAACAACTATTGCAACAGAGATGACCATATCTATCATGATAGATATGAACATTCATACACCCTAAAAAAGAGATGTGTCAATTTTACTGGCTCTCGTTTGTTATACAGTAGGATACGGAAAACTTATATACTTCAACAAGTGGTATAAATATGTAAGATTACTTTCCTAAGTACCTTCGTTTAAGATCCATTACTTGCGATCATTTACCTCTGTGATATGCTTAAAACGAGGTGAAGAGAATGAAAGCAATTATGATTGGTATTCTCGCGGCTATGTTTTTTTCTGTTACGTTTATACTGAACCGCTCCATGGAATTGGATGGAGGTAGTTGGGCTTGGAGTGCTTCTCTTCGATTCATTTTTATGTTGCCATTATTATTATTAATTGTTGGTTTCAAGCGAAATATTAAACCGGTTCTCTTACATATCAAACAAAATCCAAGCGCATGGTTGATATGGAGTACTGTAGGCTTTGGCTTATTTTACACTCCTATCACTTTTGCAACTATATATGGTCCAGGTTGGCTTGTTGCGGCCACCTTCCAATTAACTATTATCGCCGGCTCCTTTCTTGTTCCTATCTTAGATAAAAATAAAAAACAAAAAGTCCCCATACAAGCGGTTATGATATCACTTGTTATACTTGGCGGTGTATGTTTGATGCAATTAGAACATGCGAATGCAGTACCATTAGTAAGTGTACTACTATGTGTACTTCCCCTGCTTATTTCAGCAGTGGCTTATCCGTTGGGTAACCGTAAAATGATGCAGGTAGCAAATGGTGAGCTTAATACCTTTCAACGTATTCTAGGTATGACGATTGCATCCATGCCATTCTGGATTCTTTTATCCCTATATGGTTTTGCTTCACACGGACTACCAGCAGTATCTCAACTTAGCCAAACTTTTATAGTCGCCGTTTTTTCCGGGATTATTGCTACTGTCTTATTCTTCTATGCTACTGAAGTGGTTCAACATGATAACGAGAAATTAGCAGGAGTTGAAGCTACACAGTCTGGTGAAGTAGTGTTTGCCTTAATTGGAGAACTGTGGTTACTAAGTGCACCAATGCCAAGCATCGTGTCTTTTATCGGCATACTGCTTGTTATTATTGGTATGATTTTTCATAGTCTGGCAACTATTTAGAGTAATAAGAAACAACAACAACAAAATTTGAAAGAAGCACAATGATACTAATCCACGCTGTTATTTTTATTCAGACTGTCCTATAATACTGAATATATCGACCATTTTGGTAGAAAGGTGATTTCTATGTCCACACGTTTACAACGATCTGAAGTACCTGTTGAAAAAACATGGAATCTAACAGACTTATTCCCGTCTCACGAAGCGTGGGAAGAAGAATTAACAGCGCTTCAATCAGATGTTTCAACAGTAACGCCATACAAAGGAAAATTAGTAAATAACGCCACTACTTTACTCCATGGACTTACTGCTTACGAGAATTTCCAAAAACGATTAATTCATGTAAGTACTTATGCCAACTTACGTGCAAGTTCGGATGGAAGTGATCCTGCTAATCAACGGGATGCGGCCAAATTTGCCTCAGTACTGGCTAATATCGGAGCACAACTATCTTTTTTTCAATCCGAATTGTTAACACTTTCTGAAGAGAAAGTGAAGCAGTTTTTACAGGATGAAGAAGGACTTGTTACTTATAAAAAACTGCTTAAAGATACCCTGGAGCAAAAACCATATACCTTAGCTCCAGAAATCGAAGAGACATTAGCCGCTCTAGGTGAGGTTCACGACGCACCTTTCATGATTTATGAACGAAGTAAATCCTCTGATATGACCTTTGATTCTATCAAAGATGAACATGGGAAAGAGCTACCGATGTCTGCGGCCCTTTATGAGGACCGTTATGAGCTAGAGGCGAATACGCGAATTCGACGTGATGCTTATCAATCGTTTACTAAAACATTGTACCAATACAAACATACTTATGCGGCTACATATGCTACAGAAGTAACCAAACAGGTTACATTAGCTCGCCTGAGAAACTATGATTCTGTTACAGATATGTTACTGACTCCTCAGCAAGTAACGAAAGAAATGTACCAAAACCAACTAGATGTAAGTCAGAAGGAACTTGCACCACATATGCGTCGTTATGCCAAGTTGTTGAAAGACAAGCTCGGCTTAGACGAATTACGCTATGCTGACTTAAAAGCACCTCTTGACCCGGAATATAATCCGACAACAACATACAAAGAGGCCAAAGCAATTATACTTGAGGCATTACAAGTAATGGGACCAGAATATAGCGAAATTATCCAAAAAGGTTTGAGCGAGCGCTGGATTGATTTAGCTGATAATATCGGAAAACAAACTGGTGCATTCTGCTCAAGCCCCTATGGTGTCCACCCATATATTTTGATCACGTGGACAGACACCATGCGTGGTGCATTTGTTCTTGCACATGAACTTGGGCATGCTGGGCATTTCTATCTAGCTGGAAAACATCAATCACTAGTTAATACTGATCCATCAACATACTTTGTGGAAGCACCATCGACACTCAACGAATTACTGCTAGCAAACCATTTGTTAAGTAAAACCGATAATAAGCGAATGAAACGTTGGGTGATTACGCAACTCATTGGAACCTATTACCATAATTTTGTTACACATCTCTTAGAAGGAGAATATCAACGCCGCGTCTATGACTTAGCAGAAGCTGGCACACCATTAACGGCTGATGTGTTAACCCAACAAAAATTAGAAGCACTGGAAAACTTCTGGGGTGATACGGTCAGCTTTGACGATGGAGCTGGACTAACATGGATGCGTCAACCCCATTATTATATGGGATTATATCCATATACGTATTCTGCAGGATTAACAGTGGCTACAACTGTGGCACAAAGAATTAAAACAGATGGAAAAACGGCAGCTGAAAATTGGTTAGAGGTTTTGAAAGCTGGTGGATCTTTAAAACCGCTGGACCTTATCCAAAAAGCTGGAGTCGATATGAGTAAACCTGATGCTATTAAAGAAGCTATCGCCTATATCGGCTCACTAGTTGATGAGTTGGAAAAGAGTTATCAGTAAAGATTGAAGGACATCCGATCCTTACAAGGAAAACGAATGCATGTAACTGGAAGATTTCCCGGTAACGTTGCATTAACAGGGAAATGGGCCTATTAGAATTAGAGGTTTTCCCGGTAAAAATAAATTTACAGTCTAATAATTAGAATAAGAAGATTTCAAATATGAACGGCTACACTGTTACAGTTAATAGTGCGGAGATTTTATCCTATCAAGCATATATATCAAAATATAATCTTAGCAAAAACGACGTAACCTCCTTGTTTGAAAATCTTGATATGTCGTTTCCTGAAATGATTTATGACGTAGAACTAACGATTACAAACACAAACATTTCAGATAATGAAGAGGAACATAGTGGGATCAACTTTATTCATTATCATTTAAATGGCACCGATTTTTCCTTACAAATTAGTGATCCTTTATATCTCATCACTAACGATGCTGGTAATCTAATGGACGGATTTCGACTCCGTCCCAAAACTGAAATGGGTTTCCATTTACCGTTTTATTATCCAACATCAACGGTTTCTGACTCACTTCAAACAGATGCCGTATTAAACGACGAAGTCTATTTAGTCGTTTCTTTATACCCGACGGTGAAGCAAATTTTGATTGATTTCAATGAAACGTAAACTTTATCAGCTAGAATGCATCGAGATCCCCCTTTAACTTTCCTCCGTTACTTGCCTTGATGGGGGACTTGCAGGCGTTTAGCACCTTGATAGGTATTAATTGTCCATAGTAATGCTTGAACATTTCTATGGACATGTCCTTTTTTTGGAACATCAATCACCTTTCATCAAAGCGTGTTTTACAGCTTCTTGTGCATGAATCCTTGCTGTATCAAACGATGGTACTTCCGCATCATCTGATTTGATCAATAAACCAATTTCTGTACAACCTAAAATGATCGCTTCCGCACCGTTATTCACTAAGTGTTGAATTACTTTTTGATAATATTCTTTAGAGGAACTGTTAATGTTGCCTAAACATAACTCCTCAAAAATAATATGATTAACATGCTCTCTTTCGTCTCCATTCGGAACTAAAACGTCAAGTCCGTTTTCTTCCAATCGTGACTTATAAAAATCCTGTTCCATTGTATATTTCGTACCAAGTAGGCCTACTCTTCT
The DNA here is from genome assembly GCF_010994085.1 of Gracilibacillus saliphilus. Taxonomy (NCBI): domain Bacteria; kingdom Bacillati; phylum Bacillota; class Bacilli; order Caryophanales; family Bacillaceae; genus Gracilibacillus; species Gracilibacillus saliphilus. Next base: position 12,341 of record NZ_WJEB01000013.1, on the reverse strand, counting down.
AATCTTGGATTCTTTTATCTTCGTTGCCGTTGCATTAGCAATATGTAAAATCGGTATATCTACCACTTCTTCAATATAACCGATTATTTTATGCATCGTATTCGTACAAAGAACAATAAAGTCAGCGCCTGCTTTTTCTAGTGATAATGCCACATCTGCTAATTGTTTCCCTGCACTTTCCCAATCCCCTTCAGATTGATAGTGCTCAATTTCATCAAAATCAACACTATACAACAAGCATTTTGCAGAATGTAAACCACCTAATTGACGTTTGACTTCTTCATTCATAATACGATAATACTCAACACTAGACTCCCAGCTCATCCCACCTATTAGCCCAATTGTTTTCATCAAAATTACCTCTCTTCTCTCCAGAAATCATTCACTGATCACCTTGGATTTTATTCATTCGTAAACGGTTCACACCATCCAGTTGTTTCAACGGATCTTTCACTCTTGCATATCAGTTTTTTAACTTACCATCAAGTGCCAACCATGCACCAAGTCCTAACAAAGTAATCCCACTTACTGTTTGTTGCCACCATAGCGCTGTTTTATTTTCCGCTAAGAAATTACCAAACAAGCTAGCAATAAAAGCCGTCGAAATATCTACTAATAAACCGATAATGCCTAAAATTATAAACTGACTAGCTGTACTAGATAAACCTGGATTAATAAATTACGGAATAAATGTTAAGAAGAATAACGCAACTTTCGGATTAAAAATATCTGTTAACGCACCTTCCATAAAAGCTTTACGAACACTCACCTTTTTCTTTTGAGTAAAAATTTGTACATTTTTTCGGTCTCATAACGTATGTATTCCTAAATAAACTAGATACGCTGCTCCTACATATTTCAAAATGAGAAAAGTCCATATAGAAGTCATGAGAATAGCGGGTAATCCTAATACTGCTAGTACAATATGAACAAGTACGCTCATTTGAATTCCAAATGCTGTTAGGAGTCCATACCTTCTTCCCTCTGGTCCTGGTGCAATATAAATAATAAAAGCGGTTAGCATAAATACCGTTAATAGTTAATAATCGATAGCTAAAAAGTCAAACATGTAAATTCCCCCTGATAAAAAATCAGCTTATATATTTATGAACAAAATTAAAGATTGTTGTCCAGTATAACTCTGGATCAACCTGTACAGATTCACCATGTCCTGCCTTTGGTATGACTAGTTTCTCTTTATTAGCATTCGCTGTCTCATACACTTTATCGATCATTTCAAACGGTACAAAACTATCCGTTTCCCCATGAATAAATAACATCGGTATCTTACTTGCACGAACCTTGTTCACCGCTGACGCTTCATATAGATCAAATCCCGCTCGCAGTTTAGTTACGGTATTGGCAGCATTAATAAATGGAAACTTCGGTAGTTTAAATAAATCAGCTAGTTGATAAGCAAAAATATCGTCAACAGCTGTATAGACACAATCTTCTACGATGACCTTCACATTATTAGGTAATTTTTCTCCTGATGTCATCATAACGGTGGCTCCACCCATCGAAACCCCATATAAAACAATCTCAGCGTCAGGATTGATAGCTAATATTTGATCAATCCATGATAAGATATCCAAGCGATCATGCCAGCCCATACTGATATAGTTTCCTTCACTTTGGCCATGTCCGCGAAGATCAGGTGCAAGTACATTAAATCCTTTATCATAGAAGCCACGAACCCATCTCACCATCACAGCAGCTTTTGCTCCATAGCCATGGACAACAATCGCCCATTTATGATTTTGCTCTCTTTGTTCATAAAGGTCCGCATGTAACTTTAGCTGTAGTTTATCCTTGGAAATTATCGAGATACTTGATGATGGGACACGTTCTTTAAATGTGTTATCGGTGAGTTTTTCTTTTTCAGCAACCTCAGGAAGTATTGCTTCACTTCTTGCTAAATGAGGATTATCTTTAATAAATAGTTTTTCTTTCTGTGCATTCAATGCGAAATTGTAAAAATAGTTCCCTACCCAAAAATAAGCTCCTAGCATAACCACAACAATCACTATTATGATAATGGTTACTTTCATCAATGTTCTATGTCCTCCTACATTTCCTTATATGACCTTATTTCATTCTGTTTTTTCAGTTACATGATGTTTCGGTATTCACAAGAAAATGGAGCATTGCTCGATCAATTGAAACTATAATTCCTTTGTCATAAATACGCTGTTCGGATCCTCTATGTAATCTGAAAACGGCTTACCATATTGAAAACCAAAACTAGCATATAATCGTTTAGCTGTCCATATATAGAAATTAGAATATATTAACATTATATCAAAAACTACACCAAATCACTTAAGTTATGCATAGCCAATCATTTTTTTAGAACCTCTTACTCAGTCTCGCATAACCTCCAAAAACTGGGGAATACTGGAGATGACGAATCTCAAGGAGGTTAGAGAATGGAGAACAAACAGAACCCGAATCACGGCGAAGAAAAGATGACCAATCAACAAGGTCATGCGGTTACCGACAATCAGAACGTTCGTACTGTCGGAGATCGTGGTCCGACGACATTAGAGAATTATGATTTTCTGGAAAAGATCAGTCACTTTGACAGAGAAAAAATTCCGGAGCGAATTGTACATGCTCGTGGAACAGGGGCACATGGTTATTTTCAGTCATATGGGACAGTTAATGGAGAACCAATTTCCAAGTATACTCGGGCAAAGGTGTTTACTAATACAGAAGTGCAAACGCCTGTTTTTGTCCGCTTTTCCACGGTAGTTCATGGTAAACACTCCCCTGAAACATTACGAGATCCACGTGGTTTCGCCATTAAATTTTACACAGAGGATGGGAACTGGGATCTAGTTGGTAACAACTTAAAAATATTCTTTATTCGTGATCCGCTGAAATTCCCTGATATGATTCACGCATTTCGTCCTGACCCAGTCACCAATTATCAAAACCTTGAGCGTATGTTTGATTTTGTCAGTCAGTCACCAGAAGCATTGCACATGGTTACATTTGTCTTTTCGCCTTGGGGAATCCCGGCAACATATCGCCACATGCAAGGATCAGGGGTTCACACCTATAAGTGGGTCAATGAAGAAGGCAAAGCAGTCTTAGTAAAATATCATTGGGAACCGGTCCAAGGGATTAAGAACCTAACACAGGATGAAGCGACGAAAGTTCAAGGTCAAAACTTTAATCACGCAACTCAAGATCTTTATGAAGCCATTGAAAAAGGAGACTATCCGGAATGGGAGCTATATGTTCAAATCATGGAAGATGGTGAGCATCCGGAATTGGATTACGATCCATTAGATGCAACGAAGCTTTGGTATAAGGAAGATTATCCTTGGCACAAAGTTGGAAAGATGGTATTAAATCGAAATCCAGAAAACTTCCATGCCGAGGTAGAACAATCTGCTTTCGGAACTGGTGTATTAGTTGATGGCTTAGATTTCTCTGACGATAAGTTATTACAAGGTAGAACCTATTCCTATTCTGATACGCAACGCTACCGTGTTGGAGCAAACTATTTACAGTTACCGATTAACCGTCCTCACCATAAAGTAGCAACCAATCAAACTGGTGGACAAATGGACTTCAGACAAGATTATGGAGATTTTAAAAATCCGCATGTCGACTATGAACCATCGATCATCGGTGGTTTAAAAGAAGACAAAAACCCTGGAGTTGAACATGAACCATATGTAGAAGGAAATTTACAGCGTAAAGCTATTTCCCGGGAAAACAATTATGGTCAAGCCGGTGAAACATACCGTCGCTTAAGCGATTGGGAAAAAGACGATCTGATTAAAAATCTAGTCTCGGCTCTATCCGGGTGTCGACAAGAGATTCAAGAACAAATGATCAAACATTTTTATCAATGTGATAATGATTATGGAAAACGTGTAGAGGATGGTTTAAAAATGGCCGTGGAAAGTAATAAGGAAATGATGGAAGATGCTGTACAAGAAGCTGGAGCAATGGGGCACCCATCTGATCCATATTAAATCATACTTAAATCCTTGGAATGGTACGCCATTCCAAGGATTTTTATATTCCATGAACAAAAGACAGACATTTTTCTCTTGGACAGTAGTTCCACTTCCGTCGTTTAGTTCTCCTTCTATCAGCCGCGGAATTAACGTCTGCAGTATTCCACAACTTCTTGATAAGACAAATCCCCACCAAAAATATCAAGTGCACTGCCTATTGTCACGTTCAGTTTCCCTTTTGCTAATTGCTCAAAAAGCTGGAGGTCTTCCATCGATCGGACTCCACCAGCATAAGTCGTTGGAATCGCTACATAATCAGCGAGCTTGGCTACTAAGTTTTCTGCAATACCACCTCGTTTTCCTTCCACATCAGCGGCATGGATTAAAAACTCATCACAGTATTTTTCTAGTTCATTAACGGTTGATGGGGTGATTTCAATATTACTGAATTTCGTCCATTTATCTGTGACGACATACCATTTACCATCTTTTTGTTTACAACTTAAGTCAATCACAAGTCGTTCCTTGCCAATTTTCTCTATTAATTTCTCTAGTCGATCCATTTTTAACTCACCATCTTGAAAAATATAAGATGTCACAATCACATGAGAAGCTCCTGCTTTAAGGAATTCTTCCGCATTATCGGCATTAATTCCGCCACCGATTTGTAATCCACCTGGATATGTTTGTAATGCTTGGATTGCTGCTTCTTGATTACCATCTCCTAACATAATCACATGGCCACCAGTTAAGTTATCTCTCTGAAACATTTCCGCATAATAGCTACTGTCATATGTAGAAACATAATTTTCAATTACATTTTTATTCTCATTATTAAGTGTAGCACCAACAATTTGCTTTACTTTTCCTTGATGCAAATCAATACATGGTCTGAATTGCAAGATATTCACATCCTTCTGTAAAAATGCAGTTACCCCTATTCTAGAACATTCCTATTAAAAAGAAAAGACGCCACTAATGTGTGACGTCTCTCTCATCATTAAGCAAACCCTCGTTCATATTGAACAGGTATATCAGTTTTCTGACCTAACTCGTGAGCAGCATGAATTGTCCAATACGGATCACGAAGCATACCTCTTCCGACCGCGACAAGGTCTGCATCCTGATTTCCAACAATAGAATTTGCTAGATGGGCATCTTCCAAACGACCTACTGCAATGACTGGCACCTCTAGTGCTTCACGCATCGCTCTTGCAAAAGGAACCATATATCCTGCGTGTCCTCCTGGATTTCGAGATGGGGCAATCGCACCTTCTCCTCCAGCACTAATATGAAACATATCAACACCAGCTTCTTTATAGGCTTTTGCTAATTCAATACCACCTTCTAGTTGATAACCTTCTTCAACAAATTCGGTTGCAGATATTCTCATTATTAAAGGCATATCCTCTGGCATTTCACTTTTGGCAGCCTTTACTACTTCTGCACCAAACCGTGTCAATTGTCCATACTCATCATTACGCTTATTGGTATAGCTGGAATGGAATTGATGAATTAAGTATCCATGAGCACCATGCAATTCAATCGCATCAAACCCTGCTTCTACAGCACGTCGAACAGATTGACGGAATTTCTCCACCATTTCTTTTACTTCGTCTGTTGAAAGTGCACGTGGTTCTTTATATTGCTCATTAAACCTTATCGCAGATGGAGCAACTGGTGTTTCTGCATCTTCCGCTTTGCGTCCAGCATGTGCGATTTGGATCGCGATTTTAGAACCTTGCTCATGAACAGCATCTACAATTTTCTTGTATGCTGGAATTTGCTCATCGGACCATAAACCTAAACAATTATTAGAGATTCTTCCATCTGGCTCGACGTTCGTCATCTCAACAATCACAAGTGCGGTACCTCCAACTGCACGACTTACGTAGTGTGTATAATGCCAATCGTTAGGTGTACCGTCTTCTTTCGTTACCGAATATTGACACATTGGTGGCATTACCACACGATTTTTTAATTCTAGATTTTTTATTTGAAAAGAACTGAATAATTGATCCACTTTTATGTTCCTCCTTACTTACTTTTTGTTACCTAATAAAGTATAGCAAGAATTGATAACAAGGTCACATGATTGAACCTAAGAAAAACAAAACACAGACTCTTGTAACATAGACAAACGCCCTTGCATAGATTATGGACAGAGACCTACTTTTTTAAAGGATGTGAGTTAATGTTTTATCATGTAAAAGAGCTACAATATCCAGCTAAACCTGATCGACCTGATCCGCTTTTTGCAAAGCAGCTGCAAGAAGTGTTAGGTGGACAATTCGGAGAAATTTCCGTAACCATGCAATACTTATTTCAAGGCTGGAATGTTCGAATGGATGGCAAATATAAGGATTTGTTAATGGATGTCGGTACAGAAGAAATAGCCCATGTAGAAATGTTAGCAACCATGATTGCACGACTTTTGGATGATGCGCCTGTGGGTGACTTGGAGGAAGCGGCTAAAGATCCCGTGCTGGGTGCGATTATTGGCGGGATGAATCCACAGCATGCCATTGTATCCGGATTAGGTGCAATGCCTAGTGACAGTGTTGGTAATCGCTGGACTGCTGATTATATAATCGCCAGCGGGAATCTACTTGCAGACTTTCGTGCGAATTTAAACGCTGAATCCCAAGGACGTTTACAAGTATCCAGGCTGTACGAGATGACATCGGATCGCGGAGTAAAGGATATGCTTTCCTTCTTAATTGCTCGTGATACGATGCACCAAAATATGTGGTTAGCAGCCATCGAGGAATTAGAAGAAAAAGAAGGTGTTGTTGTACCATCAACATTCCCTCGTAATCTTGAGAAACAACAAGTTGCTTATGATTTTTATAACTTCTCACAAGGGGATCAAAGTGCAAAAGGAAGATGGGCACATGGCCGTTCGATGGATGGTTGCTCCAATTTCCGTTATGTACAAAATCCACCCGCATATGGCGGCATTCCATCCTTGAAGCCGGCACCACCTTATACATTTAATACGAACTTCCATATCCCACCTTCTTTATGTTAGATAGGAAAAGCGCAGAGAGCCCGCCTAAAAACGTAGCGGCTTCAGAATCAACTGAGATAAAGGAATCACTGAGAAAAGCGAACCGATAATGACTTATCCTAGGGCGATTCGTGAAGTCGCCTAGTTTTTGGGCGCTCGGAGCTAGACAAATACCAAAAAAAGCGTAATTCGTTCTCAAGAATTACGCTTTTTTCTTCCCCTCCAAAGTAATAATTCTAAAGCAATAATACAAGTGATCAGCCACCCGACCCCCAGTGACATCCCTGCTACAATATCGGTAAAGAAGTGCACCCCTAACACGACACGGCTGAAGGCAATCGTCACTGCAAGAAACGCAAAGAACAAAACAGAAGAAACTCTTAGCCATTTCGTTGAAATCTTTTTCCACAATAGGTAGCCAACAAATCCATAAAAGGCAACGGAGCCCGTTGAATGTCCACTAGGAAAGCTAAAACCTGTTCCACCATATTGTGCAATTAATTCCGGTCGCTCCCGCTCAAACACAAGCTTCAATACTTGTGTTAATAAACTAATCCCTATCATATTGATACTGAAGAACATACTGTACCATTTACTTTTTTTCGCAAAGAAAAGATAGACAGCTAGTAAGACAGAAGCTATCGTTAAAAAGAGAATCGACCCCGCTTCTGTAACCACCCCCATCAGCTGATAAAGCCAATCCTCCTCTGCAAAGACAATAAACTCCTGAAAAACACGATCGGCGAAAAACTTCTCTTCTTCTAGCACATCACCTGCTAATTCGATAAAAAGAGAAACCGTTACAGCAATAATGATAAATCCAATTATTAAAGTAAAGATAGCTATTTTTGACATATCTTTCATCTATTTTCACTCCTATTATTATTATTCCCAATTAAGAGAAACAACACTATGGAAAAAGTGTGAAATGAGTGCTTTTTTGTTGTTTAAATGTAATAAAATAATCAGATTACTGGTATGATGGGAATAATGTTGCTAAACTTGAGATAATATGGGTTGCAATTGTTCTATCACCTATGTTTGAATGGACAGACAATGAGTTATATGGAGGTTGTTTATTAATGAAGAAGATATTAATGCTATTAATGATGATTAGTTTGGCTGTTGTCACCGTTGCATGTAGTAATGATGACGAGGAGCCAGCTGATGAAAACAATACAGGAGAACCTGCAGCAGAAGAAACACCTGAGAGTGAAGGTGAAGCTGAGGGTGAACAACCAGAAGCACAAGAGGAGGCAGCTGATTCAGCTGCAGCGACAGGACAACAAGGAGTTAGTGATGATGAATTAGTAGAAGAAGACCAAGCTGTAGCGACTATTAATGGTGAAGAAATTCCTGGTTCTTCCTACAATCAAATTTATCCACTTGTGAAAAGCACATTAGAACAGGCCGGACAAGAAGTAGAAGATACCGAAGCTATAAAACAGCAAACTTTAAATGAATTAATTACTCAGGAACTGATCCGACAAGATGCTAAAGCAGAGGGACTTACAGTAGAGCAAGAAGAAATTGACAATGAACTAGCGACTTATGAAGAACAATTTGGTGAAGAGTACGCTACTGTTCTGGAATCGAGCGGATATACAGAAGAAATGTTTAAGGAACAAATCGAGAATGATTTACTTTCTGAAAAATATATGGAGTCTGTACTTGGTATCGAAGTAACAGATGATGAAATCAAAGAATATTATCAAACAGCAGCAGAGCAAAGTGAAGAAGACCTTCCACCATTGGAAGATGTTGAAGATTCAATTAAACAAACACTTAAATCACAAAAACAACAAGAAAAACAAGAAGAAATTCAAGCCAAAATCGATGAACTTCGAGAAAATGCTGAAATTGAAGAATTGATCTAAAAAATCATCCCCTTACTGGGGATGATTTTTATTTCCTCCACAATATCACATTGATAATCAGTAGAACACCGATAAAAATATAGGGGCCGAATGTAATAAGCGTCATTCCATAATGAATCAAGCCAAAAGCTATAGTTAGGGCTAGGAGTGCTAAAACTTCACCGGTTTGTTTGCTTTGAACAACTCGATACGATTCAGAAAAAGGCAGCACGTTTTTAAGAAATACTTGGTAACAAATCCTGCTATAAAGAGCAGCAACTAACATAAGTACAATTAAAAAAGATAAAACTCTTTCTGTGAAAATCACTAAAAAGAACGCACTTAATAGGAGATAAACCGGAATAAACAACCGAACCAAAAAAGCTTTTAATACTGCGCGGTGACAAACATTTTCATTTTTCATCGGTACTGCGCGATATATCCAGGCTGCTTTTGGATTGGTAGAAAATTGAAGCATTTGAATGCCTGCCGGAACCAAAACTAAGCTAAAGTACATCGAAAAATACATGTTACCATCACGTAATTCGTCGAATGAGCGACTAGTAAAATCCGTAAAGAGAAATATAAATGGAAATATGAAAGCCATTCCGATTGTTGGATAGACCTTTAACTTATAGTCTCGTTCATTTTTTAACATTCTGGTAGCAAAATCAAAGAAAACTTGTTCTTCTCGATTCCAAACAAATAGCTTGGACCAAAAACGACTCCACCATTCTTTTGCTTGTTTATGTTTTCCACTGTTGGATAAAAACTTTTCCAAGTTGCGCTCAAAAGATGGAATCAGTTTGATATAAAGAAAAATAGCTACAAGTGGTATAATCACACCCAATATCGCGAGTATGATATACGACAGATCTGTTACACCATTTAAAACTATTTCATATATCGCTCCATACCAGACCGGCGGCATCAATACATGCCACCATTCAAAACTGAAGTTAACATTCAAATCTACAAACTCAAATGTGCGGGCTACTAATTGATAGCCGATAATCATGGAAATACTTAAGAGAATTTGAATATAATTAATAATATCCTTTAACTTTTCTCCATCAAAAAAACGAAGGATAATGATATATACCAATGCCGTCATAATCAAAATCAGTAAATTAACAAAAAGCAGTACAATCAGACTTAATAAAAAGAATAAAATCCCTTGATTAAACAACCCTATGATCATCGGGATAGCAGTAAACGCCATCGTTAGTTGACATAAGTAGATGGAGATATGGACAACCTTGGCCATATTAACCGTTCTCGAGTCAACTGGTTTTGTTCCTATAATCATTTTATCGCGAACATCTAGTAATACGCTCGAGAAATCAGAAATGGTCGATGTCATAATAATAAACATGACAATAGCATACATGATGCTGACTTGAAAGATATACTGATCACCAAATAAGAAAGCAATCAGGATTAATCCCATCAAAGCATAGATACCAAGTGATTTCAGAAATTGATTACCGGAATTTGAGTTTGAATCATTAAAGATCGTCGGTACTCTCCTCGTATCCATCATTAATTTCATTTGCAGGATCTCCCGCATCATCGGGTAATCGATTTTTGCTTTTTGAAACAGCGATTGGAATTTATCCAACATCTTCAATGATCTGAAATCATCCATCGCTATCACCATTTTGCACGATAGAAACAAAAGAACTGGCTATTTCTTGATGTTGATGAAATCCTGTCAGTTGATTAAAAATTTCCTCAAGTGAGCCTTCTTTATTCTGCTTCTGTAACTGTTCAAATGTTCCATCGGCAACAATTTGACCATCAGCAAGCAATACAATCCGATTACTGATTTTTTCAACGACGTCCATAATATGTGAGGAATAAAAAATCGTTTTTCCCTGATTTGCTAACTGATCTAATATCTCTTTGACGATCATCATACTGTTGGCATCGAGTCCACTTAATGGTTCATCTAAAAAGAGTAAATCCGGGTTATGTATAATACTAGCTATAAACAGAACTTTCTGCCTCATCCCTTTAGAAAAAGATGAAATCCTTGTATGTAGTACATCTTCTAACTCAAATAAACGCATCAATTCTGTTGCTTTTCGGATGATCACATGCTGATCCATTCCATATAGTCCACCGACAAAAGAAAGATATTCCATAGGTGTTAAGCTATCATAGATTTCTCCGTTTTCCGGGACATAGCCAATGCGTTTTTTATATGCTACACCACTTGTTTTAATATTCTCACCAAATATTTCGATATCACCTTCAAATTCCGTTATCAAGCCTAACATGATTTTGACGGTTGTACTTTTACCAGCCCCATTCGGACCGATATAACCAATAATTTGACCTTGATAGATATCAAGATTAATAGCTTCTAGAACACGAGTACTTCCGTAAGATTTAGCTACATTTTTTAGTGATAGAATGATATCTTCTGACAATACATTCACCTCCACATCCATCCTAACATAATTTTCCTTTTTTATGTTTTAATTTTTTTAATATGATTTTTTCTAACCAGGTCCATGTTAAAAGACGTTTAGCAAAAGCTAACATTCTCGCCCCTTTGCCAATTGGATAGTGGAGTTTTGGCTTTTTTTTGCTGCATATCGAGGCTATCAAGGAAGCTACTTCACTCGGATTTGCACTAGATTTTGATGTTTGTTGTGCGTAAGACAGAACCGCGCTTTTCATCGGGTCTTTTTCCATCTCCATTTGGTCAATACTGGACAAGCTCTTATCCCAAATTTCCGTTTGATAGGATGCTGCTTCCACTAAAGAGACAAATATCTGTTTCGGAAGTAATTCGATTCGTAGACTTTCGCTGAACCCAGCTAAAGCAAACTTAGATGCACAATAAGCAGACATTCCTGGAAAACCTGCATATCCGCTAACACTGCCTATATTAATGATATGTGCCTTATTGGCCTGTTCTAATAATGGCAACATTACTTTGGTGACACGAAAAACGCCGTGCAAATTTACATCCAGCTGTTTTTGAAAAACGTCTGTGGTTAAATCTGTAATAAATCCAGCTTGGCAAAAGCCAGCATTATTAACTAACACGTCGAGCTTTTTATAATTTGTTTGTATGTATTCTTTAACATATTGAATCTGATACTCATCGGTTACATCCATTTCCATAATATCTAGTTGGGATGCTAGCTGATCATCCTCGGCTCTTTCTATTAATTCATCACGTGACTGTAATGTTCTCATTGTCGCTATCACTCTGTAACCTTTTTTTAAGAATTCCAGTGTTGTTATGAAGCCAAAACCACTACCTGAACCTGTCACAAGTACTGTCTTCACGAAGTCATCCCCCTCTCATATGTATTAAGCTATATCTTAACATATTTGTCTAATGTGGTATCGGGCCCTTTATAATTATATAAGAAAAACCGGAAAGCCCACTCGGTCCTTTTCATTGACGAAAATAATATAACGATGGTATAAAGTAGTTATTTTGAGATGGATATTGGGCGTAACAACCGCTACGGCTTG